>DATMTU010000051.1:0-10061 GCA_035564035.1 Dongiaceae bacterium
ATATAAACCAGACGGAAACGTACGTAAACAACGCCCGATTTAATAGTGAATTAGCGTAAATAAAGGAACCATATTTCGATGGATCAAACACCAGACCGTACACCAGAAAAAACAAACATTGGCATTTCAGACGTTGAACACTCTGGAAATAAAAATTTACCTGATGAAATGCGCGAAGCACCACTTCGCGAATTCGACGCTCCACTTAGGTCAGTCGTCGCCGATGACGAGAATCCAGACCGCCCAATTCAACCTGAACTTCCAGAGGGCCTAACAGTACAGGGGTTTACAACAACTGGTGTTGAAGGTGTTGCACCTGTTCAACCTATTAGCACCGCCGTTGAAGCAAGTAAACCCGAGCAATCAACTCAACGTCCTGGCGGCTTCAAACTATGGCACAAAATTGTTGCCGCAGCTGCCGGGGTTGCTATTGTCGGTGGGGCAGGGGTTGGCATCAAAAACGCGGTAGATAATCAAAATAAAGCCAACGTACCAGAGCCTGACAATAAGGCGACGAGCCAACCAGAAACTTCACCAAGCACTAAAATTGTAACAACCCCTGAGCATATATATACTGTTTCAGAACTTCTTATCCCAGACAGCCTTAGTGCTCAAGATGCCGCGAAGACATTGCTTGAGGATCGCATGACAGATTGGGCAAATGCCGGTGAGTCCGACACCTTCCAGCATACCTGGATTAAAGACGGTGGAGGTACTACACCTATTGAACCTGTTACCGCAGAGATTGCTAAAACCTTCACAAGTGCATTATATGTACCAGATTGGGAGAAAAACCCAACGCTTAGGCAACAAGCGGAGGCAGATCAGACTATCAATACAGGTACTCTCAACGGTTGGCTTCTTACTTATAAGAGTGGCGACCCTGCAGATAAAGAACCCTACCGTCGTACTATTACTGTTGAACAAGTTAGTGAGGTTAGCTCAACCGACACAACAGCCACACTCTCTATACAAGCAGTGGAACATACCAATGCTAGTCAAAATCGCGCAGTACAGCTCGATCCGAATCATCACAGTATTGATGGCAACAAGTTGATTGGTCAGCTTGAGCTCCAGAAGGTAGATGGAAGCTGGAAGCTAGCTAATATCCTCTGGCACAATTAAAGATTACTACTGGTCAAGGCGTAGCCTTCTCAAAGCATACTGGCTGTGGTTAAATAATCACAGGTTATGCACCGAAAACGAACACCATCTTACTCTTTATTTCAAAAGTTCCTTATAAAAAGAAAGGTACAATCCGTTAGGTTGTACCTTTCTTCGTTAAATAGTAAGAAGAACTGGCATCGATTAAGCCTATCGCTATTGGCGTTCCTTATGGCTACAACATTAATCATCGCGCCTCTTAGCCAAACAGCAAAAGCTAGCTCTGCAGATGACTTGAGAAAGCAAGCCCTCTCTATTTCATATTTATATTCTTTACAGTCATGTATTCAAGATTCAAATGCCAATGGGTTCGGAGAACTTGCGGATAGTGGCGGCTTCCTAGCGGCTGGAACTGCTATTACGGAAGCACACGCAAAATCCGGAGATTGGTTCCGATCCAACACCACCTGGAATGCTATCGACTTCTCTACATATGTGAGGCCTGCTTCATATCTAGACCCTAACATCAACCAGGGAGACGCAAATGACGGGCAAACACTCTGTACCTCTATCGTGAAGTCGGCAACTTCGACCTGGGGGTATTCAGATTCTTTAGAGTTACTTTGCTCATTCGTTAGCACTCGTTCAAATGGATCATCTTGTAAAACTGGCAATGGCGACTTCGGTACAATTGATAGCACTGCCGGTAAGTTTCATGACGCCGTCGTGAAGAAAGTGTTTGGCGGTACTGAACCGACAATTACCGACCCCCAGTGGTATATACTCTATGAGACCGCCTTTATGACAGGGTGTAGTCCAAAACCATCAACAAATCCAGCACCAAATTTCAAGTATACTGTACGGACATTAGATAGTAGTGGTGCAGTAGCAGCTAAAGGTATTACTTATGAGGGTGTTAAGCGTGATACTAACCGCTACGTTACCACGCAAAAGGGCCCAAATTTATTACAGAAAACTTGTGCCGACATCGCCGACGGGGTTAATAAATATGCAGATGCGTATGCTCAATGGCTTATACAACACCCCGATAGCGCCAATACTGGTCAATCATCCGGAAACAACTGTCCATCTGGTCAATCTCAGGATAGTAGTGGGGCTTGTGTAGCACCGGGAGCTACTAAAACATCGTGTGTTATTGATGGGGTAGGCTGGATTGTCTGTACAGCTGCGAATTTCCTCGCAAAAACGGTTGATGCAGTATACGGCCTTATTAAACAAATGTTGACCGTACCTCCGCTCAACACCAATGTTAGTGACGGAAGGAACGGTGTATACAATGCATGGGGTGTCATGCGTTCATTCGCTAATGTGGTATTTGTCATATTATTCCTTATTATTATCTTCTCACAGCTCACTGGTGCCGGAGTTTCAAACTACGGGGTAAAGAAGACTCTTCCAAAACTCGTCATCGCTGCAGTATTAGTGAACGTATCATATTGGATTGGCGCTGTAGCAGTTGATGTTTCAAATATCGCCGGACAGGGAATTTATGATGCACTCGCTAACGTAAAAGACCAAATGAATATTGGTGACCTTAGCCAGAACTGGGGTAATATCGTAACGGCATTATTGGCTGGTGATGCAATCGCTATCTCGGGAGGCGCCCTAGTAACTGGAGCGGCAGCCGTTACCGCAGGGCTTGTCGTTGCAGCAGGGCCAGAGGCAATCATAGCACTAGCTCTTCTGGTTATTCCTCTTCTTCTTGCAGCAGTATTAGCTGTACTCATCGTCGCTTTTCTATTAATTGCCCGTCAAGCAATGGTCGTTATTCTCATCCTTGTGTCACCGCTTGCTTTTGCTGCCATGCTTCTACCAAACACCGAGCGCTACTTTAAGAAGTGGAGCCAACTTCTTCTGACTATGCTCACAATGTTTCCGTTGGTGTCTATCGTATTTGGTGGAGCCCAAATTGCTGGGCTTGCTATTACATCTACCGCGGGTACAACCAAGGATCCGGTAGCAACAGGACTTGCAATTATTATCGGCCAGCTTGTTATGGTTCTTCCGTTCTTCTTCCTGTTCACACTTATTCGTAAGTTCAGTGGCTCTGAACTGGCTGGATGGGCTGGAAAAATACAGGCATCTGGAAAACGTGCTATCGGTGGCATAAAGAAGTTAACGAACCCAATAGCTAATCGAAAACTTGGGTTAGCAAAAAGTAATATACAGAGCGGTAATATTAGACGCCGATATAGGCGAGATGGTAGTGAAACGCTAATGAGTAGGTTAGGCGGCGCATCAGCTGGAATGGTGGGTGGTACTATGAATGCTTTTGGCCGTAGTAAACATGTCGATGAGACCCTTACGAAGGCAAACGATGAAGCTATTCAACGTGGCCATAAGACATCCGCGGCAGGACAGGCGGCAGGACAGATACTTCATGACGCACAGCTAGAGACGAAGATCAGCGAAGACCTTGAGCATGCTCACTTTGAGAACCATGCTCCTGTTGACTTAAAGCTCCGAGCTAAGGTAGCGGATGTTGAGCTTCAAAATGCGAAAGGAGCAACCAACAGGGCTGCAGTCGAGGCTGCGACACTCTACGCACAAGCTGAACGTACTGGTGACCAAGCTGTTGCCGCCCAAGCAGCAGCCCGTGCTGGAGGTGATATGGCAATTGCCCATCAACTACATGAAGGTCACATAACTTCAGCTGTTAATTCCGAAGCGACAAATATTGCTGGCCGCTTACAGCAATACGAGTATGCACAGCAGATCAAAAACCCTGCTAATTCAGCCCTATTAGAAGATGCGGCAGGCATCGGTGGTGAGCGCGCTCAAAGCTCCGTACGGGCTTCAGCACAGGCAGTAGTAAACGACGCAGCAACAAAAGCAATTACAGCAGAGAAGACATTACTTACAGGCAAGTCAAATGCTGAATTAGTTGCACAATACCAGAACGGTACTCTATCTGACGAGGCTCGAGCTGCCGCACTGGGCCGTATCGTTGAGGTTGGAACTGATGATGAAATTTATGCAGCGCTTGACTACGCCGCTTCACAAGCCGGCTCATCGGCAGGAGTCGCTCTGCAGCAACAGTTCGTGGCTGATGTAGGGTCGCGTAAACCCGTGTCACTTGGTGGGGGAGCTATTTCTCAATTAAAGAATGGGTCATTCTCTGGAACGTTTATGGGCGAGGTTGCTGATCGTTTGAATAAGGGTAAGGTAGGTGCGGCCAGTGCTGCTGGCGCAACCGCCGACGAACTACAGAAGATGCGTATTGCCATACAGGCTATGCCGGTTAAAGGGCCGGAGCTTCAGAAGCTTCGCGATGATATCCGTGCCCACCTAAGTAACCCGAATATTGCTCAGCCAACACCGGAGATTGCAAAACTTATGGAAGACATTGCAAACTCTATTACATGATAGTCTCTTGGTAGCAAAGTTATAAACTAAACCACTATTGTATACTTAAACTATGGCCACCTACAAAGTCCCCCAAGACGTCGAAGCTGACGATAAGCTCATCGGGCCGTTTAGCTTTCGTCAGTTTATCTACCTGCTGATTGTAGCTGGGGCGATTGCGATTGCATGGGGATTATCGCGATTATTTGTTGGGTTAGCAATTATTCCATTACCCGTTATTGTTTTCTTCGGTGCGCTTGCTTTACCGCTGCGAAAAGACCAGCCTATGGAGATCTACCTGGCCGCAATGGTTTCGTTTTACCTTAAACCACACCGTCGTCTATGGGACCCTGAAGGCATTGAAACACTGATTGAAATTACCGCACCGAAAGTAGTTGAAGTGCAGCGCACCAAAGACTTATCACAAAATGAAGCCGAACGACGCTTAAGTTACCTTGCCGATATTGTCGACTCGCAGGGCTGGGCGATTCGTGGTGTTGGGGCAGTACCTGGTACGGCAATGAATAATGATATCTACCTTGAAGCACAAGGTGCGACAGACGTACTTGATACCAACACAGCCGTTGCTCATACTTTCGATCAAATGATGTCGCAAAGTACTGAACGTATGCGCGAAGAAGCACGTCAGCGCATGGTACAAGCCACCCAACCGCAACCACCAGTAGCGCCACCAAATGGAACGTATGCGATTCCATCACAACCGCAGGCGCAACCGTCGCCACAGCCAATCGTTCAGCCCTCTAATCTAGGGGCAACAGCACCAGTGGGGCCAGCTATTCCACCGCACTACAACCCATACCCAACCATTCACCAGGCAGTGATTCAACCACTAAATGATGTAGCCCACCAAGCGGTGAATGATATCGTGACAGCGCCAGCAACACCAGCAACGACGCCAGCAGATGACGCAAATAAAGCACAAAACGATACAACCACTAGCGATGCAGCCCTGACTGCTGGTATAATGAACCTTGCAAACAACCCTGATTTATCTATCGAGACGATTGCACACGAGGCTCAGCGGCTCCACAAAAAAGCCGAAGAGTCCGAAGAAGTGGTCATTTCGCTTCGTTAAGATAATCAGCTAAAGGAGTGGGACGAACTAGGGGCATGCCGCCAAATAATTCTCCGTACAACCAACCCCCAGTACCCGGGGCTCCACAACCTGGTCAAATACCGGCACAGGGTCCTGTTGGCGTACCGCAAATGCAAGGGCAACCAATGGCAAGCCAACAGCCTATGGGCCAGCCACAAATGCAAACCGCTGGGCCGCTTGGTTCCGGCCAGCCTGGCGCAACTAAGCCGACGCCGAAAAACCCGAACTCGACCCAAAGCACCCTTCAGCTCTCTGAAGTACGTGACAACATGGTTATCATGAACGATGGTTCATTCCGTTCAGTTATCGCCTGTAAATCAATCAACTTCGACCTCATGAGCGACCGCGAAAGGGAAGGGGTTGAATATAGTTACCAAAACTTCCTCAACTCGCTGAATTTCCCAATCCAGATTCTCGTCCGTTCACAACGGGTTGATATTGGGCCTTACATTGAAAAACTAATCGATCTGCGTCGCTCGCAGGATAATATGCTGCTTGGTGTGCTTATGGATGATTACATTAACTTCATCGACGCGCTGGCTGATGAGGCAAACATTATGGAGAAGTCATTTTATATTGTGATTCCGTATTTCCCAAGGGGCGATGCCGCCAACCTACTTGAACAAGGGAAGGGTTTCTTTGGAAAACTCTTTGCCAAGCCACAAAATACCATTACCCACATCGATACCGCGACCTACCAAAAGGCAAAGGATGAAATCAAAAACCGCGTCGATAGCGTCATGGCCGGGCTGTTCCAGTTAGGTGTCCAAAGTATACAGCTTGATACACGCTCATTGGGTGAGCTGTACTACAACTACTACAACCCCGATACCGCCGTTCGTCAGCCCTTAGGTAACTTTGAGAACACGGCAACTACCTTTGTGAAGAAAGCACCCGGCCCAGCGCCAACTGGAGGACTACAATAATGGCACGTCAAAAATCAGCTGTTGATATCGCTAATGAGCAGCGAGCTCGCGAGCAGGCAGAGGTTGAACAGGCTTTCTTAAAAGGGGTTTCGACACTCCGTGACCTGATTGCGCCAAGTAGTATCGAGATTCACTCGTCATACTTCCGCCTTGGCACAAAGTACGGCCGAACACTTTATGTATACGGCTACCCCCGCGAGATTTACACCGGCTGGTTGAGTTCACTTATTAATATCGACGAAGTGCTCGATGTCAGTATGTATATCTACCCAGTTGAAAGCCAGGTTGTCTTGAATAACCTTCGTAAAAAGGTAACCCAGCTCGAAGCTAGCGCGGCGATTAACAGCGAAAAGGGAAGAGTGCGTGACCCAGCCCTCGAAGCGGCAATTAACGACGCCGAGGAATTACGTGATCAAATCCAGGTAGGTGCCGAGCGGTTCTTCCGTTTTGGTTTATATGTCACCCTTTGGGCCGACAGTATGGATGAACTTAATTTCGTGCAACAAAAGGTTGAAACAATCTTTGGCCAACAAATGGTCTTTAGTAAAGTTGCCTCATCGCAGCAAGAGCAGGGGTTGAATAGTTCGGTACCACAAATGTCCGACCAATTGCAAATTCGTCGCAACATGAACACCGGCGCTATTAGTACCAGCTTCCCATTCACCAGTGCCGACCTGACCGACAACCAGGGTATTCTCTACGGTATTAACATGCACAATAATGGCTTGGTGATTTTTGACCGCTTTAAGCTAGAGAACGCCAATATGGCCGTCTTTGCAAAGTCTGGTGCCGGTAAGTCGTTTACCGTGAAGCTCGAAGCTTTACGGAGTATGATGCTGGGCGCTGAGGTTATTATTATTGACCCGGAAAATGAGTACCAAAAACTAGCCGATGCAGTTGGCGGTGCTTATATTCGCCTTAGTCTTAACTCGCAAACCCGTATTAACCCATTTGATTTGCCACGCGTGATTGATACCGATGAAGCCGATGACGCACTGCGCGCTAACCTCGTGACACTCCATGGTTTGTTCCGTTTGATGCTTGGTGGTTCGCAGGTAACCGCTGCTGGTGTTGCTATGTCCGCTTTAACGCCTGCCGAAGAAGCCGACCTTGACCAAGCGCTCATCGATACTTACGCTCGTGTTGGTATTACGAGCGACCCACTCACACACAATTCAACACCGCCAACTATTTCGGACTTGTACGATACTTTGCTCCATATGGGCGGGAGTGGGCCATCACTCGCACAGCGGCTCCGTAAATACACGACCGGTACCTTTGCTGGTATTTTCAGCCAACAATCAAACATTGATATCAATAACCAAATGGTGGTCTTTAATATTCGTGACCTTGAAGATGAGTTGCGCCCAATTGCTATGTACATTGTATTGAGCCACATTTGGAATATTACCCGTACCGACCAAAAAAAGCGCATGCTGATTGTTGACGAGGCGTGGCAGCTGATGAAGTATGACGACTCGGCAAATTTCCTGTTTAGCCTGGCAAAACGCGCCCGTAAATACTTCCTTGGCCTTACCACAATCACTCAGGACGTTGAGGACTTCATGAGTAGTAAGATGGGCCGTGCAATCGTTTCAAACACCTCAATGCAGCTCCTTTTAAAACAATCAACAAGTGCTGTTGATGTTTTGTCGGACGTTTTCAAACTGACCGAAGAAGAGAAGAAGCGCTTGGCGAACTTCCCAATCGGGCAAGGCTTGTTCTTTGCTGGCCAAAGTCACGTCCATATTCAAATCCAGGCCAGCCCAACCGAACAACAGCTGATTACCACTAATCCTCAAGCTGCGCTTCAAACAGAGGTACAAAACCGTTCCGGTGGCGTATAATAAAGGCTAGTTATGGAGCCGGCCCGAAAACCAGACTACGACATCGAACCAGATACACGACCCGACTTAAGGGTTATTGATGGCGGGGGAGAAACAACACCGGATCGCCCAGCGCGTGGAAATTTACGAGCCGTATCTGACGCAGAACAGCAGGGTGATTTTAACCCAGGAGCCGGCAGCGAACCGAGTGTTCGCGAGCAGGAGCAAGAGGGGGACAATATTAATGCGAGCCCGATTCGTTCAACTTTTAGCGGTAGTAAGGGCGGAAAACAGAAACTTACCCGTGCACAAATTACGCGGCGGGTTGGACTTATTGGTGGAGGCGGCGGTATTATCGGTATCGCGTTATTCTTTATTAGTGGGTTTTTACCACTTGGCGGAATACTTTTAAATCTTGGCGAAACAGCAACCGCAAATCGAGATACACAGAATACGATATTGAGCAAACGTCTTAATAAAGTTATTGACTCTAAAATCGGTGGGGATATGACCACCGGTTCATGTAATATCGTTAAAATAGCCTGCCGTTTTAGTCGGCCCTCAAATGCACTCCTTTCGCGACTGAGCGATAACGGTATCGATGCAGTAGGAAAAGATGGAAATCCTATCAAAAAAACACTTCTCGGTTTCCCGAATGAAAAACCAACAACGTATCGCTTTAATGGCCAAGACATCAAAGCGACAGACTTCGTCAAAACACTTGGTTCAAATAGCGAGTTTAGAAAGGCTTTTACAACTGCATATAATATGCGCTATTGGGGATATGCCGATTCAGTTATTAAAAAACTTTTCTATTCTAAAGAGGGGATTGATAGATCCGGAAAAACAACAAATGAGGTTGACTCAAAAGATCCGCAAAAAAGTATTCAATCCATCGCCGATGGAGCGGAAAGTGATAATGCCGTTAAAAATGCGGCGAGCGAGGATGCGGCGAAATCAGCCGTGACAAGTGAAATTGAAGATATAGCTACAAAGGAAGCTCAATCCGCGGCAAAACGTATTGCTAAATCAGGTGACCCCGCCCTAATGGCCGCGGGCGCTGCCTGCGTTGCTGTCAATGTACCCGGTATGTTTGCTAACGCCGTTCGGCTTTATCAGATGAGGCAAGAGATTGTTCTCGCTTCAACCTTAGTACTCACAGCAGCAAGTATGTTAAAGGCTGGGGATATGTCACCGGAGACAATGGCAACAATCGGAACACTCCTGACAGCAACAGCTATAACGGCAAATGGAACAAAGACTAAGTCGGCAATGGATGCTTCTGGATTAAAATCTGTTATATTCGGTGATAATACATCAGCGGCTTCCGATGCGTCATTGGCAAAATTCATCCCTGGCAAGAGCGCGATTGACGCAACAAAGGGGATTTCCGCCTTCGCTAATAGTGATGCAGTAAAGACAGGATGTGCTGCAATTAATAGCCCTGAGGCACAGGTTATCGCAGGGTCTATCGAAGGTGCTATTGGAGCAACCGGGGTTGGTGGTGCGATTGTCGGTATATTAAAAGCAGGGACTTGGGCAGCTATAAAATTAGGTGGTTTTCAAGCTATGATTGACCTCGCAACCCCACTTATTAAACAGGGGATTGGTGCACTTATCGCTGCAATTCCAGCTGCAACTATTATGAATATTTTTGGAAACCAAGATATAGCTAAAGCCCAAAACGAAGATTTAGGTAATGTTCTTGGCGGGGGACTTAGC
>DATMTU010000052.1:0-6586 GCA_035564035.1 Dongiaceae bacterium
ACTTTTGGATTGCCAGCTGAAAACTACGCTATTAAAACAGGCACCGCACCGGCAAAGGTGACCGCTGAAAATATCGCCAACTTCAAGAAACAATTTAAGCGCATGGGTGTCTCGATTGATTGGTCGCGTGAAATCAACACCAGCGACCCTTCCTATTACAAATGGACCCAATGGATTTTTACAAAATTATTTGAACGCGGCTTGGCTTACCAAAAAGAAAGCCTACAGTGGTGGTGCCCAGTCGATAAAACAGTTCTTGCTAACGAGCAAGTTGAAGGTGGCCATTGTTGGCGTTGTGGTAGCTTAGTTGAAAAGAAATCGATGAAGCAATGGTTCTTCAAAATTACCGAATACGCCGATGCGTTGCTTGATGAAATCGAAGACCTGGATTGGCCACAAAAAATTAAAACCGCGCAAACTAATTGGATTGGCAAGAGTGTGGGTGCGGAAATATCTTTCTTACTTTCAGCCCCAGCCACTGATGCGATTACCGTTTTTTCAACGCGGCCTGATACTATTTTTGGTGCGACATTTGTTGTGCTCGCTCCGGAACATCCGCTTGCTCCGAAGCTCGCAACCGGGGAGTTTAAAGAAGCGGCCGAAGCTTATATTAAAGCGGCCGTGAAGAAGTCGGAAATTGAACGTACCAATGACACGAAAGAGAAAACAGGTGTCTTTACCGGCTCTTACGCTATTAACCCCGTCTCTGGTGAAAAAGTTCCTGTGTGGATAGCTGATTACGTGCTTGGTGGGTATGGTACCGGTGCGGTCATGGCCGTCCCGGCACATGATGAGCGCGACTTTGCCTTTGCTGAAAAATACAAGCTTCCAATTATTGACGTCATTGAAGCACCCGTTGAAGGCGAAGAACAAGTTTACCACGGTGAGGGAGTGCTCATCAATTCCGGCAACTTCACTGGCACGTCAACGAGTGGTGCGCGTGAGACAATTGTTGCTTGGCTTGAAGAAAAAGGCCTTGGCTATGCGCAAACTACTTACAAAATGCGTGACTGGCTCATTAGCCGTCAACGCTACTGGGGCGCACCGATTCCTATTATTCATTGTGAAGAACACGGCGCGGTTGCGGTACCTGAAGATCAATTACCAGTTGTCTTACCAGAAATCGAAGATTACGCACCGAAGGGTGACGGTAAGTCTGCGTTGGCTCGTGCAACTGATTGGGTGAACACTACCTGTCCAGAGTGCGGCAAGCCAGCCCTCCGTGAAACTGACACGATGGACGGCTACGCTTGTTCAAGCTGGTACTTGCTTCGCTATGGTGACCCGCGCGATGCTGAACGGGCCTGGGACCCTGAAAAAATTAACTATTGGAACCCGCTCGACTTTTATGTTGGCGGCGACCATGCCGTGGCGCATTTGCTGTATGTTCGTTTCTGGACGCATGTTTTCTACGACATGGGCTTGGTGAACTTTAAAGAGCCAGTGAAGAAACTAATTTACCACGGCTACATTAACGCCGAAGATGGCACGAAGATGAGCAAGAGTAAGGGCAATGTGATTGACCCGCTTGATGTCATTGATCAAGGTTACGGTGCTGACGCGCTGCGTACCTATGTGCTGTTTATGGGCCCGATTGAGCTTGATGCAAGCTGGGACTCTCGGGGGATTGCCGGTATTTACCGCTTCTTAAACCGTGTGTGGACGTTAACCCAACAATATGAAGAAGCTGAAAAAAACGTTACGAAAAACGACGATGCGATTCGAGTCTTACAACATAAAACGATTCGAAAAGTCACCGACGATTTCCGCCGCCTCAGCTTCAACACGGCTATCTCAGCCTTGATGGAGTATGTGAACGAATTATATAAATTCAAGATTGATGGTTTCTCGGGTGAAGTATGGCACGACGCTTTAGGTGCCTTGGTGCAAATGATTGCACCTTTTGCGCCACACATGGCCGATGAATTGTGGTCGCAACTTAGCCACGATGGCTTGGTGCAAAATGCACTGTGGCCTGAATGGGACGAAGCGCTGACTATCGAAGATACTATTACGATTGCCGTGCAGGTTAACGGTAAGTTACGTGGTGAGATTGAAGTGGGGAAAGACACAGACCCAGAAGAAATTAAAGCCAAAGCTTTGGCACATGAAAACGTGATGAAGTTTGTGGATAGTGAGCCGAAGAAGGTGATTTACGTCCCGGGACGGCTGGTAAGCGTCGTCGTCTAAGTAGACGCTACCTACCTGATGTATAAACAGGAATAGTGACTGTTTCGCCTGGTTGTAAAATATGTCCAGGCTGTAGTAGCTCGCTATTTTGAGGAAGGTGTGAAATAGTGTTGGCGACATCACGCCAATCCATCTGCCCTGAAGCAACCTGAGGAACATGCTCTTCGATGATTTTTTGGAGACCATCACCCTGCTGAACAGTGGCCTCAACTGTTTCGGTTGTTTGTGCAGGCTCTTTTGGTAAATTCTCAGCGGCCAAGTACCCTACGCTACCAACCGCTCCGGCGGTAAGTGCGAGTGCCGTAACGGCGGCAACTTTACCTCGCGGAGTAAGCCTGAGTCGCGTTTGTGCTTCATCGGTATCCTCTGAAGATGGCGTTGCTTCCGTTGTTGCGGTCTTTTCGCCTTCATTCATACTAAGTCGTTGCGCCGCAGCAACACTGTCTTGCATCGCCTTTACGTCGGCAAAAGGGTCGGCTGGATATTCTATAGTTGTGTTTGTTTCTTCGTCAATAAGTGGTGTTTCTGACATATTACCCCCACCATATCACATTTTCTTTAAAAAGCATAACCATCTTTCATAGCATCCCCCTTGAGTACAAACGCGAAAAATAGTATAATGAACCCCAAGAGTTAATAAACCCCTAGGAAAAGGAGCACTTTGAATGGCACAACCAAAGAAGCAGAGTAGCCCGCGAAAGACGGGTCTGCGCCGCAGCCACTTGCGTTTGGCGCTTGCTCGCCGTGTGAACGCAAAGTCACCAGTGAAAGTTAAAACTACCCGCCGCGAAACCGGTAAGGCGCTTGCTAAGTAATAAGCAGCGCCCTTTTTCGCTTTTTCGTCATTTTTTTGACACACATTTACAATAATCAAAGAGAATCAAACGCATTATGGCATCTAATCGTCATCTCGGTCGCATTGTCGCACTTCAAACACTCTACGAATACGAATTCCGTACACAGTCTGGTGACGACACTGCTGACGTTTCCGAGATTTTGACTCGTAACCTTGAGCGCTATGAAACAGCGATCGACGACACGACTTTTGTGCAAACTATCGTCGACGGTGTTTTGAAAGAGCAAGAGGCAATCGACAAACAGATTCAGCCTATTGCGCCCGACTGGCCAATTGAACAGATTGCTCGTGTTGACCGCACCATTCTTCGTATGGGGCTGTACGAGCTTCTTCATCAAGCAAAAGTTGTACCACCAAAAGTGGTTATCAATGAAGCTGTTGAACTCGCCAAGGCGTTTGGTTCGGATAACTCGAGTAAGTTTGTGAACGGGGTACTCGGTACCGCGTACCGCACGCTTATTGAGGGAGCCGACAATGGCAACACCACAGTTCGATAAGTTTAAAAAATATTTTAATCACAAAAAACCATCTATTCAGGAAATTGTTCGCGAGCCAACCGCTGGGGGTGTTGTATTCCGTCGTAATAAAAAGGGCGAAGTTGAATTTCTATTGATTCAAGACCATAAAGATCGCTGGACGATTCCGAAAGGGCATATTGAAGAGGGTGAGACTGCTCAGCAAACTGCTAAGCGCGAGATTGGCGAAGAAGCTGGCTTGAAAGACACCGAAGTACTGGGATGGCTGGGCAAAATCCATTTCCGCTACCGTCGTGTCGATAAGTTGGTCCTCATTTCCCAGCAAGTCTATCTGATGCGCGTCAAAACCGATGGCAATGAAATCCAAAAAGAAGATTGGATGAACGGCATTAAATGGTTTAGTTTTTACGATGCACTTGATGCGATTGAATATGAAGACATCGGTAAACTAATGCTTCTGGCCATGAAGCGTATTCGACAAGAAAAATTATAAGGAAAAAGAGATGAGTGGTATGCAAACAGCGCCGTATCAAGATTTTGCCCGCGAAAAACTTGGGTTTGAGTTTGAGAACATTGACCTTCTGGTCACTGCTTTGACGCACCGAAGTTATGTAAACGAACACCGTAAAAGTGTCCACGAGCATAACGAACGTTTGGAATTCTTAGGTGATGCCGTGCTTGAATTGGTTGTCACTGATTTTCTTTTTCGCGGCTATAGCGAAGCGGAGGGCATTCTGACAAGCTGGCGTGCTGCGTTGGTTCGCACCGAAAGTATCGGTGAAGCCGGCCAATTACTTGGTTATGAACCGTTGGTGCGTATGAGCCGTGGTGAAAAACAGGGAAGCGACCGTGCTCGGTTGCAGATCTTGGCTAACGCTTTCGAGGCTCTCATTGGCGCAATCTACCTGGAACGCGGCTACGACGACGCGGCTGTCTTCATTACGAAACATATTACCTCAAAACTCGATGCTATCTTGAAGGATGGTTCATGGCGCGACCCGAAATCATACTTGCAAGAGGTGATGCAGCGTACTGATGGCGTGACGCCACGGTATGTTGTTCTTGAT
The DNA here is from genome assembly GCA_035564035.1 of Dongiaceae bacterium. Classification (GTDB taxonomy): domain Bacteria; phylum Patescibacteriota; class Saccharimonadia; order Saccharimonadales; family Saccharimonadaceae; genus Microsaccharimonas. The sequence continues at coordinate 4,590 of DATMTU010000052.1, forward strand.
GAAGTTGGCCCTGACCACGACAAGGTTTTCACCCTTGGTGTCTATGCGAATGATCGGTTGGTGAGCAAGGGTATTGGCCCAAGTAAGCAGGCGGCACAGCAAGAAGCCGCCAAAGCAGCCTTGAAGACGTACTTGTCTTGACTTACAGAGATAAAACGTGTAAAATAGCCAGAGAATTGATATAAAAGCTATTCCGCATGCTATTTGTAGCGGAAAAATAGACTAAAGAGTTAAAGGAAGTTAATCAAACTATGCTCGCAATCCGTTTGCAACGTGTCGGACGCGCCGGTTACCCAACCTACCGCCTGGCAGTCCAAGAGTCACAACGCCACCCGTCAAGTGGTCGTGTTGTTGCTTATGTCGGTAGCTACAACCCACACACTAAAGATGCTCACGTTCAAGTTGAACTGGCACAAAAATACCTTGATAACGGTGCGCAACCAACACCACGTGTCGCAAAGCTTCTCAAAGAAGCTGGCGTAAAGCTCCCTAAGTGGGTGAAAGAGCCAATTGTCGACAAGCAAAAAGGTATTCGCAACCCAGACAAACTTCGCAAGAACCAACCAAAAGAAGAAGTAGTTGAAGAAGCGGTCGAAGAAGTTGCCGAGGCACCTGCCGAAGAAGCAACCGAAGCTGCTGAATAAACCGCAAACGTTTAGTCTATAAAATAACCCACTTATTAAAGCGGGTTATTTTTTCAGGAATCAACAGAGCACATGCGACAAAAAGGGGAAAGCCCCGGACCGTAGGTGGTCCGGGGCTGCACACACCTTAGAGTGAAAGGTGTGACTTCCTGTCAGATGGCGCCGTCAGGCAGCGTTGGCGCTGCGGCGACGAGCCTTGGCGGGCTGCCGCTTGCGCGAGGGCTTGGCGTTCTTGCGCTCGGTGATCGAGACTGGGGCCGCCGATTTGGAGCGCTGGAGTGAGGCGCTGATCTCGTTGCTGCGTGCGCGCTGCTCGTGCGCCCGCTCGCGATACGTGATGGTGCGGTTCATTTGCATGAGCGCCTTGCTGTACGAGATGGTATGCATCTCGATCTTTGCCGCCAACTCGAGGGCGTTCTTCGCCATGGCAGAGCCGCAGGAGTGCTCCCAGGTAGCGGGCTGGTTCGGCGGTGTTGCCGACAGCTCTTTTGCGGCCGCGATGCCTTCGCTGAAGGTCAGCTTCGGGTACTCGGCGACGATGTCGGCGAAATCTCCGATGACGACCTCGGCCATCGTTCGCACAGTGTAGTTGGGCTCCTTGGCGTTCGCGACCAGGCGGGAGGCGCAGTCGACGATGTGCTTGAGCTGCTTGGGGTAAAACTGCAGAGCGGGGCGAGTGTAGTGCTCGGTCTTGGACAAGGCGTCCATCCCTTCGTTGGGTACTTGACAGGTACTGCTTGATTATCTCGTTGAGGATACTCCTCTCCGAGGGACAAGGCGTGTTGCATTATATAACAAAAATATTAAATTGTCAATTAAGCTTTATTCGCTTATGCTTATGCTCGCTATTGGAAATGCCTATGCTACAATAAAAGTACGATACTTTGACAGAGACCGGAGGAGGGCATATGTCGACCATTGACCAGCAGTTCATAGAATATATCGTAAAATCTGTCGTTGGGCACCCAGACGATGTGGTTGTCGAGCGCATTATCGACGAGAAAGGGGTGCTACTCACTCTTACCGTTAACCCTGAAGACCTTGGCCGTGTCATCGGCAAACGTGGTGTCACTGCCCAGAGCCTCCGCACCCTGTTGCGGGCGCTTGGCACAAAGAACGACGCACGGTACAATCTGAAAATCGTCAACAATGACGGCCAAACGGGCGCCGTTTATAGTAGTGAAGACGCTTCTGTTTCCACAGAAGCAGTAGCTGTGGAAACGTCAACAGATGAGCCTGTGGACAATACCTCCGACTACACAAAAAAGACTCGCGCAGAGCTTGCAGAGCTCGATGACCTTGATATATAATCACTAACAGTTCACCACCACACTGAACTGCGAGAAGCTCGAA
>DATMTU010000053.1:0-3350 GCA_035564035.1 Dongiaceae bacterium
GACGTGATTCTTGCTGGATCATGTTACTTCTCCGCCTCTTCTACGTCACTCTTAACTTCGATGCTACCAACTGATCGCTTAACGATCTCGTCGAGCCTAAAGCTTTTGCGCTTGCTTACAGGGCGACCTTCGATAATACGAACGGTGTCACCCTTGTGTGCGTCGTTGCTTTCGTCGTGAGCCGCATATTTACGTGTCACAGTGTACTGCTTCTTGTAAATAGGATGAGTCTCACGGCTAGTAACAGTGACGGTGATTGTCTTGTCGGCTACATCCGATGTAACGACGCCAGTCAATGTCTTGGCCATCTTACTTGCTCTCCTTTGCTGCCTGCTCTGCTGCTCGGATTGCAGTGTGTAGGCGTGCGATTTCTTTACGAATTGTGCCGAGAACGCGTGGGTTTACCAGCTCACCAGCACGGTGTGATTTACGTGAATCAAGAAGGTCTTGCTGCTTTGCAGCGAGGTCAGCGCGAAGGGTTGTTACATCTTTCACTTCTGTAGCCTCTACAGTCTTCTTGGTCGTCTTTTTAGCTTCTGTCATAACGATTAGGCCTCCTCACGCTTTACAAAGCGAGTTTTAACTGGAAGCTTGTGGCCAGCAAGGCGCATAGCCTCGCGAGCAACTTCTTCGCTAACACCCTTCATTTCGAAGAGGACAGTGCCGTTTTTGATCTTAGCAACGTAGTATTCTGGGTTACCCTTACCACCGCCCATCTTAAGACCAAGAGCTTTCTTGGTAACAGGTGTGTGTGGGAAGATGCGGATCCAGATTTTACCACCACGCTTGATGTAGCGAGTCATCGCCTGACGTGCAGATTCGATCTGACGGCTGGTGATGCGCTCGTTTTCGAGGCTCTGGAGACCGTAGTCACCGAAAGCTACGTAGTTACCGCGAGTTGCGTTACCTTCGTTCTTACCGATACGAACCTTGCGGTGTGGAACTTTTTTCGGTAATAGCATTATCGATCACTCCTTTCACCTTTATAGATCCATACTTTCACGCCGATGATACCAGTACCATTAGGGCCTTGGGCACGTGCAGCGTGGAAATCGATATCAGCGCGAAGCGTGTGCAAAGGTACTGAGCCTTCGATGGTCTTTTCGCGGCGGCTCATTTCAGCACCGTTAAGACGACCAGCTACCTCAATACGAATACCCTTGGCACCAGCGTTCATTGTGTTCTGTGCAGACATCTTTACAGCGCGGCGGAAGTTAGCGCGGCGCTCAAGCTGACGTGCAATGTTCTCTGCAACGAGCTTAGCGTTAAGCTCAGGGCGGCGAACTTCTTCAACGTTGATACGCACTGGAAGGCTTGCGAGCTTTTCGATTTCTTTCTTAAGGTCAGCGATGCCAGCACCACCACGGCCGATCACAACACCAGCTTTTGCTGTGTGGATGGTAATGGTAATGAGGTTAGCGCTTCGCTCTACTTCAATCTTCGCGATAGTTGGGCGAGAAGCGAACTTCTTTTCAATCAAATCGCGGATCTTGATGTCTTCGTTGAGCCACTTAGCGAAGTCTCGTTTGCCAGCGAACCAGCGTGAACTCCAGTTCTTGTGGACCTGAAGACGGAAGCTAATTGGGTTAACTTTCTGTCCCATCTAGTTCTTCTCCTCAGCTGCAGGTTTTTTAGCAGCTTCAGCCTTTTTAGCGGCTGGCTTCTTAACTTGCTTCTCAAGGCCGGCAACCTCTACGAGGATGTGGCTAGATTTCTTCTCGAATGGCAATGCACGGCCGCGGCTTGCAGGCTTGAATCGGCGAAGACGTGGACCAGCAGTAACACTAAGAGTACTGATAGTAAGTGTCTTTGCGTCAAGGCCGTGAGTGTTAACTGCGTTTGCTGCAGCTGACTGGATTGCCTTTTTAACTACGAGCGCAGCGCGCTTTGGCGTGTGGTCAAGAATAACGACAGCGTCAGCGACAGTGCGACCGCGGACAAGTGAAGCAACGAGGCTAATCTTGCGTGGTGCTTGGTCAACGCCCTTAATGTGAGCGCGGACTGTGTACATAGTAGTCTCAGCCATAATTACTTCTTATCCTTTCCACCGTGCTTGCGGAACTTGCGAGTTGGACTAAACTCACCGAGTTTGTGGCCAACCATGTTCTCGCTAACAAGCACTGGTACGTGCACGCGACCGTTGTGGACAGCGATGGTACGACCCACCATATCTGGTGTGATGGTCGAGCTGCGAGCCCAGGTCTTGATAACCGTGCGGTCGTCGATAGTAAGTTTAGCAACTTTCGCAGCTAGCTTGGCGTCGACGTATGGGCCCTTTTTGAGTGAACGACTCATAGACTACTTCTTCCTCTTAGCTTCGTGACGACTGCGAACAATCATCTTGTTAGTTGATTTGCGGCGACGAGTGCGGTAACCAAGTGTCAACTGACCCCATGGAGTACGAGGTGGTTTACCAGAACCGTGACGACCGCCGTCACCACCACTGTGAGGGTGGTCTGCAGCGTTCATAACGACACCACGGACGCCTGGGCGAATACCCTTGCGTCGGTTGCGACCAGCAGAACCGATCTTTACGTTCTGGTGCTGAACGTTACCAACAACACCAAGTGTTGCTTCACACTCGAGGCGGAACTTACGAACTTCGCCAGATGGCATACGCACCATTGCGTAGTCACCTTCTTTAGCCATAAGCTGTGCCTTAGCACCGGCAGCGCGAACCATTTGGCCGCCCTTACCTGGGTTGATCTCAATAGCGTAGATCTGGCTACCTACTGGGATGTTTGCAAGTGGCATGCGGTTTGACGTCTCAACTGGAGCTTCTGCGCCAGTCTTGATTGTCTTGCCCTTAGTCATTTGCGTGTCAGCAAGAATGTAGTGGTAAAGACCGTGCTGGTCTTTTACACGTGCGATACGAGCTGAACGGTTCGGGTCGTACTCAATTTCCTCAACAGTAAGCTCGAGGCCAGCTGCTAGGCGGTGGTTGAGTAGACGGTAGTGACGGCGTACACCACCACCGCGGTGGCGGACAGTGATACGACCGGTGTTGTTGCGACCAGCGTTTTGCTTCTTACTCTTTACAAGGCTCTTAAGAGGCTTGCGAGTAGTAATGTCGCTGAGGTCCTGGCTCGTCATACCACGACGAGCTGGAGTAGTAGGGTTGTAAGCTTTGATTGCCATTACTTCTTCTCCTCCTTAACTTCCTCTTGCTCGAACACCTTGATAGAACCTTCGCTTAATGTAACGTAAGCCTTCTTAGTGTCCTGGCGGTTGGTTGTGCCAGGGTAGCGGTTTTTACCGCGACTGTAGCGAACTGATTTACCGTTCTGAACGAGTGTCGTAATATTAGCTACTTTCACGCCTTCGAACTGAGCTTCAACAGCTGCTTTGAT
>DATMTU010000054.1:0-3672 GCA_035564035.1 Dongiaceae bacterium
CTACTGACTGTGTGTGGTGGTGGTCTGGAACCTAGACCTGGAAGCTTTCTGGATGATTGCAAATGACACCAAAGTCTGAGGACGATGGAAGATCTTCACATTTCTGCAAGAGCCACACACCTCCAGAAGGAACCACAAGACTTGCCTGAAATGGTCAAGGTATAAGTCTTGGACTCAACGTTGGAAGGTCTCCACCTTTGCTATGGAAGTCAAACGATCTTTCTTTGAAATGAAAATGGAGCATACTGAACGTTCCCATTCTTCTAGAGCATTTGAATAGCCCTAACTTGTAGAAGTCTGCTGTACGAGTTCCTTGAAAGCAAGAACCTCTATGTATGGATATGTCTTCATGCCTTAGATTGTGCCTCGAATATAGTGTACACATCAACCCAGGAAAGGAAAGAATTGACTCGCCAAATAGACAAAGAGATCAAAAGTGCCGAGCCAAGTGACCCCTTGAGGCTTCCAAGAGCTTTTCTGTCTTTCACACACTAAGTAAATACTGAGCACCTACGATGAGCTAGGAGGCATGTAATAAGTTTCAGGGAATAGAAGGCGGAGAGAAGAAGACACAGAGTTCCTGCTTTCACTGAGACGACTCTAATGATACATCACAGGCAGATCCTTTGAGAACCTATAGAGGGGCCTCTTCCCTCACCACAAAACCTGGGTGTCAGGGAAGGCTTTCCAGAGGCACCATTTCGTTGAGGTCCATAGGTTGAACCTAGGTAAACCAGGGTTGAGATGCAGGAAGAATTTCAGGCAGGGAAAATAGCATCTTGGAAGGCTATGTGACCAGGGAAACTTAGGACATTCAAGAAACGAAAAATGCCCTATGGGATGGAAGCCAAAGAGTGCAGAGGGCATTCCAGGCAAAAGACATCAGAGAAGAACGTGAGGAGCAAGCCTGAAGGGAAGTGGTCGTATCTTCAATATGCTGGGAAAATACGAGAGCCGTTGGAGCAGGGAGGTGACAGCATTGCATCTGCATTTCCAAAAGGTCATCTTGCTCCACATCACTAATGATTGGAGAGGCTCAACTCCAAACTCCAAGGAGGGACCACTTCACATGAGTCCGATTGGGCCTCACTGCAATGTCTGTCAATAACCAGTGCTGGAGAAGATGTGGAGCAAAGGGAACTCTCCTCCACGGTGAGTAGGAATGGGCATGGGTAGAGCCGGTATGGAAAAGAATATGGAGGTTCCCGAAGGAACTAAAAGTGGAAGTAGCGTATGGTTCAGCAGTCCGACTCCCAGGCATAGATACACCCACGGTATAAGTGAACAAGATAGATGCCCCGTTTGGGCACATCTATCTGTGCGTGCGTGCGCACATGCGCATGCGCGATGGCCTGCGAGGCAGGGGGTGGGGGGGGTGCTGGGGATCTGGCTTGAGTCGGTGCAAGCCCCGGGATTGCCTGAGGCAAGCCAAAGGAGCCCCAGATGGAGACGGGACTGCCGGTCGTCGGGTGTCCTGGAAGCCGAATGCGAATGCGGAGGGGCTCGCGGGCCGCGCGGAGGCAACCCAGGTCTGCAGCGGGAGTCGGGGCCCCGGCCAGCCGCTCCCCGCGGCCCGGGAGGGGCTGGGGCTGCGGGGGGGATCCAAGAATCGGGACGCGCGGCGGGGGCTAAAGGACCTCTTCTGGTAGGCAAAAAGCCTCGAGCACCCGGGATTCCCAGGTGGTCTCCCATCCAAGATCCTAACCAGGCCCGACCCTGCTTAGCTTCCGAGATCAGACGAGATCGGGCGCCTTCAGGCTGATAGGGCCTGAGACGGTGGCGGTTGGCTCGGGGCGCCCTAAGAGCCTTGCGCTTCGCCTCCCTTTCGCTCTGCCCTGCAGGTCGGGCCAACGGGCCGCACCTCTCGTCGCGGGGCGTGCTGTACTTGAGCCGCACGACCCGCGACCGGACTCCAGCCTGCTGACGCCGGCCCGCCCCCCCGAACACCGCCCACACCAGAGCAGCAAGCGCCTGGCCGGGCCCGGGGGCCCGAGGGGCTTCCAGGACCCCCCATTGACCGGGAGGGCCTGCGTGCATGCGTGCGCGCGGGGCCTGGGGGCTGGGCTGAGGGGTGTGGAGGTCTCGGCGCCCTTCCACCCCCGGCCACTCCAGACCTGGCCGCGCTCGCTGAGCGGGGCCTCCCCCCGATCCCATTCGCTGCTCAGGCCCGCGCGGCCCCGGAGGTGTCGGTCTTCGGCGCCCGCCGCCTCCCAACCCCCGCGGCCCAGGGGCCTCTGAAGCTCCTGCGGGCCTAGGCACAGCGAAACTTGAGCGCCCAACTTGCCCAGCACCTGTCCAGTGCCCAAACCCACCAGAAGCCAGGGAGGCGCGGTCGACCGGAGCGCCTCAGCCCCTCCCCTTCGCACTACCGAGGCCCCCCTTTGCCCCCATGCCAAGCCCTCGACCTTCCTGAGAGAGCAGACGAGCCACAGGCAGGCACACAGACAGACACACAAACACTCGCACGCACCCACTCCAAGGGAGACAGCTGGCCTGCGCAAGCTCCTCAGCCAGAGCCAGAGCGCCTGGGAGAGGCCGGGGCCAGACGAACGGGCCGGCGGCTGGCTGTCAGGAGATACAGAGGCAGAAATACATGAAGATTCCGAGACAGACTCCAAGACGGCAAGAGGAGATACAGACACACACACACACACACACACACACACACACTTGAGTGTGGTCTTTGGAATTACTTCTGTTCGTAGTTGCTGGATTGAGCCCAACTTTGATACGACCCATGGACTGCGGCCCATCAGGCTCCTCTGTCCGTGGCATTTCCCAGGCGAGGATACTGGAGTGGGTTGCCATTTCCTTCTACGGGAGGCATCTTCCGGACCCAGGGATCGAACCCCAATCTCCTGGGTGGGGATACCTTGCCATCTGAACCAGGACATTGCTAATTCCCTAGGCAAAATACAAAGAATAGAGCTCGTGTTCTACTAAATGGAAAGATGATTTCAGAAACAGAAGCTGTCCTTTTTGGTATCTGTGAATCTTTATGTAGTTTTCGTTGATTTTTACTATTAAGGCTAAGTGAACAAGGCAAGAGAGAAACCCTAGAATTGAAAAGCAATGGACGTTTTTGAAAGAAACATGTGCAGGTGAAGCTCTCTTCCTTTTTGAGAGATGGTTAAATGGAAAATCTTGATTCAACACATATGACTTTTGTGCACTTTATTTCAAATCTCCATGACAAAACCCTAAGGCATCCAGGAAGAAAGGAGTAGAGGGGCAGACAAAAAGAGCAACCTTTCCCCTTGGTGCCATCGCAACCAGCTGCTTAGTTCCTTCATCTCAAGGACTATCATCTGGGCTTCTCTGGTTTGTCTGATTCTTGTTTCGGGGACCGTTTCTCGTCACAAGGCTGTCAACAGTGGGGGTGGTGTGTGTGTGTGGGGGGGGAGCCCTTCTTTCCATTCCACATGAGACCCAGTGGACAATCCAGGCCCTGCCCACTGCATTGAGTGTGCAGCAACAATATCAACGGTAATGCGGGTGAACAACACGTATTCCTGGAATCCACTCCGTTGGCTACTGACTGTGTGTGGTGGTGGTCTGGAACCTAGACCTGGAAGCTTTCTGGATGATTGCAAATGACACCAAAGTCTGAGGACGATGGAAGATCTTCACATTTCTGCAAGAGCCACACACCTCCAGAAGGAACCACAAGAC
>DATMTU010000055.1:0-2191 GCA_035564035.1 Dongiaceae bacterium
AGTAAAGTAATTTCATGAATGAATCAGCTATCAAAATATGGAATGAGGAGCGAAATGCGAACATTTCGAAAGTCATGGCCAATATTGCTGATGTCTCAACTATGCAAAATTTCCTTCGAGACATTATGACCGAAAAGGAAATCGATGAGATTGCAGCACGCCTCCAGGCCGCTTCTATGCTTAAGGTGGGCAAAACATATGCTTCAATCGTCAAGCAAACAGGACTTAGTAGCCGAACGGTCGCCCGCATTAGCGATTGGCTCAAAAACGGTGCAAAGGGTTACGACGCCGCTCTTACTATTGCCGAAAAGCATCATATCCATCTGTCGCCAGCTCGTGACTGAGTAGATTGTTGCTAACAGTAAGCAGACAAACGCCAGCACGATGCTGGCGTTTTTGCATAGCAACAATATTTGAAAGGTAATTACTATGAATCAGAAAATACTCACTTACGAAGACATCGCACCAATTAAAATCGGTACCTCTGACGAAAAGCTAGTCGACGTTCGCATGTTCGATGGTGATATTACAGCAGTCTATGAAAAGTTTGACATGGTCACCATTGCAGGTTCAACCATTCTTGTCCGGCAAGCACTTGCAAAGAAATTAGCAGCCGTGAATAGACGACTTAAAGAGCAATACGGCTACCGGCTGAAAGTCGTCTACGGTTACCGCGCTCCAGAAGTACAGGAGGATTATTTTCAAAAACGGCGAGTCTTGCTTGCTGAAGAGAATCCAAACCTAAGCGATGCCAACTTAGACAAACTGACGCACAACTTTGTCGCGATACCAGAAATCGCAGGACACCCTGCCGGCGGTGCCATAGATATTACCTTAATCGATGACGATGGCGCAGAATGCGACATGGGTACAGGTATTGCAGATTATACTAATCCCGAACGTATCCGGACATTTGATCCGTCTATTACATCCGAGCAGCGCAACAATAGGCTCATTTTACTAGACGCTATGACAAACGAAGGGTTTGCGCCTTTCTTCGGTGAATGGTGGCACTTTTCATATGGAGACCGTGAGTGGGCGGCGTTTTACAATAAGCCGTCCGCTATATATGGGCCGATTACCGTTACTAAACAAGAGCCGTTACTTACGTCCGCCGGTGGTAATGGCACCGTGGTGCAAATAACAGACAAATTACTGTCGAATGTAGAGCGCAGGCAAATAGGTAAAAGTCTACTCGACCAGTATGAACTATATGGCGCAGAACAAGTAGGCTTCTTATGTCCATCAAGGTTGCGATTCGATATGGCCGGCGGCGAATTCTGTGGCAATGCCACATGCGTAGCGGCAGTCCTACTGTCACAAAGTCTTAAGCAATCACAGGTTACGTTCGCGGTTTCCGGCCTGGAGGGTAAGGTATCTGCTCAAGTCAAGAAAACATCCGAGATATCTTACGATGTAACAGTCAGTTTCAATAACCTTCGTTACACGACACAGCGAGAAATCTGGAAAGGGTCTCCTGTAGATATTGTCGATTTTGGCGGCATCGTCCACGTAGTCATCAGTGGGCTCATTCCTGCATCAGAAGATCAATACAAAAGCGAACTGCAACAATTGATACAACAGTTAGGACTTCAGGAGCGTGATGCAGTGGGGGCAATTTGGTGCCAACAAAAAGAAGGGCTAGTTAAAATCGATCCCATAGTCTGGGTAGGTGCTATTGCGACATGCTTTTACGAATCCTCCTGCGGCTCAGGTTCGATTGCAGCAGCATTAATAACAAAGTGCGAATCGATTCAGCAGCCCTCAGGTAGTGTAATTGGTGTCAAGGTCTTCAATAGCACCATCCGAATAAATACTAAGATTGAGAAAGTGTTATGAACGGTTCTAGACCAACGTATCTCCAGAGAAGGATAGCTTGAAGGATTCGAACCAAAAAGTGGCCAAAAAGGCCACTTTTTATAACTAGGATGTACATCAACACCTTAGACCCATTCGGGTCACCTTTGGTGTCCATCTTGGCTGGGGATGAGGGATTCGGTCACCTCCGGCGACCCCGCGAGTTCGCGTCTGCAAGCACGGCTTGCAACGGAACATCGCCCTCAAACTGCCACTGGCAGTTTTCGCCCCCTCATGCCACTCGGGGGTTCTTAAATCACAAACTCGGCCATAGAAAAAGCAGGCGTAAAACCTGCTTTTTCTATGGCTGGGGATGAGGGATTCGAACCCCCGA
>DATMTU010000056.1:0-25802 GCA_035564035.1 Dongiaceae bacterium
TCGCCGCGAGAATATGATTCCTCGTGAGTCATCTTTGACTCGTCGCATTGTTACATTCGTAACCCGAGCGACATGCACCTGTTGTAATGATCTGATTTGTCTAACCGTTAACAACCTGGCAACAATGTCTGAAAAGTTCAATAAATTTTCATTACAAGTAATTTGATTCTATCTGCGAGATGAATCAAGAAATGGAGTAAAGATATGAGTAAGCTTATCGCTCTCATGCGCCGTGCTCCTAAGCGCTTTACCGCACTTGTCGCTATAGCTGCTGCTGCAGTTATCGTGCCAGCTGTTGTATTTGCTTGGGGTCCAAGCCGACCAACCTTTACGCAGGCTCACCCTGCGTCATACGTGACATTCGACTCAATCACCGACAACCCTCAAGTTGGTGACGAACGTAACTTCGTTCGTATTAAAGAGGACGGTACAAACACTTACGGTGACAATGTTAACCTTACCCCTGGTAAGGTGTACGACGTCTCGGTGTACTACCACAACAACGCCGCTGCCAACCTTAACCTGGTTGCCCACGACACAACTTTGAAGATGGAAGTTCCTGGCATCGTAAAGTCTGGCGTTAATGCCGCTTTCACAGGAACTATTTCAGCAAGTAACGCAAACCCAACTTCAGTTTGGGATGAAGCTTACGGGAAGAACACCACTAATGGTGACGTTGCCCTTCGTTACGTTGCAAACTCTGCAACTTTCGTCAGCAACGGTGCCGTTAACGGCCAGACGCTTCCTGACAGCCTCTTCACTACTGGTGCAAAGCTTGGCTACAACGCTCAAGACGGCAACCTGCCTGGCTGTAACCAATTTGCCGGTTTCGTTAACTTCAAGATCCGTGTTGACCAACCTAACTTTACCGTCTCAAAGCTTGTCAGCACCGACAACGGTAAGACTTGGGGCAAGACAGCAACCACGCAACCTGGCGCAACCATCCAATATGGTCTTTCGTTCCAGAACACTGGCACAACTCAGCTAGACAACGTTATCGTTCGCGATATGCTGCCTGCTGGCGTGAGCTACGTAAACGGTAGTACTTCAGTGATCAACTCGAACACTGGTGGCCAATACAAGCCAACCATCGATGCCGTTGCATCATCAACTGGTATTAATGCCGGTTCGTTCCAACCAAGTGGAAACGTTTTCTACAAGTTCAGCGCTAAGATGCCTACTGAAGCCCAGTTGCAATGTGGTACCAACACTCTCGTTAATACCGAGCGTGCTACCACAAGCGCCGGCTACAAAGAAGACACCGCAACTGTTACTATCAACAAAGAATGTAAACCTGTCGTCAGCTACACCTGTAACGCCCTTGGCATCACCGTTGTTGACCGCACCGACTTTACTTTCAAAACAGCCTACTCTGTTCAAAATGCAACCTTCAAGAGCGTGACTTACGTGATTAAGGATGCAAACGGTAAGGTCGTTGATACGAAGACCGTTAACGGTAACACATTGAACTACTCACAGAAAACTCCTGGTAAGTACTCTGTCCAAGCAACCATTACTGTTTCAGTCAATGGTCAAGACAAGACCGCTACCAGTGCCGCATGTCAGGGCAACTTTGAAGTTCCTGCACAACCAAACCAAATTACTGTTTGTGAACTCGACACAAAGCAAATTGTGACGATTAACGAAAACATGTTTGACTCATCTAAGTACTCTAAGACCTTAGCTGACTGTGCAACCCCACCAGTTACCCCTCCAACCACTCCACCAGAGCTTCCACACACTGGTGCAAGTGACGGCATTGTTGCCATTGTTGGCCTCGGTGCATTGATCGCCAGCGCTGCTTACTACGTCGCTAGCCGCCGTGCATTGAACCAATAAGAGTCTGACCGCTCTCTCTTACCTTTATGGTAAACGAAGCGCTCATGGCTTCACACTATTAACCCCGCTCCCCTTAGAGCGGGGTTTTTGGTATACTTAACATAGTATGGCGAATAAACAAAAGAAGAAACGCAACAAGCAGTATCGCGGGCAAGACGCCGCCGTCACTCGGCCAACCGTCACACGCCTCACCGCTGCGAACCGTTCAAAGCTTGGTCAATGGTGGTTTGATCGAAAGCGTGTTCTGAAGCCAGTGCTGATTGCCGTCGGCATCGCCTTTGTCCTCACCGTGTTAGTTTTTGAACTCGTGCGTATTGCTACTCACTAGGTTTCTCTTTGCTCGATGGTGCTTTCGGGAGGGGCAGCCTAAACCCAAAGGTACTCCCCTTTCCTTCTTCGGATTCAAAAACAATCGAACCGCCATGGTCATCGATAACCTTTTTCGCAAGGAATAGTCCGACACCCGTTCCATCAGGGCGCGCTTTACGCGCATTTGCCGCCCGGAAGAATTTTGTAAATAACTTACCCTGTTCTTCTTTTGGCACGCCAATACCATGGTCAATAACCTTAAACTCCACGTAGTCGCCGGCTTTCTTGAGCGTCATCACGACTTTACCTTCATTTTTTGAATAATAAATGGCATTATCGGCAAAGTTCATAATAACCTGCTCAATTTTATTCTCATCAAGCTCGAGTATTGGGATATTTTTTGGTTTCTTGTAGGTAAACGTGATACCCCGCGCCGAGGCATTCGGGCCAAGCCCTTCAATCTCGCGTTCGATAAGCTGCGCTAAGTCGACAGGGCGTTTATCAATCACAAATTTCCCTGTTTGCAGGCGAGATACATTCAGAAAATCGCCAATCAGGCGGACCATGCGCTCGCTACTGACAAATGCCTCACTGAGCAAGTGCTTTTGTTCTTTAGTTACTTCGCCAACATCACCTTCAATCAGCATGCTCAGGTAGCCCTTAATACTCGTCAGCGGCGTGCGAAGCTGGTGGCTGGCCATACTAATGAATTCATCCTTTACCTCGTCAAGGTGCTGCAGCTGGGTGTTGCTAGCGCGAAGCTCACGGGTGGCCACGTTAATACGCTGCTCAAGACTAGCATTGAGTTCGCGTACTTCTTGCACGGACTGCGCATTTTGTACCGCAATACCCAACTCGTTTGCAATCGTCCCCAGTACCTTCAAATCTCGGCGTGTGTAATTACCCCCTTGGCGTTCCCCCAAGAAGAGGTAGCCTACCACCACATGGTTGCGATACAGCGGTACAATGAGCGAGACGCGGTGGCTGATCATTAGCCGGCGAACGTGATTGTCGGAGTCCATCTGCGTTTCCAAGAAGAATCGTCCATTATTCGAGCGAACCGCTTCATCAAGCAGCTGCACGTCGTCAAGCGTCAAGCGGGCATGGTCTTCGGTCCCCGCCGAAACATGGTGCGTCTCATCAACATAGATGAAGAAGAAAGCCTGGTTTGTTTTGAATGTTCGGGCAATGAGTTGCGATGACTGTTCAAGCAATGCCCGCAAATCACTCGTCCTGGCAAGGATTTTATTAAGGTGTGCGTAAAATTCATCAGTATTGTAGTTATCTCGGTAAAAAACTTTGTCGGTGAGTTTATCGAAAAAGCGCTTAATTGGCGGTAACAACACGGCCATAATAAGTGCCGTCACAATGTTAAAAATCATTTGATGCGGCGTAAACATAGCCCCGTTAAAGATGGCGGCAATCAGGGTCGCCAAGGCAATGTAAAAGCCAACCAGTGTCGCAAAGGTTGCCACATAGGCCACGCCCCGAACAATCGCTAACCGAACGTCGAAAAGGCTGTACCGCGCAATGGAGTACGCGATATACACAATAAATACCGTCGCTCCAGCCGGACCAAGTTGCGTAAAGTGGTACTGGCCAAAAATAGGCAATAGCAGGTTAAAGGTAAGCCCAATCAACGACGCCGCCACCAGGCCATACAAAATAAGTTGTATTTGGTGACGTAGTATTTTTCCGGCAGTCTTCAGGTTGATAATGAGGATACTGCAGGCCCATATCAAGAATCCGGTAATGATGACCGCGTAAGAAATAATGCCAGCCGGCCAGGTGACAATTGTAATGCCATTAATGCCCATCGCCACAGCCCCTGGAATTGCTACCATCACGCCGACAACATAGCCGAGGCTTAAGATAAGCAGCTCGGACCTGTTTGGCTGATGCCTGACAAGTTTCATGGCAAATACCACGGTTGTCACCACCACAAAGGCCGCCGCCGTGTAGCACATCAGGGCCACGGTGTAACGAGCATCAACCGGCCCGCTGAGGTAAACCACGTTGCCGATAATCCAGAAAGCGACAAAAAACGCGAGCCATAAAAATACTATCCGAAGCTGGTTCTTGCGTTCGCTAAACCACACCATGGCGCCAATAATAAACGAGGCAACCCCGGCAATTACCGCCAAAATCAACGAGACGAGAGCAGCGACGTTCATAGCGCCCCCGCCCGTGACCGCAATGCAAAGTCACTCCCGCTCTGGTCAATAGCAGCCGGCTGCGTTAGCCCTAAAATCGTATCGTGCATATCACTGCCAATTTTACCGCGGCCAAGCACTGTTATAGGAACGCCTTGTGATTCGAGCCAGCGATGTGTCGTAGGGTCGAGGGCAAACATCCATAACGGGTTTTCATCGCCTTGCTGCTGGCTATATACCATTCCCTCGTGGAAAAGCCGAGGAATAATGTCAAAACTTTGCGCTGGGCTCACCTTGCTGCCCGGTACTAATCGCGTCAAGTCCCAAAGTGGCCCCACTGTCTTTAAAGCCTCTCTATCTATCTGTGTGTGAATCGCAGAATCGGCGGTCATATCCCAGCTCAACGCTTCTTCGGCCGAGGTGATGGGTGTTAACCGCATACCAAAAGTGAGCGTATCCTTCTCGTCATACAAAGCAATATGCGCCGTCTGTGGATCTGCATCATACCTATCAAACTCCGACATTGCCGGGTCGCGCCAGCCTTTTCGCACCATAAACTCGTGCCGCGCCCTCAACCAGTCTTCAAACCGCTCGGCGTCTTCAAACTGCTCGCTGTTTGGTGTTAAAAAGCGCTTTTTCAAATACCGTGTCTCTTTTTCGACGGATTCCCCATCAACCCGAGACGACATAAACGTCATAGGGTGCCCTCCCAATAGGTACTGGTTTTCATTCTGGTTTCATTGTACCATCAAAGCATGACCAAAATAGCCATTATTGAAGACGATCCTGTTATCAGCCAAATGTACCGTATGAAATTTGAGGCTGACGGCTTTGATGTGCAGCTAGCAAATGACGGGAAAAGGGGCGTGGCCCTTGTTGAACAGTTCTTGCCTGACATTATTCTGCTTGATCTCCAGATGCCAGAAATGGGCGGTGCCGAAGCACTTGAGATTATCCGTAAAGCCGAGTGGGGCAAAAATATTCCGGTAATTATCCTGACCAACCTTGGCGAAGAAGAAGCGCCGAAAACCATCCGCGCCTTAGGTATCCATAGCTACATCGTGAAGGCCGAGTTGACGCCGCGACAAGTTGTGGGGCGCGTCAAAGAAGCGCTCGAAGCGAAGTAATAGCCTTCAAGAACACATTAACTTACTGCTGATCGGCGGGGATTGTTTTTCGCGCGGCAGTCATGACATTATCAAACAGCGCGGCGACCGTGAGTGGGCCAACACCACCCTTTTCCGGCGTTATCGTGAGGTCGTTTCGTTCGCGAACGTCAACGGCGACATCACCCACAATGGCTCCATTTTCAGAGGCAGTGCCAGCATCCACAACCACTTTTCCTGGTGAAACCATCGACGAGGTAATCAACCCCGGTACACCCGTCGCTGTCACAATAATATCGGCTTTTCTGAGGTCCGACTGGAGGTCTGTGGCCGTTTCATCATAGCTCGCCACAGTCAGCCCAGCATTCAGCCACAGCCGCGCCAATGGTGCACCGACCAACCTGCCGCGGCCAACAATCGCAATTTCTCGGTCTTTCAGCGCAACATTATACCCGGCCAATAGCCAGTCAATCGCCGTGGCTGTCGCTGAGGTAAAGGCAGCTTGCGGGCCAAGGCCATCAACGTCTTTATCGGGGTGAATTAATGCCACAATCGCATCGGTTTCCTCAGGGTTTTGCAGCGGCAGCTGGACAACAATACCGTGGACTGTTTCATCATGGTTCAGCTGTTCAATACGTTCCGCGACCACTGCCTGAGCAACACGATAGACGTCAACGTCAATTAATATATCTTCGCCGTATCGCTCTTTTAAGCGCACATAGGTATCAATAACTGGGTCATTGTTAGCAATAATAATAGCCAGCTTTGGCAGCACATGCCAGGCCTGACGCAGCCCGCGTACTTGTTTCGCCTGCCGCTCTTTTATGTAGCCCACCAGCTCGCGTCCATCAAGAATCTTCATAGTTTTAGCCTACCAAATAGCGTGCTACAATGAAACCATGATGGATATATTACATACTTTCGCACAATCTTATTACTACTATAACGATGGCTATTCTTCAGCCGACTCCAGCGCAACCGCTGCTGGTGCTATTTTTGGCCTCTTCTTCGTGATGTTCACCTTCTTTTTGGTAGTCGTTTCATACGTCATTGCAGCCCTCTGTTTGATGCGTATCTTCAAAAAGGCAGGTGTCGCTTCATGGGCGGCTTGGGTGCCGTTTTATAACAACTGGAAACTGCTCGAAATCGGTGGCCAGCAAGGTTTTTGGGCGGTTCTTGCAATCCTGCCAATCGTAAACATTGTTTCAGCCGTTTTCCTTTACATTGCTATGTACAACGTTGGGCTTAAGCTTGGTAAAAGTGGCGCTTTCGTCCTTTGGGCTATCTTCATTCCTTTTGTATGGTTTATCTGGCTGGCTGTCGACAAGTCAACCTGGAACGACAACGCATCAAGCGCACCATCGCTTGACCCGGCTGCTCGCCACGGCGCGTAGTGAGTAGGCACGTAACGCCATAGAAAATACCGCTCTTCTTACGAGGAGCGGTATTTTCTATGGAGGGTCAGGTGGGACTTGAACCCACGACATTCTGCTTAAGAGGCAGACGCTCTAACCAGCTGAGCTACTGACCCGTATGTTTTTATTATAACACAATTGTTGTAATAAATCAACTTGGTACACCCGGCAAGATTCGAACTTGCGACACCTGGTTCCGAAGACCAGTGCTCTAATCCGCTGAGCTACGGGTGCTCATTTCTTGCTTGTCGTGCAAAAGTACAGAGGTAATTGTAGCATAAATTTTTGGAAAAAGCTATAATTTAATGCGAACTATGGATATCCACACAAACATTTCCCTGAAAAATATGACAACCATGAAACTTGGCGGCCCGGCTCGTTTTTTTGCCGAGGCACACACTGCCGCAGAAGTGCAAGGGCTCTACCGCACGACAAAAGAAAAAAATGTTCCTTTGTTTATTCTTGGCGGCGGAAGTAATGCTATTGCTCACGACGAAGGCTTTAATGGCCTCGTGCTTCGCATCAAAATCCCCGGCTTCGAAGTGATTGCCGACGATCTCAACTCAACAACTATCAAAATTGGTGCCGGCGAATCGTGGGACGCGACCGTCAAGCGCGTAGTCGATATGCGCTTAAGTGGTATCGAAGCGATGTCTGGTATCCCAGGAACAGCTGGAGCGGCACCGGTTCAAAATGTCGGTGCTTATGGGCAAGATATTTCTGAAACGCTTGTTTCGCTTGAAGCCTACGATACGACGACTGATACTTTTGTTACCTTGCAAAATGCCGACTGCGCCTTTACCTACCGCAGCAGCATTTTCCGCGAGGACCAAAAAGGCCGCTACATCATTACGAGCATTACCCTCAAACTTTCAAAATCTCTGCCGGCCCCGCCATTTTACGATTCCGTCCAGGCTTATTTCGATGCGCATGCCATTTCTGTCTTTACTCAGGCAACCGTTCGCGATGCCGTACTCGCCATTCGCGCCGACAAACTCCCCGACCCGGCCGTCAAGCCAAGTGCTGGCTCCTTCTTTAAAAATGCTATCGTTGACGACTGGAAATTGGACCAGCTGAAACAAACTTTTCCTGATATTAAGGCCTACGACATGGGGGACGGGCGCTTTAAACTCTATACCGGCTGGCTTATTGAGCACGTTGGCCTGAAAAACCAACTTCTGCACGGTATGCGGGTAAATGAAAAAAACTGCCTCGTTCTTATTAACGAATCAGCAGCCAGTTACGCTGATTTAGCGGCGGCCCGCGATGAAATTATCGGCAAAGTACGTGATACTTTCCAGGTTATTATCGAGCAAGAACCCCTTGAAATCCCTATCGGGTCCTGAAATACCCCTCTGGTGCACTTCACAACTTCGCCTTGCGAAAAGCTTCCAAACCCCTTATGCTAGAGACATGATGCGGCGCGGCTTTACGGTGGTCGAGTTACTTATTACGATTACCATCATGGGTATTCTTTTAACGTTGGCTGTTGTTAACCTCACGACAACCCAAATGAATGGGCGCGACGCCCAGCGTAAAACAGATATTGATGCTATCGCTAATAACCTGGAAATCTACTACAAAGAAGGTGGCGACAACCCCGCGGTAACTGTCATTGGACGGTACCCCTCGACTGCTATGCTTATCGGCAGTGAAGCAACCGTTGAGGCAGCCGTCAGGCAAAACCTCCGTGATGTTGACTTTAAAATATTGGCCGCCCCAGGTGTCGCAACCAGCACAAGCCCCAATATTACCGCGAGTTTCATTGCCGCCACAAACAGCACTCAAACTACCACTGGGGTTGCCCCCCAACCAACTACTTCTCAATTCGTTTACCAGCCGCTTCAAGCTAATGGCCAATTATGCACGAGTGATACGGCGCAAGAATGCCGCAAATTCAACCTTTATTATCGGCTTGAAGCAGATAATACCGTGTATACGGTGACGAGTAAAAACCAATGATGGCAGGCCGCGTTCATTTTCGCCAAGGGTTTACCGCAGTTGAATTGCTCATTACCCTCTTTGTGGCCGCCGCCTTCCTGCTCGCCGGCTATCAGTTGTTCAATGTTGTTATTAAAGATGGTGGCGACACGCGCGCGCAATCACAGGCCGCCAACACTGCCTACGACTACATGCGCCGTTATTCTGATTCGGCAACCAACCCGTGCACACCGTCAGCCCCCCTTACCAACTCGCCAATTACTGTCACTAACCTCAGCTTCGTGACGATTAGCGTGAGTATTAGTTGCCCCGAAGATGACGCGCCGACACTCAGTAAAATTGATTCGATTATCAGCTATAACGACCCCCAGCAAACCCTTCACTATGCAACATTTATCGATAAGTCAAAAGGCGCGACGCCAAGTACTGATGTCACAAATGGGTTAATTGCCTGGTGGCCACTCAACGGTAACGGTAATACGAATGTGGGTAATGCCAACCTGACCAATAACAACGGCGCGACGCCAACGACAGGGCAAAATGGAAGCGCCAACAGCGCTATGGCATTCCTTGCAAGCGGCGCGACGTCTATGACAACGCCAAACTTCTCGGCAAACCTGGTTGGTTCGCAGGGTTTCTCGATTACCGGCTGGGTATATCCACCAAATAACCCTACTGTCCATAATGGCTACTTCGGTTTCCGAGACGACACACAGGGTGGCGCTTATGTATTGCAGCTGGTTAACACAAACACCGTCGAGTGTCGTCTGCGCGTTAACTCAACGACGTATTACCAGCCAGCAACAGCCCCGACTATCGTCCCAAATACCTGGCAACTCATGTCCATCGTTTACGATGGCTCATACCTCCGCTGTTACGTTAATAACACTGCTGCGGCACCGGTTGCCGCTAACTGGGCGCCCTTCTCGACAACAACCTTACCATTCGAAATTGGTTCTATATACGGTAAGTTTTACCTCACCGGTAACGTCGACGACGTTCGCGTTTACAACCGGGCGTTGAGCGCTTCAGAAATTAGCCAACTTGTGGCGAACGGGGCGAAATAATGCAGCGTCTTCGTCATACTAAGACATCCAAAGGCTTTACCCTTATCGAAATGCTCGTCATTGCGCCGATTGTTATTTTGGCCATTGGCGCCTTTATTGCAACCATCGTCAACCTTACCGGTGAAGTATTGTCCTCACGCGGCTCAAATTCTTTAGCCTACGATGTACAGGATGCTCTGAACCGTATCGAAGCCGATACAAAGCTCAGCACAACCACCCTGGCCGTCAATAATGTCAGCCTCACCACAACAAAGCAGGGATACGTGGCTGACGGAACGGCAACGCCAGGCGGGAGCACAACAAACTTTACTAATATCGACAAGACTAGCTCCAGCGGTTCACCAGCCAGCCTCATTCTGAGCGAGCTTGTGACCAACGGGAATCCACTCGATCCAACAAGTAGCGTCGTTTACCTTGCAAATCAGCCAAACGACTGTTCTGACCCGACGCAGTACTCGAAAAATACGCCGATGACGATGAATATTGTCTACTATATTGCCGGCAATACCTTGTGGCGCCGCGTCATTATGCCAAGTAACTATGCGAGCGCCGCCATTCGCTGCGGCAATGCACCGTGGCAACAGCCAAGTTGTCTGCCTGGCTACAGTGTCGCGTTCTGTGTGACGAACGACGAACGGTTGATCGATGGCGTCGCACCAAGCGATTTCTCGGTGCAATATTACAGTGCAGCGAGCTCCACGACGCCGAATACCGTTGCCGTCGACCCAGGCACGTCAGACGCCGGGCGCAACACAGCGCTCCTCTCGACGCCGACGGTTGGGGTGACGATCACCGCCCGCAAAACAATCGCCGGCCGCGATATTGCTCGCACGGGGACTGTCCGTGTTACCCGCCTCGACACCAATGCCAGCGCCGTCGCTCAGTACACGCCGCCATCAAGCGCACCAAGTGCTCCGGTGGTGAGTAGTTCCGTCAGCAATGGGCATGCCGTTACCTTTAGTTGGCCCCAGGTCTCAACCGCAACATCGTATGAGCTTGACTATCAGATTAACGGCGGCGCCTGGACTGTTGCCTCAAACAACATCAGCAACTCGACCCGCTCATTCACCGTGACACAAGGGACACATACCGATACCGTCACAGCTCGTGTGAGCGCGACCAATGCCGCCGGGACGTCTGGGTATGGCACTAATTCAGAAACCATTCCACTCTGGGCACCATTGCTCCTTAATGGCTCGTGGAGCGATTACGGCAATGGCTACACAACTGCTGCCTATACCAAAACAAAATCGGGTATCGTCCTTATTAAGGGGCTTATCAAAAATCCGGGGTCACCGTCAAACGGCGACATTATTGGAACCCTACCTTCAGACTACGTGCCGACGGGACGCTTAATGTTCGGAACTTCAACAGCCTCCAACGCATCAGCCCGTGTTGACGTTGATGGGTCAGGAAACGTTATCTATAGCGACGGGGGAAACCCAGGCTGGTATTCACTTGATACCATTCGGTATGTTGCTGCAAGTACGACCGGCTATACTCGCGTTACTCCTACCCTTGCCAATGGTTTCTCTAACTGGGGAGGCGTCTATGCACCCGCGTCATACGTTCAAGACAGCACTGGACGCGTTGACGTACAGGGCTTGCTAACCCCTGGCACGCTCACTAATGGAACCGTCATCTTTTCACTCCCGAGCGCCTTGCAACCAAACCTTTACGAACACCATGCTTCTCGTTCGGGAACCTTTGACCACATTGGCGTTGCCCAAGCGAGCCAGGGCGGGGGTATCCTTGCGAAAGGTGACGGGTCGGGAGCTTACTCGATTAACTTGATGTACTTCCCAAGTGGTGCCGCCCCGTGGACCACCCTTCCGCTCGTCAACAGCTGGGTCGCTTATGATCCCACTACTTTTGCAACGCCTCAGTATACTAAAGAAACCGACAACCTCGTCAGCCTTAAGGGGCTTATCAAAGGCGGGTCTGCCACCTACGATACGCCTATTGCTACCCTTCCGGCAGGCTACCGGCCTTCCCAGCGTATTCTTTACACAACTGTCAACACGGCCGCCTACGCACGTATCGACATCTACCCGAATGGAGAGGTCCACTTTATGGGTTCAAATAACACTTGGTACGCCCTCGATGACGTCATATTCTACGGGGAACAGTAAAACAAAAAATGCTCCAAAAATGCTTGCGCTTATCGAGCGAGCATAGTAAAGTGACTACAGAACAATTAATGTTTAAATTAGGGGGCAACTCACATGAGTCTCACAAACATCAAACTTAAGGGTCAAAACGAAGGTTTCACCATCGTCGAACTCTTGATCGTTGTCGTCGTGATCGCGATCTTGGCTGCTATTACGATTGTTTCGTATAACGGTATTACCAACCGTGCGAACCAAAGCGCAGCCAAAGAGACCGCTTCAACGGTACAAAAGAAAGCGGAACTGTTTAATAGCGACACTAGTAACAACCGCTATCCTTTGACAACTGCCGAATTAAGCAATAGTAGTAGCAACTCATGGTACGTTCCGACAACCAGCTTTGCTACTAGCAATGGTGCTGTCGGCGCCACTAATGGTTCAAAGAATGTTCAACTTCTCATTTGTGGTACAGGTTCTCCTGCTAACGTCTCGGCGATTACCGCATCAACTATTGTTGGTGCTAGGGTCGCATACTGGGACTTCGGTGCAACTAATGGTACACCAAGCCTCCAATACATGGACGATGGTACAGTAAGCGGAACCGGTATTGCATGTTTCGCTCCAACTAGCTAGTAGTTAGGGCTACTCAAATAAAATACGACTCTGAAAGGAGTCGTATTTTATTTGTTTCAATAGTGCCTATACTACTCTGCTCGCGTGGATAGGACCGCAATAATCCTTGCCGCCACTTCTCGCATATCATCCTCTTTCATTCCCCGCGTCGTCATTGCCGGTGTCCCCAAACGGATACCGCTTGGTCGGTAAGGCGGCAACGGATCATCAGGTGTGGCATTCGCATTCACGATAATTCCCTCTTCTTCAAGACGCTCTTGCGCTTCTTTGCCATCGATCCCAAAACTCTCATAAACATTCGCCAGAATAAGATGATTTTTCGTGCCGCCCGCTACCAGCTTAAGGCCGCCTCTTTGCAGCTCTTCAGCGAGCACTGCAGCATTTTTCACAACCTGCCGTGCATACTCTTTAAACGCCGGCTGCATCGCCTCGTGGAGGGCTACAGCCTTGGCGGCAATAGTATTCATATGGGGGCCACCTTGCATACCTGGGAAAACCGCTCGGTCAATCAGGGTTGGGATATTCTCAATCGTCTTCTCTGGTGTCTTGAGCGGGTTGCTGACGATACCTTTTGAAAGAATCAAACCACCTCGTGGACCACGCAAAGTTTTATGGGTCGTCGTGGTCATAACATGGAACCCGTAGTCGAGCGGGTTTTCTGCCACACCACCGGCAATTAAGCCAGCGACGTGCGCCATATCGGCCATTAATAGCGCGCCAACCTCATTCCCAATAGCCGCAAATTTAGCATAATCAAGCTCACCAGGATAGGCGCTGAAACCAGCCAAGATGATCTTTGGCTTATGCTCAAGCGCTAGCTCACGAAGATGATCATAATCAATCTCACCCGTATTCACATCTTTCATCTTGTAACGAATAAAGTTGTACAGCTTCGCGCTACGTGTCACTGGTGCGCCATGGGTTAGATGCCCGCCGTGGCTCAAATCCATAGCCAGCACTGTATCACCCGGCTCAAGCCAAGCGCTATAGACCGCCTCATTAGCCGGGGCACCGGATAGTGGTTGCACATTCGCATGGTCAGCATGAAATAATTCTTTCGCGCGGTCAATCGCCAGCTGCTCAAGCCGGTCGGTAAACTGTTGGCCACCATAATAGCGCTTACCTGGGTACCCTTCAGCGTATTTATTCGTAAACACACTTCCTAGTGCCGCTAACACATCCTCACTCACATAGTTTTCACTTGGAATCAGTTCAATCACCGACTCTTGTCGGATCTCTTCACTGGCAATCAATTGAGCCACAGCATCATCATTCTGCACCGTCGGTCGCTTATCTGTCATTTTTCATCTCCTCGTTAAGTCTATTATAGTACACTGCAACCATCTCCCACCTATCTGAGGGAGGCTAAAAGCGAAGTGCAACCCTTGAAATTACATCGCTAAAACGTGAATTTCAAGGCGTGTAACGGTCTTCCGAGGGTAGGGGGAGATGGTTGCAGTGGAGCATTTGGCTTGCGTGTATATCAAAAATGATATAAAATAAGCGCTATGGATACAAAGAATTATGCAGCAAAAATTGGAACCTTAATTCAAGAAACTCGCCAATCGAGAGGTATGACACAGTCAGAACTTGCCAAAGCTCTCAGCACCAGCCAAAGTGCGATTAATCGTATTGAAAAGGGCGGTCAAAATATCAGCCTTGATATGTTGGCGCGCATTAGCGACGTTTTGTCAAGCCAAATCGTGAGCATTAACCAGCCCGGCTCGATTAACTTCCGTGTCGATGGCGGCCACAAACTCTCTGGCCGTATTGCTGCCAAAACCAGCAAAAATGCTGCCGTTGCACTCCTCTGCGCCTCTTTGTTAAACCGTGGCACTACCACGCTGCGCCATGTTGCACGTATCGAAGAAGTAAACCGTATCATCGAAGTCCTCAATAGTATTGGCGTTAAAACCCGCTGGTTTGGCGATAACGACCTCGAAATTACTCCTCCAGCCCGCCTAAAACTGGATGCCATGGACATTGAAGCGGCCAAACGGACCCGAAGTATTATTATGTTCCTTGGCCCGCTTCTGCATCAGTACAAACACTTTGAACTACCTTTTGCTGGTGGCTGTAGCCTTGGCGAGCGCACCGTCGAACCTCATCTGGATGGCCTGAAGCAGTTTGGCTTGGAAGTTGAAACAACGACCGACCGTTACAAGACGAGCACTACTTCTCTAAAACCAGAGCAAGCTATCGTTCTCTCTGAGCGTGGCGATACGGTAACCGAAAATGTCTTGATGGCCGCGGCACTCAACGACGGCGTCACGACTATTCGCAACGCCAGCCCAAACTATATGGTCCAAGACCTCTGCTTCTACCTTGAAAAACTCGGGGTTAAAATTGACGGTATTGGCACCACAACCTTAACCGTCCACGGTGTTCGCGACATCAACAAAAACGTTGAATACGCACCAGCCGAAGACCCAATTGAGGTCATGAGCTTCATCGCTGCTGCAATCGTCACCAAATCTGAAATCACCATCGAACGCGCCCCTATCGAGTTTCTGGAAATTGACCTCAAATTCCTGGAAAACATGGGCTTCACATACGAACTTTCAGATGAATATTTTGCCCTGAACGGCCGAACGCGATTGGTCGACATCACGACCAAGGTCAGCGAACTCCGCGCCTCAGTCGATAAAATTCACCCAATGCCCTTCCCTGGCCTTAACATTGATAACTTGCCATTCTTTGCCCTGATTGCCGCGACCGCCAAAGGCCGTACACTTATCCATGACTGGGTTTACGAAAATCGCGCCATCTACCTGACTGAGCTCACCAAGCTTAACGCCAAAGTTGAGCTTGTCGACCCGCACCGTATTTACGTTGAAGGCCCAACCAAATGGAAGCCAGCCGAAATTGTCACACCACCGGCACTGCGCCCTGCTGTGGTAATTCTCCTTGCCATGCTTGCCGCGCCAGGCGTTTCAACCCTCCGCAACATCTATTCGATTAATCGTGGTTACGAAGACTTAGCACGACGATTGAATAGCATTGGCGCGAAGATTACGGTGATTCGGGATATCACTGAGTAAAGACCTACCGAAAAGACACTCCGCCAAGGAGTGTCTTTTTTATGCTCGCGCTTGATACTAGAAACTCATCTGTGAATCGAGCTGTGAGCTGTCGGTGCTACTCGTGCTTGGATCGGTCTGATCAAGGGCTGCTGTAGCTTTATCAAGCCCAGAAGTATCAGTGATCGTTGGGGCCGCCGGAACACTTGCGGTTGTGTTAGCCGGGGTTGTGTTGGTTGCCGTGTTGCCGTTCTTTTGGAAGGCGTTGTACGCCGCATACCCAAGGAACCCAATAACCGCGACAATAACGACGATGAGGATAAGCTCAACGAAGGCAAAGCCTTTTTGGTAACGAGTATTCATTACTGGGTACCTCCTGTAGTGGCGTTACTATTTGCCTTGGTTGAAGGTGTTGAGGATGAATCGGTTGAGCTTTGTGAATCACCCACAGCCGTCTTAACCGCGACAATCAGGTTTTTAACGTCTGTACGGTAGGTTTGCAGGTCGCTAATCTCTGTTTTGAGGTCAGCCTTGAACGCGGTTACCATACCCTTCGGGTCACTACTCGTACAGTCGAGAGTACTATTAGTCTTCATAGCTGCCAGGTCGTTAGTAGCAGCCGTTTTGTCGGTGGCAAGTTTTGCAGTAAGTTGATCGTAGTTACTTACCGTGACATTCTTGCTCGTTTTGAAGGCTTCGACACGGTCAGCGATGGTGCTAAACAGGGTGAGCTGGTTATCTCCACGAGTCACAATCTTGGTCAGGATAGTATTAATGGCGGTTTGGCGGTTTTGGCAAACTTTGAGCCGAGCGTCTGCAAGGCGTGTACTAGCCTGCGAACCCGGGTCAGCTGGCTTGCCCGTCGTCGTTGTCGATGTTGCGCCTTCGGCATGTGCCTGGGCTTGTTGCGGTAAAGCAAAGGCAGCTGAGCCACCAATGGCCAGAAGGGCTAAAGCAGCAGCCAGTAGGCCAAATTTAAGTTGATGGAGAGGTTTTCGCATGTCGCTCCTTAGTAGCACGGGTTATGTTTATCCATAGTGCTTGTAGTTACAATTTTATACCATGCGATGCATGCGCTGCAAATGGTACCCCGGGCAGGAATTGAACCTGCGGCCTTAGGCTTAGAAGTCCTCTGCTCTATCCAACTGAGCTACCGGGGCATACCGATTGGTGCGGGTGAGGAGAGTCGAACTCCTGTCTCAACCTTGGGAAGGTCACATAATGGCCGTTATACGACACCCGCACGCTTCTTGCATTATACCAGAAGTGGCACTTTTCCTCAGGGGTAGTTTCTGCTATAATAACCCGAGTCGCGGGCGTCGTATAATGGCTAATATACGTGCCTTCCAAGCATGTGATGAGAGTTCGATTCTCTCCGCCCGCACCACGGTTACTTACCATTCCGTGGCGGATATAGCTCAGTTGGTTAGAGCGCCTGATTGTGGTCCAGGAGGTCGGCGGTTCAATTCCGCTTATTCGCCCCAAGATTATTATAAAAACACTGCTATTTACGGCAGTGTTTTTATTTTGTGCCCTTTACGCCTTTTGGGCGGCAATATCGTCGGCTTGCTGCTTTTTGCCAAGTTGCGCTTCAAGGTGCTCTTTGGTAATTTCAATTGTTTGGCCCGGTAAGCCTCCCGTCGCCAGCAGCAACTTTGCCACCATATTTTCGACAGTGCGCTGGACGATACGGCGCATTGGTCGAGCCCCCAGGCGGGGGTCATAGCCTACTTCAACCAAATATTCTTTCCCTTCAGGGGTCACCGAAACAGTTAACTTTTGTTCGGTTAAGTTCTTATTCACTCCCGCCAAAATCAGGTCAACGACCTTCAAAAGTTGCGGCTTATTTAATGGTTCAAACACCACAATTTCGTCAAAGCGGTTCAAAAACTCTGGGTGGAATAAATGGCCGCTAATCAACTCGTTGATAAATGGCTCCTCAAATTGCTGCAAATTATAGCCACGGTGAATGTATTCTTGGATGCGGTCGGCACCAGCATTACTGGTGGCAACCACAATCGTGTCGCGGAAGCTAATTTCTCGGCCGCGAACGTCGCGCAAAATACCTTCATCGAGTAATTGCAGTAAGGTTGTTAGTACGCTTGAATGTGCTTTTTCAATTTCATCCAGCAGCACCACGCTAAACGGCTGCTTCATCACTTGGGCGGTCAAACTACTTGGGTCATCGGCACCATCGGCAATCAGCCGCGCCACGTCATCTGGCGATACAAACTCGTTCATATCAAGGCGAATAATATTTTGCTCGCCACCAAAATATACCGAAGCTAACGATTTTGCTAGTTCTGTTTTACCCACCCCAGTTGGACCAAGGAAAAGGAAAGTACCAACCGGCCGGTTTTGGTTGCGCACACCCGCTCGAGCCCGACGTAGCGCGTCCGACACGACGCTCACTGCCCGCTCTTGCCCAATCATCCGTTCGTGGATGAGCGATTCCAGGTTGAGTAATGTTTCCCGCTCCTCATGGTCGCTTGCTGTTGCCGTTTTCACCCCTGTGGTTTGTTCTATTGCCTTATTAACCGACTGCGCCGAGACTAACCCACCCTGCTCGGGGTAATCGGCCGCTTGCTCCAAAAGGCTCAACGCTTGGCCCGGCATAGCACTATCGTAAATATAGCGCTGGCTGAGCTTGTAAGCCTCTTTCAGTGCCTGGTACATCACCGTCACTTTACGTCGGTGCTCGAGCAATGGCAGGTGGTCTTCAAGAACTTTGAGCGTATCGGCTTCATCAGTTGGTGGAATCACGATCCGTCGCAAAGCATTCGTTAACGCCGGTGTTCTTTTACTGATCCGCAGGAAACGCTGCTCGTCCATGGTCATAATCATGCGCAGTCGGCCTGCCTCAATAATCGGCAAAAGCAGCGCAGTTAAATCAACCGAGCCCACGCCGTCTTCAAAGAAAAGTTCGGCGTTATCTAGGCAAACAATAATATTTTTGGCAGCAAACGCTTCACCCAGCACCATACTGACCAATTGCTCAAGCGCACCCCGCTCATTGGCAACGCTTAACAGTCGGGAAGCATCAAATCGAAAAATCTGTTGATACCATAGTTCTTTTGGTACCGCGTCGGTTGGGTGCATCAAACGAGTCGCTAACTCGTAAACAAGCTCTGTCTTGCCAACCCCATCTGTTCCCACTAAGGCAATAGTTCCTCCATCACCATCAAGGGCAGCCACCAATTGATTGAGAATTTCTGTTCGTATTTCACCACGGGCCATAGTGCCGCTCTGCGAAATATTTTGCCCATAGCGTGAAAGTTGCGGAATCCAACCGAACGACCAGTCGCGACCAATACCACCAGCCTTTTTCGCACGGTCTTTTTGTGACTTAATCAGGTCGTCAAGATGGTGGTACCATCGAATACCGCGTAAAAGGTCCTCTTCATTAAGCTGTAGATGGCCAAGTAACGTATCTTTTGCTGGCAGCTGGCGCACCATCGCCAGAATCATCACACCCGGGCTCACCCGTTCGCCAACTTCATCACTAATACGCAAGGCTTCTTCAAAAATTGCCGCCGTATCATCGGTATGGTCAGATACGACCTCTTTTAAAAAGCCGCTCCCTACCCCGAACCGGACCTCAAAGAATAAGCCGCCATTTACCCGGCCAAGTGCCAGCGCGATTTCTTTCGGTGAAGGCTGCGAGGAAAGAAGTGCTAATAGTTCCGTGTCCATGCGCCCGTCAATTGACCGGGAATCGGTTTCACGAGGAAGGTCGCGAAGCTCGGCCGTATACCACTGCGTAATCATTGCCGGAAGAGCGGCGAGGCCAAGCAACGCCCACCCTAGCGCCATACCAAGAAACAACACAATGATGCCGAAGACAAGCAGTGTCACTGCAATAAGTTCAAGTGGAAAGATCCACGACGAAAGGTGTTTACCATACCTAGCGAGTTGCGCCCGATGTCCCCGGTAGTTAAAAAGTGCTTTTGTATCTATAGCCATGCCGGTACCCACCCTACTGCGAGTAGTATAAACCCGGCTACCGGCAGTACCGGGATAAACCACCACACAATCATCACAACCAATTCATAGACTGCTTGCAGCGCAATGACGATAATCCCGAAGAGGATTGTAAAGAACCGAACAACTGCTCCGATGCACCGTGAAATTAGCTGATCGCCAAAAGCGCGTACTGAGCCTCCAAAAGAGCCGTCACCCTGCGTACCGGCCGATATCTGACGAAATGGGGAAAATAACGTGCTGGCTAATTGCCCAATCGAAAAGAATTCGAGCGTTGCCATAAATCGGCTCCCAATACGCCGCCACTGAGCTATCCATCCGCGCCCATACCACCAGGAAATAAGTCCCACCAAGAACATAGGTTCATTATAGCAGGAAAGCGGCTCGATTTTACGGTATAATAGAGGATATGCCTCAGCCCTTTACGATTATTTTGGGCAAAGCCGTCCGTTATGCTGCGCGTCTGCGCGGTGGCGGGTCGGCGCTCCCAGGGTTATTTGTCGAGAAGATCAGCCCTACCTTTGTTTCTGATACACTCGCGCAGCTTCCTCGTGGTGTCGTTGTTATTAGTGGGACAAACGGAAAAACCACGACCACAAAAATGGTCGTATCCCTGCTAGAAAGCCAGGGCCTGACGGTGTTTACGAACCGTACCGGTAGTAACTTTGTACGCGGTGTCGCTGCTGCACTCCTTGGCGATATTGACGTAAAGGGTAATCTTAACGCTGACATTGCCGTGCTTGAGCTCGACGAAGCTCATGCGGTGAAGTTTGTCGAAACTGTTCAGCCGCGCTATAGTTTATTTTTGAATGTGATGCGCGACCAACTTGATCGGTTTGGTGAAATCGATGCCACCGCCCGTTTACTGGCGAAAGTTGCCGAAGCCACCACCGATACAATTGTCCTCAACCGTGAAGACCGACGCATCGCAACCCTGGCCGAAAAATTACCAAAAGAAACAACCGTTCGTTATTTTGGGCTCAATGATTCGTTATTACATCAATTTCCCAGCGACGACGAACTGCATGCCGATGCTAAAAAACCATCCCAAAAGACCCCTCCTGCCCGTGCGGCCGCTGACGTTATCTTGAAAGATTTTAATGAAAAAGGCGCCGCCTTTACCGTTGCTGGTAAAGATTTCGTCACCCCCCTCAAGCTAAAGGGTGTGTACAATATCTTTAACAGTGCTGCTGCATTAGCCTTGGCGCGCGCTATTGTTCCCGAGGCCTCAATTAACAGCCTCCTCGGTGCGCTTTCCACTGTTACACCGGCCTTTGGTCGTGGTGAAGTTTTGAATGTTGGCGGACACCCACTAGAACTTGTTCTAGTTAAAAACCCGGCCGGATTTCGCCTTGGCCTAGAATCGTACGACCCCGACGGCTACGCCACAATGATTGCCATCAACGACAACTACGCTGATGGCCGAGATATGTCATGGCTCTGGGATGTTGATTTCACCAGCCTTACCGATTTTGGTGCCTACCTATCAGGTATCCGCGCTTACGACATGGCCCTGCGCCTTCAGTACGATGAAGTTCCTATTGAAAAAGTTGACCCCGACCTGACAAAAGCCCTCCGCGATTTCATCGATTTGCATAGCGCCGCACCAAAACGCATTTACTGCACCTACACTGCCATGCTCGCCCTCCGTAAGGAATTGTCAAAAATAACCCGTGTCGAGGTAGTCGCCTAATGTCTGATACTACTCTTCCTATTACTATCCTTCAGCTCTATCCAAAAGAGATGAATATTTACGGCGACCACGGAAACCTTCAAGTCCTCGTTCGCCGCCTTGAATGGTATGGCTACAAACCCGTCGTCATTTCGTATAACCCAGGTGATAAACTCCCTCAGAAGCCTGACATTATTATTGGTGGCGGTGGTCAAGACAGCGGCCAGGAAAAAATCCATGCCGATTTACTTGCCATCGGACCGCAGTTAAAAGAGTGGGCCGAACAAGGCATCCCAATGCTGATGGTGTGCGGTCTCTACCAATTGTTTGGACACTTCTTTAAAACTCTTGATAACACAATGCTCGAAGGTATCAGCGTGCTTGATATTGAAACGTACGGAACCAACGAACGATTAATTGGCAACATCGTAACGACCAACGAAACTTTTGGCGATATTATTGGCTACGAAAACCACAGCGGCCAAACCTTCCTCGGCGAAAAAGCCCGTCCATTTGCCACGGTCATTAAGGGTGCTGGCAACAATGTAAAAGATGGCCACGAGGGTGCGCGGTATAAAAACGTCATTGGCACCTACCTGCATGGGTCCCTGCTGCCAAAAAACCCGCAAATTGCCGACTTTCTCATTCGTACCGCCGCAACGCGTAAGTATAAGGACTTCAGCAGTGACTTGATTGATGACGTCTTTGCCGACCTCGCCCGCGAGGTTGCCCGCGAGCGCCCGCGGTAACCCGCCGCTTCTCGTAAAGCTCTGTTCCGCTGGCATTTTCGTCGCGGCGTACTGTGCGCCACATCCAAAGGCACACACCAAGTAAACCACCGGCATAAAACAGCCAAACCCAACCCGATACCGCAACTGACGTTTGCGCCCAGGAAAGCCCGGCGACAAACTGCGTGACTTGCACCATATACCCTAATAACCAGTTCGTTGGCATACCAACCAAAGCCGCCAAGGGTAAATGAACCATCGCCCAAACACCACACATAAATGTCAGGAGCATCGCCAACGGCACTAGCGGTACCACCAAAAGGTTCGCGATAATCGCCACGTTCGACACCGTTCCAAAACTAACGGCAATAATGGGCAACGTGACAGCATGGGCCGCAATCGTCTCACCCAACACCTGCCGCAATAGGCCTGGCTCTTTTGCACCAAAGAAGTAACGCTGCAATAAAGGCGACACGAGCAGAACGGCCGCGAAAGCACCAAAACTCAACTGCCACCCTAGGTCACCCCATGCATAACTGGGTTCACAAGCCACGGTTATTGCCGCAGCAAATGGCAGTAAGACAAGTGGGTGAAATTTATGGCCGTAATACCACGACAGGAGGCTGAGCCCCGAGACTAACCCGGCACGAGACATACTTGGGCTTAAACCGGTCACTGCCATAAATAGTAAAATCATCGTGCCAGACGAAACTGCCGAGAGGTACCGAGATAAACGCAGGAAAAATTTACGAGCTAATTGTACTAAAATAGTCAGATTATACCCGCTCGCCACGACGATATGTGTTAACCCAGCGATTTTTAGTGCATCAGATAAATCGGTTGGCAGCGCGCTTTTCTGTCCCGTTAAAAAACCAATCCCCAAGCTCGCCTGTGGCTCTGGCACAACCTTTCGTACTTGGTCGGCAAACCAATCGCGAACCACTCGCCCTAAATCACCAGGAACCGGCCGCTCTATGGCATCAATCGCCAGTGCGCTTAAGACAATCGGAAAACTGCCAAAGCCACCTTTGACCTTACCGGTAACCATAGCGATGTCACCCCGTTTAATATCACCTGCTCTGGATGCGGTCACTAATACAGTACCAGGATAGGCCACCCCTGCAATCACAATAGTATGTAGTTGCAACGACACGCGCCCCGATGATCGAGAAATATCCTCCTTTACCTTACCCTTCAGCTGTACGGTGAGGCCCATGAGCCGGTGATACACGTCTCGGCTACTAAGCTGCACCGAACCGTACCCAAGCCCAATAGTTACCGCTGCTGCGAACAACAAAGGCAGGATGATTAATCGCGCGTAAAAGAACACGAAGCCAAGCGCAACCAACGCAAACAACCCCCACCACCACGGCAGGCGTACCACCAATGCAGATGCCACACCAACCACAAACCCACCGCAGCTTATCGCGATCCTCCACTGCGAGTGAACTGGTTGGCGTAATCTCCACACCTCTCTTATGATAAAGATGAATTATGAACCCAACATGAACTCTCGAAAGATTATTACTTCCAAGAAAAAACGCCTACCCGAAGGTAAGCGATTTTTCTTGGAGGGACCAGTGGGGCTTGAACCCACGACACCCTGCTTAAAAGGCAGGTGCTCTAACCAGCTGAGCTATGGTCCCGCGACCCTATGGAGTATACAGCAACAGGGGTACCGTGTCAATCTACCGCTCGTGTTTACGGCCTTTTTCAAGCCGTGCCGGTTTGGTAAACAAGAGATCAACAACCGCCAGCACTACCCCGACACTGATGATGACACCTTTGTAAGCGACGATTTGCTCGTAGACTGTCGCACTTATACCTTGCAGCGATACAATATGCCCCAGTGGATCGGCTAGAAAGGCCAGAGCCAATAGAGCAAACAGCACTGATCCGATAAGCCGAGAGACGATATGCTTATACGTCGTTCCGTGAAAAAGTAGCAGCACTGCCGGCAATAGCACAAGCGCTCCCTGAACAATTGCCTGGCTCATAACGCTATGCTGCACAAGGCCCGTTGCTTCAACCACATAGCCAGCATCGTCACCCCATAAAGCGCTTAGCGTTGCACCTGCCGTTAGCGCAAGTCCTAGTAACCCAAAGCGCCGCCGCGAGACAAAAGCACCGGCAAAGAGGCCAATGAGTACGGCAGCAAAAATACCAATCGAGGTCATCCGGCCGACCCTCCGCTAAACTGAGCTATACCGCCCATTTTTATACCCGCCGCATCGACGGTACCTTGCGGCAGTTCCAATACATATCGTGCTGGTTGGCTTGGCTGAAATATCTTACTCGTCCCTAGGTTGGGGCTCACATCTTTGACGATATAAACCACCTGCTTCGCCTTATTAAGCCACACGATATCAAGCGGTATTTTCATATCTTTCATCCAAATACCCCAGGTGTCATCTGCTTGAAAATCCATAAATAACCCACCGCCCGGTGGCAGGTGCGATACGCCCGATAACCCTTTAATTCGCGCCGTGTCGGTATCTGCGACCCATAAGTTATAAACACCACTCGCCACCTTTACTTGCCGGGTTGGGCGAAAAGTCGCGAATGCATAAGCAATCACCAGGGCGATTACTATCACCGTTAAGCCTACCGATAGAAGAAACGTCGTATGAGGACGCCACCACTGCAATGCGCGAGGCCCGGTATTCATATGTTTAGTATACCATTACCGGTATACACGCCAGAGTTTAGGCGCCGACTTTGTCTTTTTTGTTGCGACGCTTTGCGTTCAGTTCGATATATTCAATAATTGATG
The DNA here is from genome assembly GCA_035564035.1 of Dongiaceae bacterium. Lineage (GTDB taxonomy): Bacteria > Patescibacteriota > Saccharimonadia > Saccharimonadales > Saccharimonadaceae > Microsaccharimonas. Next base: position 24,746 of record DATMTU010000056.1, read on the forward strand.
ATGCGACGTCACGGCCGGTCACTTTTTCGATACCAAACCCAGGGCTGGCGTTTACTTCAAGGATTAGTGGACCACGCTCCGAACGCATCATGTCAACACCGGCAACGTTCAAGCCCATAGCTTTCGCCGCCTTTACCGCCATCTTGCGTTCTTCTTCGGTCAATTTAATTTTTGTGCCCTCACCACCCTTATGGAGGTTTGAACGGAAATCATCATCGAGGCTTTGGCGCTTCATGCTCGCAACTACACGGCCACCGACCACGAAAGCACGGATATCAGTACCAGCAGATTCTTTGACGAATTCTTGCAGCAAAACGTTTGTACCATCTTCATTAGTTAAGTAGAGCGCCTGGAGTACCGACTTTGCAGCTTTCTTCGTTTCAGCCAATACCACACCATTACCGTGGGTACCGCGAGCGAGCTTAATAATCACCGGCGTGCCGCCAAGCTTGTCAATTAAGTCGTCAATATCAGCCGAGTTACGCGACACGACGGTTTTCGGAATCCCCACACCCGCCTTCGCCAAGATTTGCATACTGCGCAGTTTGTCGCGTGAACGGTTAATCGCAAGTGAGCTTGAAACGGTGTAAACACCTTGCATCTCAAGCTGACGAACAATCGCCGTCCCATAACGCGTCATGTTTGCGGCAATACGAGGAATAATGGCATCAAATTTGCCAAGGTCCTCACCCTTGTAACTTACCGTTGGGCTGTTCTTTTCAATCGAGGCATAGCAGTCACGGTATTTAATAATCTTAACTTCGTGGCCGCGCTTCAGCGCCTCTTCCTTAAGGCGTTTAGTTGAATAATTTCCGTTACCATTTGATAGGATTGCGATTTTCATTTCTCAAGCCTCCTTTCTATAAATGCAGCGAATGCTTGTGTTTTCTCATCAGGGTATGAACCAGACCGTAATTGCGGCGAGCTGTTGACTTCTAAAATATACCACTGGCCCGTATTACTATCTTGTACCATATCGGCACCTGCAATCTGTCTATCCATACATATTGCTGCCCTTACGGCAATTTCTAACACCCCGGCTTGGAGCGAATCAACC
>DATMTU010000057.1:0-6864 GCA_035564035.1 Dongiaceae bacterium
TCGAGAGCGGCCAGTTCAACCACTCCTGCATCTCTCCAGCTTCGTCATTATAGCAAACCTTTATTGTCTTCCACTATCAATGAGAAATAGCTTATAATAGAGACATTATTAAAGGAGGTTTTTATGTCAGATGAACAAAAACAAGGTGAAACAACACCTGTAGTATCGTCGCAAGAGGCACCAGTGCCAGCGTCAACACCGCAGGCAGCACCAGCTAGTCATAGTAATGGGCTTGGTATTGCAGCATTGGTTGTTGGTATCGTTGCTATTATTAGCGGCTGGGTGCCTTTCTGGAGCGTGCTGGTTGGGGCTGCAGCTGTCGTTCTTGGTATCCTTGGGCTCAAAAAAGCACAAGGGAAGGGGATGTCAATTGCCGGCATCATTACCGGTGCTATTGGGTTACTATGGGGACTCCTTATCACTATCCTCTTCATCGTTGCGCTTGTTGCCGGTGTAGGGGCAGCAAATACTGCACAGCAGGCAATTAACAAGTCAAACAGCGATACCCAAGCGGTACTTGATAGTAAAAAAGATTTCAATAAAGGTGAGACCGCAAACTTCGCCAATAAATTTGAAGTAAAAGTTAATTCCGTTCAGCAGAATTACACCCCACAAAGCCAATACGACGCACCTGACGCAGGCAAGCAGTACATCGTCGTCAATCTTACGGTGAAGAATATTTCTTCGGAACAACAATATGTCAGTGACTATGACTACAGCGTCTCAGATAATGGCTTAGCTCAGGATTCAAGCTTCTTAACGGTTGACCCGGCGCTGCCATCAGGTGACTTAGCGCCAGGGGCATCAGTGACGGGTAACATTGTCTACTCGGTAAGCCAAGGTGCAACGAACCTTAAGTTGCAATACTCTACTGATGTATATGACACAACAAGTGGTAGCAAGAAGCTCACTTACACGCTTGCTATCTAGAAGTAGTAATTGACTACAATTAAAAACTACCTCGCAATGAGGTAGTTTTTAATAATTTCTTGGTACACCCGGCGTGATTCGAACACACGACCTTTGGCTCCGCAAGCCAACGCTCTATCCAGCTGAGCTACGGGTGCATAGGATACAATCCGTTGTCTTAAGAACAACGAATCGTATCTTTGTAACTAGAAGGTGCTTTCGACCCAAAAAAATCAGGCGAACAGTGGCTATTTTACCATGCTACCAGAGAAAAAGCTAGCCGTTCATAGCGGCAAACGCCGCTAAAGCCGCAATAATCACGACCAGCACAAGGAGCGTTATCCCAACGATAATCCCTGGCCGGCGCTCGTAGAGTGGCAGGAGTTTTGGGAATTGTAGTGCAAGCGCACGGCTCGTTACCTGGTCGCTCGAAAATTGAACATCAATCTTCTTTGCTTGCAGCGCCGAAATAAGCTTATCGAACCCCTCGATACCCCAGAAGAGGCCGATAAGCGAAACAAAGCTCGTCCCATCCTTTTTGACGATGAATAGTCGTGGCATCGCTCCAAAATTCCAGTCGACATACTGGACAAAGACAGTAGCATTCTCGATATCAGCATAGGAAACCAAACGCCTGCCACCAAGGAAACCGCTGTAAGTAAGCCCTTCGCCTGTTACTGTAAGTTTTCGACGACCCTGGAGGTTAATAATGACGAAAATAATAGCCGCGATTACTATAACGCTGATGAGCCACACCAGGAAGCCAAATCGTACCCACAGTAGCAATGAAATAATAAAAGCGAGGACAATTCGCCCCACGCCAAGCCTTTTTCGATACTCGTTAAGGTCAGTTTTGATTGTAAGCGGCAATGATACTTTTTCTACCATATCTTCATTATATCAGAGGACTAGAGGCGAAGTTTACGGACAATGATGTCGACAACATCAAGCTTGAGGTTCTCCATAGGGAGTTGTTGCCCTAGAATATCAACGATACGCTCACCAGCATCCTCAGGGAAATAAACCGAAACGCCAGCAGCAAAGCGCTTGCGCGGAATAAGCATAATGGAATAGTGGTCGCCATCTTGAATGAGGCCAAAAGCCTTAAATTCATCAAAAGTATAGAGCTTTTCGCCAACGTATAACCCTTGGAGAGGACTCAATGCATAGGTGAGCATACGCGGCGGGCGGCGAATATAAATAATAACCGCAATTGCCATAACAATGACTAATGCCGAAAAAGTCCACGACTTCAAAAAGAAAACATCGACAGCAACAAGCCCAAGGACGATAATCGCGAATAAAATGAACCAAACAGGGCTTTTATCAAGATGGACGTATTCCTGTGCTGTCCAGGTAATGGGGGGGTTATCGGGGGATTCAACGGGTTGCGGTAATCCCTCTGGGGTTTGATCGGGTGTATTAGTTTCATCAGGGCTAGCTGAGGGCTCTGCCATAGGGAGTTGTGAGGCTGCAGTATCAGGCACTGGTGATGCGGTAGGTGCAGCAACAGGCGAAGCAGCCGGTGTTTCCGGAACGTCGTCTTGTTGCCAGTAGTTTTGCGTCTGAGGTGTCTCGGTTGCCATCTAGCTTAAGTATAACAAAAACGCCTGCGAACGCGAGGTGTTTTATAAGCGATACTTGGCGGAGGATTGTCTACGAGGTTAGAAGTAAAATTATGTCATAAGAAAAGCAGAAGCCCGCGTCTTTCGACGCAGAGCTTCTTTGCTCGACGCGTTAAACGCGGGCTCACATCCCTTGGATTCGAGTCATGAGTTCTTCCCAGCTGGCGCTAATGCTCATGCCGAGGCGCGCGCTAAGGTTCCAGCGCAGCGACCAGTCGCTGGAGTCACGATGTTCGTCGGCTTCCTCGGGTGTATAGACACCCTTGGCGAGTGCTGCGTCGAACAGCTGGTACGTGTGGTTACGAAGCTCGAGGGCCGCACGTGTCATGAACTTGTGGCGTCGCCACCAAGTCGAGTCGATGAAATACTTCGTCTGGTACCAGTCGAAGTTCGTCGGAGTCGGGAATCGATGAATCGATCCGTCCGACAGATCCTTGACTGTGAGAGTAAACCTCTCGCCGCTTGGAACGACGACGCCGTCCATGACACCGTACTTAATGCCATCGACTTGCTCGATCAGTAGCACGCGACGATTGAGCTGATGTACGAGCTCTTGGGTATCGAGTCACTCTCGCTTGTCGTAGCGTGCCCAGAATCGATCTTCTTCCCTGTAAAACTCATTTGATTCCCAATATACATCTGGTGACCCTGTTGCCATTTCTCATAATCCAATCCGTGTTGTAGGGGTGCGAGGTATAAACCTAATTATTATTATACCATCTTATTAACCTTAAGTAAATTTACTATGAGCAAAACAAAAACACCATGTTTTCACATAGTGCTTATGCTTGGCGGAGGAGGGGAGATTCGAACTCCCGCTCCAGGTCTCCCCAGACTAACGATTTAGCAAACCGTCCCCTTCAGCCACTTGGGTACTCCTCCAATAATTGGGCACCCTTGGGCGCCAACTTGATAAATTGTAGCATAAAACAGAGAGAGCCACCAGCTCTAACCACCGTTATTTGCTCCAATCTCCATATAGTTTTATAATAGGCATATTATGAAGAGGTTTTTGACCACTATCACCAGTATCGCCCTCAGTATCGCCACTGTTTTAACGATTGGCTTAAGTACTCCAACATTTGCCCAAAGCAGTATCCAAAACGGAGTCAATGCGGCGCGTGGCAATGGCCAGCCTGCAGAACTATTTGGAAACGGGGGAGTTATTACCACCATTACCAATGTGCTTCTGTTCGTCGTGGGCGCCTTGGCTGTGATTATGATTATTTGGGGCGGTATTCGCTATGCAACTTCTGCCGGTAATGCTTCTAATGTGACCGCTGCGAAAAACACTATCCTTTACGCTATCGTCGGTCTAATTATTGCTTTCCTCGCTTTTGCCATTGTTAACTGGGTACTTTCAGCATTGAACCCAGGCGGCGGTTCTGGCTTCACAAACACCTAATACAAACCCCCGTGAATTGCTCATCGGGGGGTTCATTTTGTACAACTTGGCAGCTATGGTGTGATCTTGCGAATATAGTTTGAATACTCAGCAACATACAGGTTACCGGCGCCATCTACCGCAACGCCACGCGGCGCATAGAACTGAGCAGCCGTACCCGTAGCATCAACATGCCCGGCAGTGCCCGAACCCGCAATGGTCGTCACCACACCTGCAGGAGTAATCATTCGAATACGATTATTGCCCGTGTCGCCAACATAGACATTACCCGATGTATCAACAGCAATACCGATTGGCCAGTTAAACGACGCTGCTGTACCCGTACCGTCGGCATAAGCAGCAGTACCAGAACCCGCTAAGGTTGTCACGACACCACCAGGGGTAATCTTGCGAATACGGTTGTTGTTCGTATCGGCCACATAAACATTCCCTGACGTATCCACTGCGACACCCCAAGGGTTATAAAACTTTGCTGACGTGCCGGTCGCATCAACATAGCCCACTGTTGAACCAGCAAGAGTTGTCACGACACCACCAGGGGTAATCTTGCGAATACGGTTATTCGCGTAGTCGCCAATATATACGTTTCCAGATGAGTCAACCGCGATACCAGCTGGTTGATTGAATGATGCCGCCGTGCCCGTACCGTCGGCATAAGTAGCGGTGCCAGAACCCGCTAAGGTTGTCACGACCGCTGAAGGGCTCACTGCCCGAATACGATTATTGTTATAGTCGGCGACAAAGATGTTACCCGACGTATCCACTGCGACACCCCAAGGGTTATAAAACTTTGCTGACGTGCCGGTCGCATCAACATAGCCTGCAATTCCGGCACCCGCGAACGTCGTTACATTCGCGCTTGTGTCAATTTTACGAATATTACTGTTTCCTTGTTCAGACACGTAAACATTACCCCCTGCGTCTGCCGTAATACCCCATGGATTGTTGAACTGCGCTGCCGTACCCACTCCATTTGCCGCGCCCGCCGTACCATTCCCCGCAAATGTCGTTACGACACTTGGAATATCCGAACAGTTACCGTTTGCCGTAGGTGAGATGTTTGTAGAACGAATTGAATAGACGGTTGGGGTCGCTGTATTAGTAATGTAGATACAATAGCCGTAAGATTTTGCGTAATATGTCAACGTATTGTTGCCGCTTGATTTAAGCCCTTGGCCACTATTGGCGGCAGCAGCAGTGGCGGGGTAGTTGCCGGTGAGAGTTTTATCGTTTTCAACTAACTTTGCGGATTGCTCGAGATCGGTTTGCATCGTTGCCTCAACAGTGCGGCGTTTGATACCGTTATACGTCACAATAACAATAGCAGCCAGAATAGCGATAACAACAATCACAATTAAAAGTTCGACAATCGTAAACCCTGCCCGTCGCTGACGCAGGGGTAGCGGTGTGCACTTGGAGACATCGGCCATAGTGCCTCATATTGTGAGCCATAAGCGATATGTGGTCAAGGCAACTCCTGCTAAAAAGTAACCCCCGCCGAGCTTTCGCTCGCCGGGGGTTCCAACGTGTACAACTTGGCGGAGAGGGAGGGATTCGAACCCTCGGTGAGTCTCCCCACGACGGTTTTCAAGACCGTTACCATCAACCACTCGGTCACCTCTCCAGATTGTTACTTGGGTTATTTTAACAGATACGAGCACATTAGTCGAGACTGCTTCAGCGCAATTACTTTTCGAATGGCTGATAGGCGAGTGCCGCCGCCCATACCGTCGCTCCTGCTTCCTGTAAAAGCTTTGCCGCTGCCGAAAAGGTCGAGCCTGTCGTCACAATATCATCAAGGAGCAGCACTGTTTTTCCCTGCAAGTCCACGTCATCACGAAGGGTAAACGCCTCGGCAGCTTGTGCCTGGCGTTCTCGGCGGCTCACTCGGTGCTGTGTTGTGCTTGTGACCCGTCGCAACAACCTTTCAAGCGGCAGGCCTCGTTGATAAGCAACCTGGCGCGCAATCAGCTCAACCTGATCATAGCCTCGCTGTCGAATATGTGACCGTACCGTTGGAATGGGCACCAATAGCACATCACGGGGAAGAAGAGGGAGATAATCGTGTAATAACGCTGCCAGCTCTCTAGCAGCACCTTTAACGTGGTTAAATTTCAATCCATTAATAGCCGCTTCAAGCGCATCACCCCTTTGACTGACAATAAAAGCTCGCGAAATAGGGGAATTATGGTGAAAACAGATACCTGAGCCTTGCGGCATTCCGCATAAAATACAGCCAAAAAATGGCTCATGAATGATGTCGTTTTTACAATTAGGGCACAGTAAAGACCCCACTTTCCCACAACCAAAACAGAGGTGTGGCGCTACCAGCTGCAAAACCCTCTCAACTATTGTATTTTTTACGTTTTCACCACCCATTAGGTTGATTATACCTCACATGCTCGGTATAATACGAAGGACTATTTGTCAAATGAGCCTAGAGAAAAGTGGAGGATATCATGGCCCGTAAACCAAGCGAAGATCTACTCATTGAGGACGAGCTGGCAGCAGCTTTCCTTAGCGACGACGATCTAACAACAACAGACACGGCCGCACCTGCGAGCGACGACAACTGGGACGATAGCCAGGAAGAATTCCTTGGTCAACTAGCGGTTGACGTTTACGAGACCGACGAGAAATTGGTCATTAAAGCCCGTACTGCCGGCGTTAATAAAGAAGACCTTGATGTCAGCATCAGCGATGGTATTTTAACCATCAGCGGCACCCTCAGTAGTGGTGACGACACTGAAGCAACTAACTGGCACATCCAAGAATGTTACTGGGGCGAATTTAGCCGCACCTTAGCACTTCCTGTCAGTGTTAAAGAAGATGAAGTCGAAGCAGTCCTCAAAGACGGCGTCCTCACCATCAGCTTTAGCAAGATCAAGCAAGAACAAGCGAAGAAGATTCAAATTCAATAATCTT
>DATMTU010000058.1:0-2066 GCA_035564035.1 Dongiaceae bacterium
ATCAGGTCGATGTCGGCGGCTTCCTTAATTTGGTCTTTGGTCAGTTCGATTGACTTTGGCAGCGGCGTCACCGCGTAACGGGTTTCCTTGCCCTCACCGGTCGAGGTGATTTTAATGTCAATCTTCTGAATGTCTGCACCATAGTCTTCATCGTTGTGTAGCTCTTGAATGGCTTTAGCGATAGATGAACCGCGGTCAAGAATCTGGGCTTTTCCGAGGTCATGGTTCCAGACAATGAACGCAAACTTGGTAGAACCGTACTTTTCTTCCATATGAACAACGGGGTCGGTGGTTAACACCCGTAGCTTAACAGGAAATTCTGAGACGTACAGGCCTGAACTTCCTGAGCCGAAATTATAGTTTGATAGTGGGTCACTCATATGTCCTCCTTTATTGGACTGGGTTTACTTTATCTTCTGGTATATCGACAACCAACGCTCCCATCGTAATGGTCGTGCCTGCGATACTGGTAGCGTTTTTCAAAGCTTCGCGGGTTACCTTTGTCGGGTCGATGACACCGGCTTTTACGAGGTCGATGAGCTCTTCAGGGTTACGAACGTCGATACCGAAGCCCTTCTTAGGTGATTTCTTAATAATCGGCAGCCACTCTTGTGAGTTAATGCCAGAATTATCGAGCAAAATCGTGAATGGTTTGGTCAAGACTCGCTTAAATAACTCGATACCAGCTCGTTCGCTCTCGTTATCTGAATAAGAGTGAAGCTCGTTTGAAATGTTTAAGAGGGTCACGCCACCACCAGCCACGATACCTTCGGCAAGAGCGGCTTTAGCAGCGGCTACTGCGTCGTCAACTCGGTACTTCTTCTCTTCGATTTCCATTTCACTGAGGCCACCGACTTTAATCACGGCGACTTTACCAGTTAAGGCAGCTCGTCGCTTTTTCAAACTGTCGCGGTCAAACTCATTCGTCGCTTTGTCGATGAGGTCGTTAATGTGCTGGAGGCGACTCTTCACGTCTTCCTCGATGCCACGACCCTTAATAATAGTCGTTTTATCGGCCGATACGACAACCTTTGCGGCGTAGCCAAGAACACTGGCTTCTGCATTAGCAGTCGTCAGACCTCGTTCTGGAGAAACAATCGTCGCGCCCACGAAGGTAGCGAGGTCTTGCATGATGTCCCGCTGGCGGTCGCCAAAGGACGGTGCTTTCACGGCAATCGTATTAAAGTTGCCCTTTAATTTGTTAAGCACCAGCATCGTGAGGGCTTCTCCCTCAATGTTCTCCGCCACAATGAGCAGGTCTTTTTTGCCGGTCTGAACAACTTGTTCGAGAAATGGCGCAAGTTCCTGAACACTCGAAACCGTTTGGTCGGTAATAAGAATCGGAATGTTCTTATACACCGCTTCCATGCGTGATTGGTCAGTCACCAGGAGAGGTGATACAAAGCCGCGGTCAAACTCAAAGCCTTCTACCACGTCGTATTCCAGTTCCAGCCCCTCACCTTCTTCCACGGTGACAGAGCCTTCTTTACCAACCTTATCTATCACTTCGGCAATCAGTTTTCCAATATCGTAATCCCCCGCTGAAATGGTCGCGATATGAGAAATCTTTTCCTTGCTCTCTTTAATGTCAAGGTTGTACTTAGTCAGGAGTTCTTGAGCTTCGGCCGAGGCGGCCTCAATGCCTTTTCGTAAGTCCATTGGGTTGTGTCCGGCAGCGATCAACTTATTGGCTTCGTTTAAGATGTGGTAGCTAAGGACAGTTACGGTGGTTGTACCGTCACCAACCTCTTTATTCATCTTCGAGGCGGCGCTTTTAATCATATCCGCACCCGCTCCGTAGCCAAGGGTTGATTCGTCTTCTTTAATCGAAATAGCTTCGGCAACCGTGACGCCATCGTGACTCACCGATGGTGGACCATACTGGTGGGTAATCACGACGTTGCGGCCCTTCACGCCCATCGTGGTACTCACGGCGTCATAGAGTAGCTTCGCACCAACTAATACTCGTTCACGAGCGTCTTCGTTATAAAATACTTTCTTACCCATTATTTGCTCTCCACCAGCAGCGCAATACTGTCTTCCTGCTTAATTACCATATATTCTTC
>DATMTU010000059.1:0-1747 GCA_035564035.1 Dongiaceae bacterium
CTAAGAGTACGGCTGCGATAGCGATGTTTGACTTATTGCGCAGTAAGCCAGAAGCACAAAGTGCAAAAGATTTCTGTTTGCAAAACAATTTGGATGAAGGGAAATATTATTATTGGCGTAAAAAAATACTGGATAATACGGAACAGAGAAAACCTGAAGGCTTTGTCGCCTTGAAAATTAAAAATACGTCTAGTGATAATGGCAGACCGTTAGCGGCATTGGAGCTACCTACAGGAAGCAGGCTAGTCATTTATGACCCTTGCATAATGACTATGCTGAAGGACTTGCTGTAAGAGGCTGCCAGTTGTGTGGTAACAGAGCTTCAATCTGTTTATACGGGTGATCAGCTATCCTCTGAAGAATATCCTTAAGATATTCGTAAGGATTAATATCATGTGTATTACAACAGCCTATTAAAGAGTAAAGTAGTGCGATACGCTCCGCCCCGTGATGAGAACCTGCGAATAAAAAATTGCGCCTACCCAGAGCCAGGGCCCTCACTTGGTTCTCAATTCCATTGCTGTCAATTTCCAGATAAGGTTGTGTAATATATAGCGATAATCTATCCCATCTTTGCAAGGCATATCCAATAGCCTTACCTATAGGGCTGCCCGGTAAAACTTGTTCGTAATTCTGTTTTAGCCACTCGCCTAAAGATGCCAGAATAGGCTTCGCCTTTTCTGTTCTTATTTTTAGTATTTGTTCACCGTCCATCTTCTTCTCTCGGATAGCTCGCTCTATATCATAAAGCTTCTGTACCTCGGACAGAAAATATTCTGAACGCACTTTATCATAATCAAGACTTTTCTCAAAATACCTTCGGCTATGAGCATGGCAGTGGAGGAGTTGCACGCCGGCTTTGCCTCCTATTTGGGAGTGCTCATAGACATTGTAACCATCGGCCTGTAGATAGCCTTGAAAATTCTCTAAAAAACCAATAGGACCTGAGCTGTCCCGCCCTTTTTGGTAGTCAAAATAGACTATCCGCTTCACGGGGTCTCTGTACAGCCACATATAGCCCTGATGCGCCTTCGCTTTGGTATCCTCCAGTACCTTGATGGGGCTCTCGTCTGCCTGAACATAATTACTGTTTTTAATAACACTACCAAGAGCCATATAAAGTGGGGTTAGCAGCATGTTAATCCCCTCCATCCATCCATTGATAGTAGAAGCGTTTAAACGCATCCCTAGTCTTTCATATCTTTTAATCTGGCGATAGATGGGAAGGTGGTCAGCATATTTATCTACACAGATCTGTGCCAATAATCCCGCCTCGGGAATACCCTTCTCTATAGGTGCCGTGGGTAAGGCAGCTATTAAAACCCGGGTAACACCCGTGTATGCATCGATGGGAAGGGCAAATTTGGAACGCACATAGCGTTTCACATATAGCTTACCCGGGATATAATCCAGACGTTCAGTAATCTCTTCTCCTATCTTGATAAGCCCGGTGGTATCTTCTACAGGCAGGATTTCAATCACTTCACGTTCCAGGTTTTCCGGCAGCATTTGACGACCGGTAGCTTTAGCAGGATTTTCCTTTATGTTTTTGGCATGCTCTTTAACCAGAATCTGAGATGTCTGTACGGCATCTACCCCATCCAACATAAATAAAGAAGGTGCTGCCGGATCACTTGCAGCAGAAGGAATAAACCTTTCGGATTTAGCACCAAAAATGAGGCGTTTCATTTCTGCAATCTGAAAGCTTAAAGAGTCGATTCGCTCTTTAAGTAACACATTTTCTTCC
>DATMTU010000060.1:0-2167 GCA_035564035.1 Dongiaceae bacterium
GTAGAATCTCGGTGCTATTAAACGTCCAAGTTGTACCTGACGTGTCCTTAGCACTGATAGTAGATGGTGGATTAGCGACAATTCCTAGGCCACCATCCGCACCTCCTCCACCACTGCTGCCGGTGCCGTTAATCAGGTACACTGTTGAGTTAGTACGGTATGCCAAGAATTGCGAGCCGTCATCCATCATCAGCATAAGCTGATCACCGTATGGTTGAATGTATTTAGGGGAAGGCATTTTGTCTCCTAATGGTGGGAGGGTAGATTAACCACCCTCCCACCTATCTTATTACGGCTGAGCCAACATGGCAACAGTGACACCCTGAGAGGCTGCACCTGCCGGGGCACCTCCTGAGGTCGCTCTGATACGTGCTCCAAGCTGCATAGCACTATTAGCCGTCACCTGAATAGCGATACCTGCAGTACCACTAGCAACAAATGTTACAGTCAATCCAGCATTACCATCCGTTCCCGCTACTGTAACAACATTTGCACCATTCTCAGGTCGAACAATGCGCTTACCAACAAAGTATGCATTTCCACTTGCCGCGTCACGTCCGGTCAGCTCAATTTCCACAACAAAAGCGCCGTAGTTATTGCCAGACGTTACAGTTGCAAGCGTACGGGCCACTCCGGATGCCATTGTATACTGGCCATAGCCAATGTCTTCAATCTTGCCATACTGGCCTTCCACATACTTATTCTGCCCTCGCATAGAAGACAGGAGCATAGTCGTGGAAAGAATTCCCGCTACCGAGCTTGCATAGCTGCAATTCTGAAGCGAGTTAAGCGCGCCACCTGGAGAACCATTAAAGAACGCGTTTCCAATGGTGGTGGCCATGACGTTGTTAACACGAACATTGCTGTTAGTGTTATCAAAGTTTAGCGCGTCGCCCTTAAGGGTGGCATGCAGCCCAACCTGAAGGATCTGAATGTTATTGATCATGACATTCGAGTTACCGGTGCCGAAAATACCGTTTCGCCAAACATAGCGAAGAACGCCGCCCTCAATAAGAGGATACGTGCAGTTAGTAAGCACGATGGCCGATGATGCCGGACCCGTGGCCGTATTTCCGATAAAGTCGAATTCGCCAATGTGTGGGTAGTCGCAGTAATTAAGGTTGTATGCCTCTGCATATGCCTCCGTGTGCTTATTCCCGATAAGGCTAACTCCGCGTGCAGTCACAGCGCTACTGCCACTGATATTGATATGACTTCCAAGACCAAGCGAGTCGAAGAAGTTATTGTATACCAGAAGAGACAAAAGCTGAGCATTAAGAGTAAACTCAATTGCCTTGTCAGTAATGACAGTGCCAATATTGTGGAAACGGTTCCCCACAATGTTGTGCCCGCGATTCTGAGTAATGTCAGGACCGGTCTGCCAAGCTGCCGGTCCGTCATGCTTAATACCCGCGCGACAGCTACTGAACAGGCTGTTACGAATATTAGAGTTGCGTCCGGCAAGCAAAATGCCGAGTGCGAGATACTGGAACGTTGCACCCTGAAGATCGCAATCTACGTTTCCGTCACTGTCACCGGAAAGAGTCATTCCAGTATTAGTGCATGAGGCGCCGTTAAGATATGCACTATTAAGATCAAGGGTGCCAATCAGGGACATATTGCGCATGACAAACCCGGCGGCACGAATGTCCAGCATAACCATGGTGGTAGATCCGGTGCGAATAGATACCGCGTAAGCGTCGCGAGGACTGCCCTCAAACCAAGTGTTCTGAGTGGTGACAGTAAGCGTACTGCTGATTTTGTAGAATTTCCCGGATCCAGTGTACGGGAAGATAATGCACTGGCCCGGCTGTGCGGCATTGATTGCCGCCTGAATGGCTGCCGTATCATCCGTAACACCATCGCCCATTGCACCATAATCGAGTACGTTAATTCCCGTGCTACGAATAACGGCCTGAGAAATCTGATTCTTCAGTGTGTTAATACCAAGACGGCCAGGATCGGCCGTCAGCGTCTCCAGCACAGTGACACGGCCAGAAACAGTGGTGACACTTGAAATAGACGCGTAAAGCGCGTCAAGTGCGATACGAGACTGACTTCCCGTGTTGCCAATAATCCCGCTGAGCACGGCATCCTGAAGCGTGATGCTACTTGCAATCACCTCAGCTACAGCATTGTTAACTTCCGTAATCAGGTCGTTAATCTG
>DATMTU010000061.1:0-3100 GCA_035564035.1 Dongiaceae bacterium
CGAACAGCCCAACCCTTGGGACCTACTCCAGCCCCAGGATGCGACGAGCCGACATCGAGGTGCCAAACCATCCCGTCGATATGGACTCTTGGGGAAGATCAGCCTGTTATCCCCGGGGTACCTTTTATCCGTTGAGCGACAACCCTTCCACGAGGAGTTGCCGGATCACTAGTTCCGACTTTCGTCCCTGCTCGACATGTCTGTCTCACAGTCAAGCTCCCTTGTGCACTTACACTCGAAACCTGATTGCCAACCAGGCTGAGGGAACCTTTGAGCGCCTCCGTTACATTTTGGGAGGCAACCGCCCCAGTTAAACTACCCATCAGGCACTGTCCCTGGACCAGATCATGGCCCGAAGTTAGACATCTAGTACGACCAGAGTGGTATTTCAACGTTGACTCCACAACCACTGGCGTGGCCGCTTCACAGTCTCCCACCTATCCTACACAAGCCGAACCAAACACCAATACCAAACTATAGTAAAGGTCCCGGGGTCTTTCCGTCCTGCCGCGCGTAACGAGCATCTTTACTCGTAGTGCAATTTCGCCGAGTCCATGGTTGAGACAGTAGGAAAGTCGTTACTCCATTCGTGCAGGTCGGAACTTACCCGACAAGGAATTTCGCTACCTTAGGATGGTTATAGTTACCACCGCCGTTTACTGGGGCTTAAATTCTGAGCTTCGACATTGCTGTCTAACCCGTCCTCTTAACCTTCCAGCACCGGGCAGGAGTCAGTCCGTATACATCGTCTTACAACTTCGCACGGACCTGTGTTTTTAGTAAACAGTCGCTTTCCCCTGGTCTCTGCGGCCCTTCACGCTCTCCCCAGCAAGTGGGTACACGCTCCAGGCCCCCCTTCTCCCGAAGTTACGGGGGCATTTTGCCGAGTTCCTTAACCATGGTTGTCTCGATCGCCTTGGTATTCTCTACCTGATCACCTGAGTCGGTTTGGGGTACGGGCGGCTCATGGCTCGCTAGAGGTTTTTCTCGACAGCATAGGATCACCCACTTCCCCCCTACGGGGTCGGCATCACCTCTCAGGCACGACATCAAAGTCAGAGTGACGGATTTGCCTATCACTCACCCTACGGGCTTACCCGCGGACAACCATCGCCGCGGTTGGGCTACCTTCCTGTGTCACCCCATCGCTTGACTACTACCGGGTCGGTTCCCAAGCTCCACACTCCCCCCTCACCCCGAAGGGATCAGTAAGGGTGCTTCGGTTGGTTAGCATCACCGGGCTCGTCATGGGCGCCAATTCGCCGGTACCAGAATATCAACTGGTTGTCCATCGACTACGCCTGTCGGCCTCGCCTTAGGTCCCGACTTACCCAGGGCAGATTAGCTTGACCCTGGAACCCTTGATCATCCGGCGGAAGAGTTTCTCACTCTTCATTCGCTACTCATGCCTGCATTCTCACTCGTGTCACCTCCACCCCTGGATCACTCCGGAGCTTCACCGGTGACACGACGCTCCCCTACCCAGCGACACCTCTGAACCACGAAGGCTTAAGTTAATATGTCGCTGCCATGGCTTCGGCGGACGGCTTGAGCCCCGCTACATTGTCGGCGCGGAATCACTTGACCAGTGAGCTATTACGCACTCTTTCAAGGGTGGCTGCTTCCAAGCCAACCTCCTGGTTGTCACTGCGACTCCACATCCTTTTCCACTTAGCCGCCACTTAGGGGCCTTAGCCGATGGTCTGGGCTGTTTCCCTCTCGACTACGAACCTTATCGCCCGCAGTCTCACTGCCACGCTTACACTTACCGGCATTCGGAGTTTGGCTAACGTCAGTAACCTTGTAGGGCCCATCGGCTATCCAGTGCTCTACCTCCGGCAAGAAACACGCAACGCTGCACCTAAATGCATTTCGGGGAGAACCAGCTATCACGGAGTTTGATTGGCCTTTCACCCCTATCCACAGGTCATCCCCTCCATTTTCAACTGAAGTGGGTTCGGTCCTCCACGCCGTCTTACCGGCGCTTCAACCTGCCCATGGATAGATCACTCCGCTTCGGGTCTTGATCGTGCGACTCAAACGCCCTATTCAGACTCGCTTTCGCTACGGCTACCCCACACGGGTTAACCTCGCCACACAACGCAAACTCGCAGGCTCATTCTTCAAAAGGCACGCCATCACCCCAACACCCACAAGGGGCAGCCGGGCTTTGACGGATTGTAGGCACATGGTTTCAGGTACTATTTCACTCCCCGCCAGGGGTACTTTTCACCTTTCCCTCACGGTACTTGTCCGCTATCGGTCATCGAGGAGTATTTAGGCTTAACAGGTGGTCCTGCCAGATTCACACACCATTCCAGGAGTGGCGTGTTACTTGGGAGATGCCCAACACAGCCAGGATCTTTCATCTACGGGGCTATCACCCGCTCCGGCACCGCTTCCCAACGGACTTCGACCTCAACCCTGGTTTCTTACTGTGCTCACCCACGGCAGCAGGTGAAAGAACATTCCCACAACCCCCATAACGCAACACCTGCCGGCTATCACACGATATGGGTTTAGCCTGATCCGATTTCGCTCGCCACTACTCTCGGAATCACTTTTGTTTTCTCTTCCTATGGGTACTGAGATGTTTCACTTCCCCACGTTCCCTCCACACGCCCTATTTTATTCAGGCGCGGGTAACACGACATGACTCGTGCTGGGTTTCCCCATTCGGACACCCCCGGATCAACGCTTCCTTGCCAACTCCCCAGGGCTTATCGCAGGCTGGTACGTCCTTCATCGGCTCTCGATGCCAAGGCATCCACCATGTGCCCTTAACAACTTGCCCACAACAAACCACCAACACACACAACAAACACCCCACCAACCAACGTCGATGAACGAACTCAAAGAGCCCAACAGGTGCGCCACGCATACTGATCATCAATGTGAGAACAAGTCCCAGTAAAGAAACACACAAAACAATCAAACGAAACAACACTAAACAAGCACCCACACCACAGTGTGGGTGCTTGTTTAGTGTTGTTTCGTTTGATTGTTTTGTGTGTTTCTTTACTGGGACTTGTTCTCACGTGGATCACTTCATGCGTGGCGCGCCTGTTGGGCTCTTTGAGTTCGTTCATCGACGTTGGTT
>DATMTU010000062.1:0-1959 GCA_035564035.1 Dongiaceae bacterium
TGACCCCGTGCACCTTTACTATAGCTTTGCAGTGGCCGGCGGCGGCGGCGGCACCAGCACCACCATGTCGCGCTCAGTGCTGCAGCCCAGTCAGCAGAAGCTGGCGGAGAAGCTCACCATCCTCAACGACCGGGGCGTCGGCATGCTCACCCGCCTCTACAACATCAAGAAGAACTTGCCCCCCAAAGTGCCCATAACGCCGATGCCACAGTATTCCATTATGGAGACGCCGGTGCTGAAGTAGGGCGGGACACGTGAAATCCTGTCTGAAGATGGGGGGACCATCCTCCAAGGCTAAATACTCGTGATCGACCGATAGTGAACCAGTACCGTCGGTAGCCTGCGAAAAGCTTCGGGGAGCTGGCAAACGAGCTTTGATCCGGAGATGTCCGAATGGGGAAACCCGGCCCGTATGGGTCATCCCACACTGAATCCATAGGTGTGGGAAGCGAACGCGGCGAACTGAAACATCTAAGTAGCTGCAGGAACAGAAATCAACCGAGATTCCCAAAGTAGTGGCGAACGAAATGGGATGAGCCTTGTACCTTTTAGCAGTGTGGTTAGCAAAACGGGATGGAAAGCCCGGCCATAGCAGGTGATAGCCCTGTATGCGAAAACCGCGTTGTGGAACTAGGGGTACGACAAGTAGGGCGGGACACGTGAAATCCTGTCTGAAGATGGGGGGACCATCCTCCAAGGCTAAATACTCGTGATCGACCGATAGTGAACCAGTACCGTGAGGGAAAGGCGAAAAGAACCCCGGGAGGGGAGTGAAATAGATCCTGAAACCGCATGCATACAAACAGTCGGAGCCTGGAAACGGGTGACGGCGTACCTTTTGTATAATGGGTCAGCGACTTACATTCAGTGGCAAGCTTAACCGGTTAGGGAAGGCGTAGCGAAAGCGAGTCCGAACAGGGCGATTGAGTCGCTGGGTGTAGACCCGAAACCAGACGATCTATCCATGGCCAGGTTGAAGGTGCGGTAACACGTACTGGAGGACCGAACCCACTAACGTTGAAAAGTTAGGGGATGAGCTGTGGATAGGGGTGAAAGGCTAAACAAGTCTGGAAATAGCTGGTTCTCTCCGAAAACTATTTAGGTAGTGCCTCGTGTCTCACCTTCGGGGGTAGAGCACTGTCATGGTTGGGGGGTCTATTGCTGATTACCCCGCCATAGCAAACTCCGAATACCGAAGAGTGCAATCACGGGAGACAGACATCGGGTGCTAACGTCCGGTGTCAAGAGGGAAACAACCCAGACCGCCAGCTAAGGTCCCCAAGATTGGCTAAGTGGGAAACGAAGTGGGAAGGCTAAAACAGTCAGGAGGTTGGCTTAGAAGCAGCCACCCTTTAAAGAAAGCGTAATAGCTCACTGATCGAGTCGTCCTGCGCGGAAGATGTAACGGGGCTAAGCCAGTCACCGAAGCTGCGGGCGCACCTTGTGTGCGCGGTAGGAGAGCGTTCCGTAAGCCTGTGAAGGTGTCTTGTAAAGGATGCTGGAGGTATCGGAAGTGCGAATGCTGACATGAGTAGCGATAAAGGGGGTGAAAGGCCCCCTCGCCGTAAGCCCAAGGTTTCCTACGCAACGTTCATCGGCGTAGGGTGAGTCGGCCCCTAAGGCGAGGCAGAGATGCGTAGCTGATGGGAAGCAGGTTAATATTCCTGCACCGTCGTATGATGCGATGGGGGGACGGATCGCGGAAGGTTGTCCGGGTGTTGGAAGTCCCGGTCCCTGCATTGGAGAAGGCGCTTTGGCAAATCCGGGCGCGTAATTCAAGGATGTGGGGCGAGCGGCCTAGTGCTGCGAAGCAATCGGAAGGGGTCCCAAGAAAAGCCTCTAAGCTTCAGTCATACGAGACCGTACCGCAAACCGACACAGGTGGGCGAGATGAGTATTCTAAGGCGCTTGAGAGAACTCGGGAGAAGGAACTCGGCAAATTGGTACCGTAACTTCGGG
>DATMTU010000063.1:0-2359 GCA_035564035.1 Dongiaceae bacterium
CGCTAAAAACCCAAAAGGGATCGCATCGTATTCAGGCAAAACCTTGTCGCGAACTCTTGCCATTTCGGCTGGCAATGCTGTTCCCAAACTATCCATAATCACTTATCCCCTTTCGGCGCAACCAATTCAATTGTAGGCAACCCCGGCGTCATAGTAATAGCCGGATCAACAATAGCTTTTTCCCGATCCGACAGGAGGGCGTAAGCAGTCATCGAAAGCGACGGCTTCCATGATACTAGTTTGTCTGCCAACGCACCGCCACCAGCAGCTTCAAGCGCAATCAACCGTGTTTCGATAGTATCGTCCAACTTATAACTCAAAGGACGCTTGCCCTTCAACTTATAGCCGTTGCCAAGGGCGTGATTATGCGTTGCGCCATCTTCTAGATCGGCAAAGAACTCGCCGTAGATCATGTTGCGCAATTCGCGTTCGCGTTCGGTCCACTTGGCGGCGTTTTCTTTAGCAGACTGCCACTCGATTAGCATTTCGTCGGTTGTCATTTATTCCTCCATCGTCGCCAATTTAGCTTAGTGTAGGGATGATATTAAATACCGTAGCAACCCGCTAATTGCGGTTGGCGTAGTCTGCACCAGCGTTGCCACTACACGGACGACTAAACCGCTCATCCCTACACTAAACCGCCTAATCGCACTAGGCTGTTAGCGGCGGGATATAGCGCCCGCCTGTTCGCTGTTGGGGGTTAGGCACAAAACAATTCTTCATGCACCAAAACACCGCTTGCGCCGTAATAAAGTTTGACGCCAGCCTGCGCCGAACGGCTGTTGGCGAAAGGCTTGGTAATGATCGAGTTGGCAAAACTTCCGACAATGCCGACAATGCTTTCTCCTTTGGCGAGATAACGCGCTTTGGTATAGTCCGAAACAAAGCGGCGCTTTGCCGGTACGTTTGCAATCAGCGTTTCAATGCGGGCTTTTTCATTAAGGTTCGTAATCATCACTCAATCTCCATCCATTCCATCGTTTCAACACAACCCTTCTAATCCGATCAATTCATAGTGTCAAGCACTAAATAGTTGCAGCTAGAAAATCTTTTCGCATAGTTTCATCATCCGCAACCATTATGTTAGGCCGAAACGTATCACAAAAGTTTGTTGCGTCTTTAAGCGTTGCGAATGTGCCTACAGATTTAGACCCGATGCCGTCACGAATCATTGCATCGGAAACCGTCAACGCATCGCGAACCCTGTAGGTAACGTCCGGCTCCTGATAGCCGTTTGGATACGCGCGGACTTCCTCAATAAGAAAGCGACTGTGTTCACCATACAGCGCCGAATTAAGCACGGTTCCTTTGACCATGTAACGCGGCTCGCGGCTAGGCGTTACCGTGCGCCAGTCTAGGGCGGCGCTCACAGCGCCACCGCCCATGCTTCCGTGATTTCCACGCCATGCGCCTTCGCATCGCTGTAGGCACGAGCAACACCACTTGCTGCTTCGCGCGTCCAAGTGAAGCACTCGAAAGATTTACCGTTATCGGCGCGACGGGCGAAGATGGCGAAACGTGCAGTCATCGGAAAAACTCCCAAGGCGGAATTGCCTTCTGTCATTTGGTCTAACGGTTAATCCAATTACTGTCAAGCGAAAAAGTTAGGGTTGGTTCATTTTATTAGCGGCTTCCATAAGCGCAGCAATCATAGATTTTTCGATTAAAATTAGGTCGGCTCGATCAAACGCTTGCAAAAGGCAAGTGCGCCTAGCATCATCGTTCATGCCTACAGTTTTGTCAGCCTCTTTCAAAGCAACGTCCATTTTTGCGCGGAAGTTTGATGCAATGCTCATATCGCCTTCCCGCCATCTTTCAAACGGTTCTCTAATTTATGATCGGCCCGCGTCCGATTGTATGCACGTTTAGCTTCGATAATCTCGCCCAATGGAAAACCCTTAGCGCCAGCCAAATCAGCAATGCGAATAATTGTATCTGCCAGTTCTACCGCAAGCATAGGATAAGCGGGCAAGTGATCGTCCATTAGGTTTTTACGAAAACCTTCAAGCCCTTCCGATAATTCGGAGTGCATCAAACAAATCATTTCAGGGACATTGCGCGTCTCTAGGATCGACTCGCCTGTATGCGGATTAGTCCACCATCCTACCTTGACGTTATCCGCATGAACGTCTTTGCATAGTTGGTTGATTGCTTCCGCTATGCCTACATTCTCAGCCTCCGCTTGTGCTTCGCGTTGTTCGGTTGCTTTCAATAGGTTGTTGAGCAAATGCCATGCCTGATTGATATTATTTTCCTTTACAGCATCTGAAACATTATCGTTCTTTGCACCGATCAAAATTCTCGCTTGGTCGATTGTATCCCACAACTCCACAACGCCGGTTGCTTCGATTGCTTTAAC
>DATMTU010000064.1:0-6723 GCA_035564035.1 Dongiaceae bacterium
CTAATGCCGACAATTTCGGCCCCCATTTCGGCTAGCGTGTCGCGAGCATCGCGTAAGCTACAGGCTTCAGTGGTACAGCCCGGCGTATCATCCTTAGGGTAAAAGTAAAGAATCACCCATTTTCCCTTAAATTCAGCGAGGGTTCGTAACTTCCCGGTCAGGTCGGGTAACGAAAAATCTGGTGCAGGGTAGGGAACTTGTTTCATATTTTCAGTATAAGCTAATTCTGAAGTTGTTATAATAGCAAACAATGTCAAAAACACTCGAAGCCGTGAAAAAAGTGTCAGAACGAATTGTCACTTTCGACCTCATGCGAGGCTATTTCCTTTTCGTGATCCTTTTGAATCACCTTGAATTCTATCCAGATGGCCTGAGCCTTCTTACTGGTGAAAGTCTCCTCTACGTTTCAACCGCAGAAGGTTTTTTTGTTGTCTCGGGTATTGTGCTGGGGATTATTCGCGGTCGGAAGCTCATTGATCAGCCGTTCCATAAAGCCGCAAAACTTTTATGGAAACGAGCCTTCCAGTTATACCTGACGAGCATTACGTTGACGATTATTTTTACGCTCGTCGGGCAACTTTTCTTGCAAAATACCGGCCTTAAATATGGCATCTACACTGACTGGTCGCATTGGTGGACTTTCATGTGGCAGACCGTTACGCTTAATTACGATTACGGCTGGGCCGATTTCCTCCGCTACTATGCCGTTTTCCTTTTATTCGCACCGTTCGTATTATGGTTACTTCGGAAAGGGAAGTGGTACATTGGCGCTATCCTCAGCGTTATTGTGTGGTCACTCTACCCTCTTCTGCCCGACTCTAACCCGTACGCCGAGTTGATGAGCTGGCAAATCCTCTTCTTTGGGGGCTTCACTATCGGCTTCTACTGGCAGGATATCCTTGCCAAATGGCGAACACTTTCGCTTAAAACACGAAAAGCTATCGGCCTGAGCTTCTTTATCACTTTCATCGTAACTGGGCTTACTTGTTATGCGCTCGTATTCGGCCACAAGCTTGGCGGCACAATTGGGCCACAAATTGATGCCATTCACCACATCGTCGAACAGGGCTTTAACAAGGATCGCCTGCCGCTCCCTCGCATTCTGCTTGGTACTGTCTGGTTCTGGGGGTTGTTCTATCTGGTTCGTCGATTTGAAAGTAAGATCAAGAAATACCTTGGCTGGCTGCTCCTCAACTTTGGTACAAATTCGCTATACGTCTATACTATTTCAGCTTTTGTCGTTTTCGCGATTCAATTATTTGTCGCGCCACCAGGCTTTGGCAACGTTTTCCTCAACCTCTTGACCGGTGCAGCGGCGACAGCTCTTGTCCTCCTCTGTGTGAAGACTCGCTTTTTGATGCATATTATCCCGCGTTAGTTTTAATTATTGACGCGATACTCAGTGGCTTTGTATAATGTATCGCCCGTTATAGGGTCCTGAACGCCGACTGTTTGTATTTTCTGCCATGATGATTGGTACGGTGGGATGTCAGCATCGGCGGTATTACCGAAGTACCAAATAACCGGGTTCGCTTTCTTGAAGGCATCAATGTCTTTTATCTTGTGCATATCATTATCTTTCAGCATATTTAACGAACCATAAATATACTGCGTGTTAGCATCAATAAACCAAACCGGATGATTAGCAGTCGCATACGGTGTTATCTCGTAGAAGACCCATGGTGTACTGGCAACAATTGGTTCACCAGGTTTTGATACCTTTTGAATCTCTTCAGCAACTTGCTGACTGAAAATGTGCGTATTGGTATTTTTATTGAAATTACCGTAATAATAGACGTTCGTAATACCGAAAATCATCATACCAACAACAGCCACGATTGGCAGTGCCCGAAATAGCGGCCGCCAGCGGCGCGTACCTACAACTAATGAAACAGCCATAAAGATTGAGAAAACAATAATTGCCGGCATCATATAGCGTTCAACAAATGATGATCGGAGCGGCGGCAACGATGCCAGGAAGAGGAGTAGCGGCGGCACAAAAGCTAAACAAGTGACTAAAATTAACCACTTTCGTTCAGTGCGAGCCAGTGCCCTATACGCCCTTAGCGCCATGAGTCCAATCGTTACGAGTACACCAACCAAAATGACCGCCAGCCAGCCTTGCGTCGGACCGTGATCAAGGTAATAGAACGTATTAGTAAAATAGTTCGCTGGCGTATCAATACCAACCGGGCCAATCCAGAACCCACCACCCTGCACAACGCCTAATTGGTAAGCCATGAATGGCAGCCACGGCAAGAATAGCCCCACGGCAATCGCATATGCCAATACCCATTCTTTCGAAAAGAATGCTTTCCAGTTTGCTTTAAACGTGGCACTTTTTCGCCAGGTTTGTGTCAAACGCCACACCCAATGCGCCAACCAGGCCATCGCCGTAAAGTAATGGGTCCACATACCTAGCGACACGAGAATTCCATAGAGCACCCACCAACGTTTTTTCTTTGCCTCGGTCGCTTTCACAAGAGCCTGGGTTGCCAAAAGAACGATTAACGCCGCCAACGTGTACATGCGGGCTTCATCGCTATACCGAATGAGCATTGGTGAAATGACGAGGAAAAGAAGTGCCGTCCACGACACCATGCGGCCGAATAATTTCTTTGTGAGGAAGAAGGCCGAGGTAATTGCGCCGGCACCAAACAAAACACTAAGGGATCGATAGCCAAGATTGCTCGTCCCAAAAAAGTCAGTCCAAATTTTGAGCAGCCAATAGTAGAGTGGTGGGTGGACATCACTCGCAGTGTACCTGGCAATATCAAGGAAGTTAAACTGCGAAATATAAGCGCTAAACGCTTCGTCGAACCAAAGCGAAGCCCGCGGCGCATTAAAAAGCGCAATCGTCGCAAATATCGCTAAGCCAAGAATGAGCACGACAATATCAAGCTTCGGGTGCGCTTTAATAAATTTTACTGTTCGAGAAAAAAGTTTCTTCATAGGTGTTGCTCCCCTTATCATAATGCAAGCTTTCGAGCGCTGCAACGTCTCATCAACCTCGACGGGTAACCCATTTCTGCTTCTAAGGGGCTAGAAATGTCACGAGAAGTGTTGTATACTACCCTAGTCAAACACCATCGGGGTGTGGCGCAGTTGGCTAGCGCGCGCGGTTTGGGACCGTGAGGTCGAAGGTTCGAATCCTTTCACCCCGACCACAAGAATTTATTAAAACCTTCGCCGGTAGAAGCGAAGGTTTTTATTTCCTACCGCCCTACGCATACCCCGGGAAATAATCTGTCTTAATGTGGCCGCGTGGAACCCCCATATGTCGAAGTGTCGTCTTCATATCGCGCACCATCGGCTGCGGACCAGAAACATAGAAGATGCGTTCGCGATAATCAGGAATGAGCTTAGCAATGGCTGCGTCTGTTATGCGAGCCTGCACAAAATACGGGCGTTCTGACGCTGGGCTGTCCAATAAGTAATACGTCTGCATCCCTATTTTCTGACGTGCGGCTTCAAGAACATCAAGATAGGCAATATCTTGCTCACTTCGCTCCGCGTAGAGTAACGTTACGTCCCGCTTTTCACCCATATCAGTCATGTACTTCGCCATGCTGCGAAATGGCGTAATACCAATACCACCGGCGATAAAGGCTAGCTTTTTAGTTGTGTCATGCGGCATCACAAAGTCACCGCCAACTTGCCCAAAAGCCATCTGGTGGTCTTCTGGTTTTTGAAGCACTTTTTTAAATGAACTGCTTGGGTCGTAGTAACGGACGCCTAGATGAAGCGGCTTCTCGGTTGGCGATGAAGCCAGCGTAAAGTACCGGCGCACTCCGCGGCTATCCGGACGATGATGCGGCATGGTCATTTCAATATATTGGCCCGGCTTATAATCAAACGACGCTTCAGCTGCAAACTGAAGATCTTGCGTCCGTGAGCCGAACCACTGTGCACCGATTAATTGAACTTTCGTCTTGACCATTGGCGTCACCAAAAAGGCAAAAATATTACCAATCACCAACGCGAGTTCCGGCGTGAAATAAATCGACCCAATATGAAGGGCTGGCGCAAATAACATCCCGACAATAGCCGCATAAACGTAGCGCTTACGACGAGTCGTTGGCGAGGTCGCCGGCTCAGTCAACATAATAAAGCCGAGGAAGAAGAGTGATGAGTGAAGAATAACTGCCGTTGCCGTTGTGGCTAGATTTTGGCCAGCAAGTGCCGCAAAAAGCAGGCTCGAAAGAATTGCCGTCGCAAAAAAGATGAGCGACATACGAACGCGACGAATCTTGCGAATGACTAAAATGCCGCACAAGACAACAAACGGGAGCAGCCAGATACTCCCTACCCACCAGTTAGCCGATTCTTGCGGTCCGAAAGCCGTTAGTACTACAGCAATCGCCACTGGGTTAAATATGTGTTTATTGCGAATCGCTAAAACATATTTCGAAGCAATCGCTAAACCGGAAGCGGCTAAAATAAATGGCACGTCTTTCGTCGATAAAACCGGCGCAACCACCAGCGTGAGAATCAGCCCGGTTAAAATCGCCGATTCACCATTGGTTGGCGCTTTATATATCTTTGCGAAAAGGTAGTTAAGGACATAACATGCACCAACGGTGAGTGCTGCCGATATTGCAATCGAGTAAGGACTATACGGCATCACGCCAATCGCACCGAAAAACATCGCTGCACAAAGTATCGTGATTAATGAATATAACAACGAGCGATACATCGTTGTACCATCTAGGATTGCTTCAATACGCCTTACTAGATTCATGATGCTACCTCGTACTGAGACCACCCGGTCGTTTGTGTTGCTATACCCTGCTCATCAATCATGTATGCCTCGTACCCTGGCAATTTTTCTAAGAAAGTGATGCCTTTTTTGCCCATCGCAAAAGCCGCCGTGGCCATGGCATCGGCATTAACAATATGCTTCGCAAGGACGGTGAGCGATGCAACATCTTTTGGCACTTCTTCATCTACGGGATTGTAAATATGATCCCCGCGAATAGCCGTTCCAGAAGTTGCAATGGCATGCTCATCAAGCGACACGATTGCGACGTTCTCCTGCCGGTTAAATGGATTGCGTACCCCAATCTGCCACGGCTTGCCACTTTCCGACACCCCACCCACCTGAATATCGCCGCCGGCTTCAATGTAGAAGTTGGGCGTCAGGCGTTTTAAATACTCGGCCGCCTTCTGTAGCATCCAACCTTTGACAATACCCGATGGATCAAAATGACCATCATGCTCAACATCAAAATAACCATGCGTCGCCCGTTTTACGTCTTCTGCTTTTTGCATAATATGCGCGAGCTCTGATGAATATCGCCGTTGTAATGCTGGGATTGCATTCAATTGGCTGACCTCACTGGTTGATTTATAGGGGCTATATTTTTCATCAGCTTCGTAGAATAGCGCAAAGAGAGCTTCAATTTGCTGGTCTGTCATGCTCCCGTCATGCGCCATCAACGTGATAGGCATGCCCATAATCAGTCGCGTGTTTTTAATCATGATTTCGCCTGCGACAACGCATCACCGAGTGACTGAATAAATGCCTGGCTCGTGTCAGTTGCACCCGACACACCGTCAACCTGAGCAGACTGTACTTGAATTGCTTGTTGTTTCAGTTGCGGCATCGCATAATTATTAATTTCTACCGAATTTTGACGATCATTTGGATACTCCAAAAAAGTGACGTCAGTTAAACGACCGCTAGAAATCGTTGCCTTGACTTGAATATACCCATAAAAAGCATCGGCTTCGGTACCGGTATATGACCCGTCTTTATATTGGCCCGATGAAGTCGTGGCAGTTGACGGTGAGCTCGAAGCCGTTGATGACGTGCTCGTTGTTGAGCTGTTATTTGTACTATTTGTGCCGGCCGCTGCACTGGTACTTTTCTGTACAGCCGACACCGCCGCACTGCCTTCATTGCGCTGGTGAATACTGTATATTACAAAGGTAAGCGCCACAAAAGCGGCGGTAATTATCTTTTTTATCATAGTGTCAGTGTACCCAAGGTTCCTTATTTTATTCTGATATTTTGAATAAAAAATTCGAGCGTCCTACTCCCTTTTTTCAAGATATTGCTGCAGCACCAGCGCCTCATTATTGGCTTGGTCGCGCGCGCCATATAATAGCGTGACGACTGAATGCTTATGCCACTCATCAACCATCGCCGGCGCTTCGGCGTTGTGCTTTATTTCATCACCATAACGCCTCGCAAACTCCGCAAACTTTGCCGGATCATGGCTGAACCATTTGCGCAGCTCGGTACTTGGCGCAATGTCTTTAGCCCACTCGTTCAGTGCAGCTTTTTCTTTGCTGACACCGCGCGGCCATAAGTGGTCGACCAAAACACGATAGCCGTCCGCTGCATCGGCGGCTTCATAAATCCGTTTCGTCCGAAAGCTCGTCATGATGATTACGACTGCTCGTCAATTACCCCAAAGATATTACCACTTGCATCCTTCAGGCGAGCCATGTGCATACCACCCCCAACATCTTGCGTTGCGCCAACCTGCTCAACACCATCAGCCTTTAATTTTTCAGCCATAGCTGCCGCATCGGCAACATTCCAATAAGCAACCGGGTGGGTAAGGCCCTCTTGTGACGCATTTGGGTCAAGCCCCAATTCACAATCTGCCACATGAAACCCAACATAGTACGGTTGGTCAAAATACGGTTCCACGCCAAGTACTTTTGTCCAAAAAGCTTTATCTGCTTCTAGGTTATTACTCGGGAAAATAACCG
>DATMTU010000065.1:0-2766 GCA_035564035.1 Dongiaceae bacterium
GTTTAGAAGCCATCCTGCCTTGCAATATCCGATGCCCGGAGGCCAGCCGACAAGGAACGATGCAGACATGCCCGATACCGAGCCAGTCTGGGTAACCAAACCAATAATGGAGTCCGACCACTGTACCCACGATGTCGTTGGAATGGCGTTAGCGCCACCAGAAATATATATATATGTCCCACCAGAAGAACCATTACTTACGGGCGTACCTGTTGCCTTGGCTGGACCAGAATATGGCGCACTGAGAGTTATGACATTTCCAGTTATACCACCGTCTGCCCACAAGTCGAAGATGGACTGGTTGCGACTATATGTCTCGATAGGCCATGCCTTTCCACCGGGGTCTACATAATCCCAGAAAATGATGTGGCGAAGGTGTGGTGCTGCGCCAGCAGGCTTTCCAGCCGAACCGTACCAATTTGCTGCACTCGTCAGAGTTATAGTCGTATCACCAGGGTTCAGTGGTGCCGCGAGCGTGGTCGTGGTATTTGGTACATACATATAATGCTGTGGAGAGATGGAATTTTTGTATGCATCGAATGGTTGAATCAAACCATAAAAATGACTTGTGACAGATGTTCCAGTTTCTCTAATCTGGAAAGAGAACTTCAACTTTCTATTTGGGTCTACCGGTAAGTACTCATCAGTAAGATAGCCTCCAGCAACTCCATTAGGAGAAACAAATGAACCGGCTGCTCCTGTCGGAGCGTCTGCGGCGGTAAAGGTTGACCAACTAAAGTTATAGTTGCTGCCCATAGTCCCGAAACCATTGACGATTAGGTCGGTTCCCTTGCCTTGGACATATGCCGTAGTGGCCTTTGTGTCCAAAGTGGTCTGCAATGTGCTGACCTGGCCTATACTCAGACTGTTGGCGGCAATACGTGCAGCATCGAGGGAGCCAGTGGTAATCTTACCTGCGTCAAGATTGGCAATAACTGTATTTGTGAGTGTTACCTGGGTCCAACTCGTACCGCCGTTTCCTTGCCACTGCTTTGTGATTGTCGCACCAGAGGTAGTGAACCATATGTCTCCCGCCGTGTTCGCAGTAGAGCCAGGGTCGGAAGTCGAGAACTTAATCGTGTTCTTACCATTGGCAGCCGTGATGGCCGTAACAGCAGCGGTGTACGAAGAGACCTTGCTTACATTGGTGTATGCGAATGTAGCATCACTGAACAAAATCTTCTCAGTTCTGTACAGTTCTGTGTTTGTCACATAGTCTGGTTCTGTCGATACCCATGGAGCCACAGGCGTGGCCGTTGTTGGCTTTGCTGGTGCTCCCGAGCCGGTGGTCACCTGAGCGAAGTATGGAGTGATGGACGTTACGCTTATACCATTAGACCCTGGCGCTCCGGTAGAGCCTGTCGAGCCTGTGGCACCGGTAAGGCTCAATGACCAACTGAATATCTGTGTGAATGATTTTCCATCTACAGTCAATGGAATGGTCAGGTTGCCACTCTTTGTAGTCAATGACGTAGTTACCGTTATTGTTATACCGGCGGTCGTCGTACCATTGTTTGTAATCGCAGTGGTCAAACCCGTCACCTGACCAGTGATGGTGCCAATGGTTGCCGCTATCTGAGTGGCACCCTTGAATGCCATCACGTTTGTTGTCGCACTACCGGCTATAGCAGCAGTGGTTGTTCCTGGGAAGACCTGAGCCTCGTTTGTAAGCAATACTGTATAGGCATCTGCACCGGCTGGACCTGTGCCTCCGGTACCGCCTGTTGCTCCTGTTGCTCCGTCAGATACCTTGGCTACGGTCAGCGTGTCTGCTACGCCGTTTGCGTCTGCCATCTTTACCGTTATGGTTTTTGCTGTGATTGTCGCACCAGTGATGGTTACGACATTTCCGCTTCGTGACACGCCTGTAGGCGCGGTAGATGTGAATGCTCCTCCATCAGAAGAATATTGCCACACAGTGATTGTGGTATTCGTAGCAGTTCCGGTAACAACAGATGTGGCAGGAGTGGTCGTTCCTCCACCAGCAGGAGAAGACAATACCTGTGTTGTAGCAGTTAATGCTATTACTGCTGCTGGCGTTCCCGGCACGCCCTGCGTACCCTGCGGCCCCTGAATCAATGACCAAGTATAATCTGAGGCAAGAGTGGACTCGGTTGCCGTAGTCTTGTTGAAGGCCAATCCGATATATGCTTTTCCTGTTGGAGAGTCTGTCAATCCTGTGCCTGTTGCATCGTCTCCATACTTCACCCATGTATATGTGGTTGTACCGTCCGCTCCCGGCGTACCAGGAATACCCTGGTTACCCTGAGGACCCTGAATTAGAGACCACGAATAGTCGGAGTACAGACTAGACTCGGTAGACGAAGACTTATTTACTGCGATACCGATATATGTCTTCCCGGTTGGAGAATCAGACATGCCGGTCGTTGGAGTGTCAGCATACTTGAGCCATGTGTACAAGGATGTACCGTCTGCACCGGGTGTTCCTGGGATACCTTGGCTACCGGTCGCGCCGGTATTACCGGTAAGCAATGCTGGGCTTGTCGTAGACGTAGAAGTGTCATTATATGTGACCGTTACACGATACCAAATGAACGTGCCCGGCGTCCTTGTCGGGGTAGATGTTGACCATCCTGTTGACGGCGGTACCGTCTCAGAAGAGTTAACCGAGTACTCTGTGACATAGCCGCTCACAGATGTGTCTACTACTCCCTCTAGAGTATTAAGGTCTGTTTGTGATGCTGCACCGATATCCGATGGGATAATGTTGATATCGCCAGCGATAGCCTTTGCTGGCGTACCGCT
>DATMTU010000066.1:0-10626 GCA_035564035.1 Dongiaceae bacterium
ATTAAGTTAAATAATATAGCGGTTAAGTTAAATAGTCAACAACTATTGTGGAATACCCATGTTTGGAATCTGTGGCACTTCTGCCTGTGGTAGCTGAGGCATATTTGGTGCTTCTGGCTCTGGTGTGTTCACTGGTAGTGGAGTATTTACAGACTTGTCGGGTAAGACAGTTTTTCGGTACTCGTCCATAATTTCGTTCTTAAATTGCTGGTCAGCAGGGTTGTTAGGGTCGGCATTTTGCGTTGCGTTTGCAAGCGCAGCGGTGAGTGCCTCTTCCTTAGCTTGGTCAGCTTCTTGCTTACCAACAGATACGTCAATTTCAACACGAAGCTTTTTAACCTCATCATAAAGGGCAGACCAACTAAAGTTATGCACGGTGTTGTCATTACCAACAGAACCCGGTTCGAGCTCGTTTAAGCGTGCCTTTGTTTCATCGTCAACAATAATATCGTCTTCGCCTTCGGTTTCGCTCAAAATAACGTCAATGGCAACTAATGCGTATTGGCGAAGAGTATTCTCGGCAAGATTGGTGAGCTGCATCGTATTGTCGTCCAAGTTCTCTTTTTGAGTTTGGGCACCAACACCTGTCTTTGATTGGCCAATCGCACCAAGGGCGCTAGCAGTACCAGCGATAATATCAATAATTTGCTGTTGAACATCTCGGCTAATCGTTGGATATTGCTGAGAGGTTGAGGTATCGAGCAAAATAGGCTTGACGTTTGCCTGATAGTCAGTGCTTTTAATTAAAGCATTTCGTTTAAGCGAAACTGCTGTGGCGAACTGACCAAGCTGCAATAAAGCAGGGCTTGAGTTGTACAGCCAAGTGTAGCCCACATTTTGGCGGAGTGCGTTCAAGAAATTCTGGTTTGGTGATGCAAGACGCACACGGCTCAATCCGAATGGGTTGAGTGGTGCTGGGTCGATAACCAACATAATCAACCGTGGGTAAGAGAATTTCGACTTGTTTGGCAGCACTTGGAATGGCTCCTGCTGTTGTGGGTTGAAGAGCACGGTGTTACCACTCTTCTTGTAATTGTGGTAGGTAATCACTTGGTATGAATCAGTTGGCGCATTTGTCTGTTTTTGATTACTTTCAATGCTCTGACCGGCATAATTTTCGCCATCTGGGCTAAGCTTCAAGAGGTCTTCAATAACAGCTGCATTATAGCTTGTATTTGCCTCTGGGTTTTCTTTAATGTCATCAAGAATTGCCTCGAATCGAGAGCGAGGAATGTTGGTACGAATAAAGTCGTGGCCAGTCTGGTTTCCATCCTGAATACCACGCTCAACGCCAAAGTCATTGTAGTTAATCAGGCGAAGAACGGTACCAAAGTCGTCATAAAGCTTGCTTTTAGCAACAAACATCGTCGCAAAACCATGCGTCACAGCCTGAATCATGGCGAGTTGAAGTGTTGAAAGTACCCCCTTACCAAACGTGTCATCATTAAAAACAACGTCTTTCAAGAGGTAATTAATCATAATCGCTTCCATATTGTATTTCGAGCCATTTACTTCAACAGAGAAAACCGGCATTTGTTTGAGCGATTTTTTAGGCAAAGAGCGAACAGACGACGCAGTGGTTGTGTCGGCCATATTCGGGTTTTTAGGGTCATTTTGTACCGAGACGGCATCAACAAGGCGGTCCAAATCCGGGAAATCTTGTGTGAATACCTTAACGTAAGCGCTCTCAGCTTCCCATGTTGATTTCAGATTCGTGATGTCATATTTTTTGTCGGCCATAATCGTTATCCTTATATTACCTGATGTCGCCACGAACGCCAATGTTTACGCCTTCGTATGACACACTTCTTAACTTAAAGGCTGAATAGTCAAGCTGAGTTGAAATCGACCACTGTAATTCAATCACTTGAGCATTATCGAGCGAGAGGTCATCACGCTTTGTTTGCTTTGTTGAAACGTCATTTGAAGTAATGGGAGCTGTGTCGTCCCAGTTATTATACGCCGTATTTCCGCCATCGTATTGATAAAAAGGGTCATCCCATCCACCAGTAGTGGAAGCGGAATACTCACCAAATGGTACGACTTTATCTTTAAATCCCGGCTTATTAAAGCGGTCAGTCCATGTCACGCCCTCAGTGATGTTCCCAATCGCATCAATGTAATAGAAGGTGGCTTGCTTGACGACTTTCAAGTAGTTGTGAGCAGGTGTCATGCCGAGGAAGGTTCCAGCTGCGCTAGTGGCAAATGGCGAAGCGATACCGCTGCCGTCCTCGTCCTGAGCAACATAGTTGTCTTCAAGGCGGAAGATATTATTGTCTTTCGTGTAGTAAACAAATGCCTCTTGGTCGCTAGTTGAGATAACACCAATGTAGTCGGCCTGAATATCCCAAATATACCAGATTGGGGCATTGGCATTTGACATGTCGTAAACGAGGATTTGGTTGTTAAATTCGTACCCACGGCTCGGCACAGAGAAGTACACCTTGTTATCCCAAGCACAAGCAATAATTTTATCGAATTGGTCAGACCGAATAGAGCCAAATGTGTTTGGAATCATCTGGTCAATCTTTGTGGTGTTGAGCACGTTCAAAGCATTTTGGTTCGTTTTAATGGTCATGATGCCGTTGTATGATACGAAGAACAAAATACCGTTATAATTGACCAACCCGTAAGGACTGGCAACAGATGGCGCACCATAGTTTTGCTCCGTCTCAGTCCAATAGCTTTGTGAACTGTTGCCAACGGTGACTGTTTGCTGGGTGAGCGTTGATTGCTTCGAGATACCCTGCGTGTTGCCAAAGAGGACCGTGATTGCCGGTAATCCCTGACCAGTACGGAAGCCCGTCACCATCAATGGGTAATAGTTTGTACCCTTATGAAGCTCAGAAATATAGCCACCAGTTTCAGCCGAGAATTGAAGCGCATATTTGTCGATACCACCAATGTAGACACGGTATGGGTTGTCTGGGTCGCCCCAGAAAATTGCCAATCCCTGCTCTTCGATGCCGTATTTCACCTTTGCGCCCTCGGTCGTGTTGTCGGTTGGGGCGAGGATGTTCTGTGGTGATACAGTACCGTCGTCGATGTAGGTGAGTGTTGACATGTCTAAATCGCTCGCAAGAAGCAGCATATCGCCAACTGTAGGCGTTCCAGTTTGGCTTGAGAGACAAATGTAAATGTTCCAGCTGTTTGCGCCAGCGGGAGCCGAGTTATTTCGGGTGACTGTCATAAATTTAGTTGTTGAAGCCCAGCCCGTTCGAGGGTCGCCAGTCTGTGTCAGAATCGGTGAAATGTTAGTCGTACCGGCATTACCGTTAAAGGAAATCGCATAATAAACCTTAGCAGTTGAGCCACTCATCCCTGTTCCGGCTGCGGTTGGTGCATTTGCCGGGTCGGTGACGAGATTGTATTGAACAATCTTCATGGTCTGCAAATCAACGTAGCGCATTTTGTCCACGCCATTAATAACAGCCATTTGGTCATTTGTACGCACGAACGTACTAATAAGGTCGTCGTCAGTTGTGATGTGATTGGTACCGTCTGCGCCGCCTGTGAGGCTTTTGGCGGTCATAACGGTAACAAGTCCAGCTCCAGTATTTCCAGCTGCTAGAGAGGCTGTAATGAGGGGCTTTACGGCATCTGTTGAATTAATGGCAGCCATAACTTGGCTACCAGTCGAAGTAATTACGCTCGATGAATTCGTTGCAAGCTGAACAGTAATTGCAAGACCAGATACAGTAACGAGGAGTGGCTTACTCGCACCATTATTGACATAGGCAACAGTTACGCCATTTCCGAGCACTCCACGGGCTGGGTTAGTCAAATAACCCTTCTGAACAGCGGTAAATACCAAATCCTCGTTCGTCCCTGCGAGAGCAGTGGTGTAGGTCGCTGGGGTATCGAGTGTGCCAATTTCGGTCCAAGCTAAATCGCCAGACTGTACATATTTTACTCGGCCATCATCAACGACAAAGTAATAATTGTCACCGTTATATAAAACTGGGAATACTTCTTTTACCTTACCAACAAGCGACGGAAGCCATTTTTTAGCACCCGGTCGTGGGATTAGGAAGCCATTACTGTCAACTGCCATATTAAGGGCTTTGTTGAAGGTGTTTTGATTTGCAAGATATGGTGAGCGTTCGTCAAGACCACCAGAAAAACCGACAATATCAGTTGAGGTGATATTGTTCTTTTTTACCGACATTGGCTTATATTGGGCCATTAGTAGACACCCCCGATATCACCATAGCTTGAAAAATCAGCGCTGCCGGTAGCAATTGACTGGGCATTTTGCGCAACTGCTTCACCAAGTACCTTGAGGTAGCGTTGTTCGATGTTTGGCGAAATTCCACCTTGAACGAGGTCAGGAAGCGAGATATCTTTTGCCATACCTAGAGTAAGCAACTTGAAAGGCTGAATCACATTAATGACTGCATCACCGTTAGGGTTTTCGTCAGTTACCTCTGTAATTTCTGGCGCATACTGCATATAGTCGCCCACAACATCAGCGCCAAGTTCCTCTTCCCTAAATGGGCGTGAGAACACGAATTTGCCATCAATATAGGTAACTCGGTCCTCTTTAGTGATTTCTGGTGGGTTGTTGACGTTATTTGGGTCAACTACAACAAAGCTAGAAATTACCGTGCCATCGTGCATCAAATACACTGGTCGCTCGATATTCACTACAAGCTTACGGAAATCTTCCGGCACGGGCAGTGGGTCGTCATTACTGGCTTGACCAAAAGTAAAGTCCTGAACCCTCCACCAAATCCAGTCGGTTTCGAGCTCGAGTTCACTAATGTAGTCATTGGCCCAATCCCGATAGAGGTCAACAAAAGCGGTGAGCGCATCGCCAGTAGCGGCATTTTTACTGCCGTTCACAATCCGATATGCGGACTGGGCTAGTTGTTCCATCGTGTGTGTTGCGCTCATGATTATATTCCTAGTTTACACTAATCTTACGTTGTTGAATCACATATTGTGGCATCGGTTTAACTACATCTGGGATTTGGGTATCGATACTTTGGTGAGCGAATTTTCCACCACCGCCCGAGCCACTTGTTACGGCCTTTGTGAGTACAATGCCATCACCGGCAGACTTACCACTTCCTGAGCCACCAGAAGCGTTTGAGCCAAGGAAATCACGAACGGTGACACCATTTGCCTCAAGTTGGCTTGCGTATGTGTCGAGAGCAGCCTTTTGGTCCGCATTAAGGCTATTGTAGAGTTTTTTGCTAGTGACTTGTTTGTAAAGTTGAAGGGTTGTTTTTGGCACGTTATTATCAACATTCGTCTTGGCAACTAGCGCCTTAACCATAAGTGAATTACCGCTACCACTCCATGCGCCAGAAGTATCTTTGTCATCCTCTGAAAGGGTGCCGTTTGCCTGCTTGTTGTTGAGCTGCGCACCGTAAGTAGCGAGAGCGTTCTTTTGGTCCTCAAGGTAAACTTTTTGGTGGTCAGAATCCATCGCATCATATTTCGCCAATGCGGTTTTGTCACTACTCTCAAGACCCTGATTAATCGCATCGTCGTATTTAGCAGCCAACGTGTAGTTGCCACTCTTGGAAAGCTCTTTAAATACGTTCGAGTTATTGACATCCTTACCTTGGTCTTGGAGCGATTTAATGGCTGCATTGTAGGCGGTTTTGTCGTCGGCAGTTTGAAGGTTTGCTTTGGCAGAACCATTCAAATCCTTTGAGCCAACAGAGGTAATACCAGTGGCATTATCACTTTGCTTGATGCTATCATTTCCAGCACCAAGAAGAGCCTCGCCCGCACTTGGTTTAGCGATTGTGTCACCAAAGCTATTTGTCTTATCTGGCAGAACATTTGAAATACCCGGAAGCCCAGCGATAACTTTGTTTCCAGCCTCTTGTACACCAGCCATGCCAGCCTGAACCACGTTAGCGTCTTTGGGGTTTTTAACAGTAGTGTCTTTGACGTTTCCGCCAAGCATTTTAGTAAGCGTGTTGAGGAAGGCGGATGCTGGAATTGTCTCTTTTGCAAGACCGCTCATTACGTCAGCGATACCTTCCTTAAATCCATATGCGTCTTGGCTATTCTGAACGCCACCAGTGACACCGCTAAGGATATCACCAACAGAGCCAAGCTTTTGGCCAACTTCACCGTAAGGGTAGGCATTTACGAGTGTCTGGTACGCTTTTTCTGTAAATCCATCGAATGTACCATTGCCGTCGTGTTGGTTTTGACCGGCAATTGCACCCATCGCCATTGGGGCTGCAAATGCACCTAAGTAACCAGAGATAGGCACATTGCCAATTTCCCACTCACCGTAATCATTTTGCTTCAAAACACCGGCTTTTGCGAGTGCATAACCAGTTACACCCAAGGTAGGAAGTGTCACAGTTGCGGTTGAAATGGTCTTTGCAATTTCATTGACAAACCCTTCTTTGTCGCCACGAGAAAGCTTCATCACGGCTGGGATAATGTGCCCAACGCCACCCGTTGCCATATCTGCGCCCTTTTTCGCAACAATCAAGGTTGGCTTGAAGAAGCCGAATACATCACGGTCTACGAAGTCTGCCAGCTGGTCAGAGGTGCGGTCGGTAAGACCAAGCTTAGTAAAGCCGTTCTTGAGGTTGCCTCGGAATGTTCCACCAGTGCGGTCCACTTCGCTTGAAAGACCGTTGAGGTCATTGATTTCTTTCGCATATTTAGTGCGAATGTTGAGTGGGTCACTGATGGTATTTCGCTCAGTAAGATTTGCGAGCTCTTCGCCCTTGTAACCCTGTGCCTTGAGGATTTGCTTGTATTCACTAGCCATTCCACCACGAATCGCACCCTCCATCGGGATGTTACCAAGTTCGGTGCCGGTTGTGGTCAGCTGACGAATCGTGCTAATTGGATGCTGCAACCAAGTTGCTGGGTTTTTCGTCAAGCCGAGCTGCGTTGCACGAGCCGAAATTTCACTCTTCAATTGACTGGTGCCAGTCTTGAATCCTGTGACAGCGCCCTGTGTATCGAACGAGCCAGTTTTTCCGCCAACTTTGAAGCCCCTATTGATAGCAGCTTCAACTCGTGGAGCGAGGCCCGCTTGGTGAACAAGTGAACCAACACCCTGCGTGAAGTTACGCAGCACTGAGGTAGGCGAACTGGTAAGGCTTGATGTACCGATACCCTGCAAATAGACATCTGATTTCTTTTGAACATTGTAGGCGAGATTTTTCTGTTCTTTGGTCTGAGCGGCTTTTTCGAGAATTTTACCCTCATTACTGAACGCATCTTTGGTCGCTTTGTAAAATGCGTCCTTAGCAGCTTGAAGGTCGGCGTTTGTAGCAGCTGGGTCGTTGAGCACACGGTTATATGCGTCACGAGCGTCAGTAAACGCCTTATTAGTTGCCTGAATTTCATCGGCAATTTTAGTCGTATCAAAGCCAGCCGTAGCAGCCTTTTGAAGGGTACGACTAGCGAGTTGTTCCGGTGTTGCGGTTTGGCGCATAGTGCGCTCGAGAAGGGCCAATGCCTGACCTTTTTGAGTGGCGAGCTTACCCTTGAGCGATGCCAATTCACCCCATACTGGGTCATCTTTCGGTGTGCGCTCGAGCAAGATTGCAAGTTCGGCACTGTCGGCTTCACCAGTTTGTTGAGCAGTTTTAAGATATTCTTGAGGGGTTTTACCACCCAATAGGTTTTTCACTGCGTTATCACGAGCAGCTTCTTGGCTCACCTTTTGGTAAATCTGACCATTAGCGTTTACACCCAACTCACCAGTGAGGTTGTTTGTGTCAGCTTGGCGAACGCTTTGCATTTCATTCTGAGGGGTAAGTTTTGGTGCTTGGGCCTTTGGTGCTGTTGGGTTTGGCGTATTGTCGATAATGCTTTGAATGTCGGCATTTGTTGGATTTGGAGCGGTAGAAATTGTACCATCGGTTGGCGCAGCCCCCGGATTACCAAGGTTTGGCTGACCCTCAACGCTTGCACCATTAGCTGGTGGTACCTCAGCAGGAGCACCCGGCACTACATCTGGTGTCGGAGTTGGCTTAGTTGCCTCTTCGAGCGTAGTTTTTCCTTGGACCACATCAATCAGTTTTTGGCGCTGTTGGATAAGCCCACGCATTTCATCTGGGGTAAGCGTACTCACGCCACCCTGACGAATGACGTTAGTTTGTTTGTCGATATTACCAATAAGTTTAATCGCCTGTTCAGTATCAGAAATTTGCTGAGGCGTCTTCGTGACAAATCCAGCTGCACCGCTGTTTGATAGCACGCCATTTGGTCGTGGTGAGCCACCAGCATTTTCTGGTAACATCAATGAATTGTCTGGTGCCTTTGAAATAACAGAGGTAGGCGAAGGAGCGCCCGGAGTTTCAACAACAGGTGCATCTGGCACGCCAGTTGGCTTCAATTCATTGACGATTCCCGGTGCATCTCGGCCAAGTAAGCTGGTGTCTTCGGCAGCGTTAATACCTTCATTAACTGCAACGGCAGATTTTCCACCCTTACTAAAGATGCTAGCGAGAGGTCCCAAAAGACCAAGTAAGTTTGCACCAGTGCTAATCGAACCAAGAACTGGGTGAGCCATTGGGTCAATACTTTCAACGCCATTATTAACGGTTGGGGCGATGAATGGGTTACGGGTCTCTTCCGGCGTGATTCCGAGTTGTCGGTCAAGGGCATTGATAAATCCATAAAGACCACTATCAGTCGATTGGTCGCCGTAATGTTGGCTCGTTGCCATGTCACCAGTATTCCACCCACCAAGAGCATCACTACCAGTGTTAGCTAATTGCTGGAATCCACCAACGGTTGGCTTAATAAGGATATTGTTGATAACGTGGCCGAGAAGGCTTTGCTCTGCGGCATCGTTAAACGTCTGCGGAGCGGCCTTTGGTACCAAAGTTGGTTGACCATTCACCTTATGCTGATAATCGAGCGTAGCGCCATCGAGGGGGTTATTAATGCCTAAAATATAATCAATCGTGTTGCGAGGTACGTTATTTGGGTCGGTGCTATAGTCACGAACCATGCCGGTCGTGTTTTTCCACGCATCACCCAAAAAGTTCCCAATGTTTTGGAAGATATTTGGTTTCGCTGGCTGAGGAGCTGGCTGCGGTGCGGTTGGTTTCACAAGAACGCCGTTTGGAATAGCGGGGTTAGGCCGTGAGCCGGGCACATTGAGCATACCGTTGCCCAACGCCAGTGGTTGATTCATCACTGGCGACGGGGCTTGCGGTTGTGGAGTTGCCTGTGGCTGCGGCTTTGGCTGCGAGACTACCGGCTGCGTCACAGGTTGTTGCGTAATTGTTTGTGTTGGCTTCGGACCTGTTGGCAGGGATAAGAGCCCACTGCTATTCAGGCCAGCAGGGTTATTATCGACGGTCGGCGTTTGCCGAATCACAGGAGCAGAGGCTTGCTGTGCAAGAAGGTCTTTCTTCTTTTTTTCGTTTTGCGCATCAAGATTAGCTCGAGCTGCGTTGTCTTCAAAACCGTGTCCGGTGAATCCGTTGGCTAGGCTTTCACCGAAGCTAGTAAACCAATTGGCCATTTATCTAACTCCCCGGGGTTAATTGTAATGGAGCAGTAAGGTCAGTTCGTTTCTTTGATGTGGTTGAGAAGGCACCGATACCCGCATTAGGGTTTGGAGCGCCGACAGATAGGCTCTTCGTGCCAGAGAGGTATTGAGCCAATTCAGGTGCTTGATATGAAGCGTTCGTAATCGGAGTGAAATCATATTGCGGTACGTTGCTTGTCGCTTGGATGTTTGGACCGAGAGCCAATGCTTGGCGCAAGAATTCAGCACCTTGGCTCGAACCAGATGGATAAAGACCAGCAAGTGTTTTGAGGTAATCTTGCTTGTTGCTGTAATATGAGTTATCTGCCGCAGTATTGGCGTTGTGGAGCGTTTGCTCGGCAGCCTTTTTGCGGGCTTCATTTTGCTGTTGGTAGGTGTCCCAAGCAGAGAGCACTTGGTTGGCGTTCGTCTTGTAGTTGTTGTCAGCGCCAGTAAGGTCGGTTTGAAGTGCGCCACCAATAGTGGAGTTGGCTTGACCAACACCTGAACCATTGAGTGCGCCCATTCCGATAAGGGTACTAAGGAGTGATTGACGAAGTTTTGCCGAGTTGACGAGTGCCTGTTGCTGTGAAGCAAGATAGCTTAGGTCATTCGAGTTGAGCGAGCTATCT
Source organism: Dongiaceae bacterium (assembly GCA_035564035.1). GTDB lineage: Bacteria > Patescibacteriota > Saccharimonadia > Saccharimonadales > Saccharimonadaceae > Microsaccharimonas. Next base: position 10,111 of record DATMTU010000066.1, read on the forward strand.
TTCTTTTGGCCTTGCGCAGTTGCGTCGGCATTATAATTGTCGAGAAGTGATTGAAATGATGTCTGGTTGTTATTTTTCGCCTGTGTAAGCCCACTATCGAGACCAGCGATTTGCGCCAAAATTCCATTTGTTACGGCTGCACTTGGACCAACAGAGCCACCGCCACTAATGACGCTACCGTTGCCAGTTGGAGCGGCTGGGTCAGCGATTTGGCGGAAGAGCCCATTTACTGCACTTGGGTCGTTACCCGTGCTAACAGTTTGGCCGTTGTTGCCCTTAGCATACACGTTGCCGTCTTGGCCAACCCAATAAACGCCGTAAAGTCCGTCGCTTCCTTTAGTGGAGCCGGTAAAGCTGTCCTGCCCGCTTGCTTGTACGCCGTCGAATGATGGTAGTGCCATGATAATTTATTACTCATTTCCTGCAACGGGCCATGCGTTGCACTTATTCATGTTCCTATTGTATTATAGTTTCAAATAATGGTAACGGCTTATTTAACTTAAATGACCACTCAAG
>DATMTU010000067.1:0-5840 GCA_035564035.1 Dongiaceae bacterium
TTAACTTAATATGCCAATGCCGGATGAACTACCATATTTTGGAACTACCAATAACCCCGCTCAGGAAGCGGATGATGTTGCGCCAGAGGTAGATATCACTGTTAAAAGTGAGCTTATCGGTATGAAGGCTGCTTTAAATGAAATTCTTGATGGGTTATCTCTCGACCTATCACAACCGGCTGCTGAGGTAAAAATTGAGGCGCTTGCAAATGAGAAGGTGAAGAAAATTCTGACACCTATCATCGCAACGATTGATACTAGGTTAAAAACTAAATAAGGGGTATTAGATGGCTGACGCAATCGACTGGGACGCATTAGTAAAAGATAAATTGGATGGTGGTGTTGAAACGCCTGCTGAGGCAGCGCCAGAGACCCCACCAGCTGCTCCGGCAGCACCAGCCGAAGGTGCGCCCGCAACGCCACCTGAGCCTGTTACACCGCCTGCTGAGGCCGAGAAAACTGATGAGGAAAAAGCCGAAGAGGCTCGACTTCAAAAAGAGGCTGAGGATGCGGAAGCTGAACTCGCTAAAAATGAGACACCTGAGCAAACTGAGGCACGTCACAAAAAAGCCGAAGAGGATGCCACTGCCGCAAAACAAGCTGAGGATGAAGCGGCCGCTGCTGCTGCCGAGCCAAAGCCACTCACTGCTGACGACCTTAATAAGGCCCTCGATGCTCGTGACCAACAGGTAAAATTTGACGCTGAACGCTACAAGACTATTGAGAGCGAGGTCGCAAAAGACCTTTATCCAAACGGTTTCGACACCACTTTGAAGGACGAAGCGGGCCATGTTATTGCTAATGCCGCTGATTACAAGCAGTATATCGACCCGAACGCAACGACCGAAGAGGCAGAGCGTGTCATTATGAACGAACAAGCACGCCTTAACGGTGAAATCCAACAAGCTAAAAACTTCATCGCCGAGAAGGCTGAGTTGAAGCACAGTATGGAAAATGATGCTGTTCGTGTGTTCAATAAGTATAAGGATTTCTTCCTAAAATACCCTGATGTTCAGCCAAAAATTGCCGCCTCTTATTACAAGACACTGAAAATTCAAGGCACAACAATTATGGATGCGCCACAAAGTCTTGAAGATTTCTACGACTTCGCAATGGAACCATACCTCAAAAACCTTCCACAAACTGCTCCAGCGGCCCCTGCTACACCAGCACCGGCTACACCACCGGCAGCACCAAAATCGAAGGTAAATGATGAAAGTCTTGACCTAATGGGTGCGCCAAGTGGTCAGGACGACGGTATGGTTAAGAGCGATGGCTCACCAAACTGGGAACAAATTACTAAAGCAAAGATGAAAGGATAATCACAATGGGTAAGACTATTGATTTCGTAAATACTGAGGGTAACGGTCGTGTTGAGGGCGGTGATAACCGTCGCATCCAAATTGACGTAACTCAGCCATATGCAGACACGAAGATTCTTGCATATCTTGAGAAGAGCTCACGCTCACAAAATGCCTCAAAGGGTCAAAACTACCACTGGGAGCTTGCCCCCGAATGGGTTATTATTCTTGAGAAAATTCGTGATAATTCAGAAGAATTAACGAAGATTGCCGAAAAGTTGCAAACGCCAGTTGACGTATTGAACGACGGCCAAATCCTCACCTACATTGCCGCTACCGAAGCTGCTAAGCAAGCAGTGAAAGACAAAAAGCGTGTCAGCAAGGATGAGATTGACTACTTTGCCGAAATTGCAGCCCTTCGTGAGAAGGAAGCAAACAAGGGCAAAAAGCCAGCTACCGATAAGTAGCCTCGTACTCTTCGCTAAAATCAGTTTCATAAGTGGCCGTCTCTGCGTAATCATCGTAGAAAAAGCGGCCACTTTCTTTGTCGAAAGTCTGCTCAATCGCAGCATAAAGATATCGCAATGCGTCGCTTGCGTGTGAGTTGGTATCGTGTTCAGGCCCCATATATTCACCCGTGAGGCCGTTTTTCTTTCGTTGGTATAAAGATGCCTTTCGGGTTAGTTCGGCCGTCATTGGGGCGTGAATAAATGCTTTGGCAAGGTTTTCTACGACACGGTTGATACCATCCCCAACTGATTCTCGTTTGACGAGCGAGGCGTTGCCTAGGCCGAGGCTTTGAAGCTTGGTCAATCGGGTTGTCGCATCACTCTGCTCACGAACACTACCGTCGTGTGGAATGAAATGCCATTTATAGACGTATGGCTTTAATTTAAGGAAGTTGATAATCGGCTCATAACCGATGTTATTCGTTTCGTAATAGTCGATGATGTGTACGACTTTATCGATATACTGCCAGAAAATGATGGCCGTTGCGTCATCCGTACCAAGGTCCCAAGAGGTGAAAACTGGGTATTTTGCGTTGTATGGCCAAATTCCAATTCGTTTCTTTTTCTTCATGAAGGTAATGATTGAGCCGTAGTAGCTGCTCTCGCTTGTCTGTCCCCAGTCGAGCATAATTTCTTGGCGGAACTTGAAATCGTTACCGTTATTGCGAAGCATATAGTCTTGGCGCAATTCTTCCATTTCTTCGGGGGTCATGAAGTATGAGCCATCAATGTAGCAGCGCCATTTCTTAGGGTTCTTTTCGGCAGCTTCCCACATTTTACGCATCGTCTCACCATTTCGGCCGTCGAACTTAGGCGTACCGGCGAATACCATCTTGCCCTTGTTGCGCTTCACGATAGGTGCCACGACATCGACTGCCTCAATATATTGGTCGGCCATCTCATCAAAGATATACTTTTTACCGTTCGCACCACGCAGAGCATCAGCATCTTTAGCGCCAAGAAGCATCAGAACTGACCCGTTGATTAGGGTAATCATCATATTGTCTTCGGTGTTATTACTGCTTGCGACTAACTCACGAGGGAGGTGGTCAAGGGTCCGAAAGCCGTCGTCTTCGATGTTATTCCAAAAGTTATTGAAGCCAATCTTTTTAGTTGGATAAACAAGCACGATTGTTTGGACCGTTTGAATGAGGTCGGGCACGATACACTCACTAAACAAAGTAGTTGTTTTTGCGCCACGACGGGCGATAACCACATCTAGCTCAGTGATGTTTGGGTCGAAATATGCCCTTTTAAGCTCTACCTGATAAGGCCGCAACTTAGGGAATGGGTGTCGGGGAATGTTCACTTTAAGTTAAATGCCTTATGGTTTTTCATTGGTTTCATTATAACGTGCTATACAATTAAATTGTAGATTATAGTAAACACTACAAATTAATTCTTTTGGAGATTCACCCTGATGGCATACGGAACTAAAACCCTCAACCTACTTGACAAGCCTCTTGCAGTCGCTTCTCAAGTGGCAAAATTTTTGAACGCTAACGGCGCAGATTGGACTGATGTAAACTCAGCTCGATTGCTAAGCGGTTCATACGGTACAATCGGCGCATTTAACGAAGCCAGCTCAACCTTTGCTGCCTTCAACGTCGCTGCTCTTAACGAGCAAGTCATGACGATTGCGTACAATAAAGGTATCGAGGTTGGTATTCCTCGTACACTCATCCAAGACACGCCTATCGCAAGTCTTGTTGAGAAAATCGCTACCGAAATTGCGGAAGAGCAGTTTATCCCTGACTTCGACGCTTATGCGCTGAACGCAATTTACGCTGGTGTGCAAGCAGCTAACAAAATTAGCTGGGACCACCAGTCAAGCACCTTGAAGCAAAAAGTGTTCAACGTCCACTCTGCTATTAAGCAGAACGGTGGTCTGCCAGCACGAATGATTGGTTGGCTCCCATACAGCGTTTCAGACCTTTTCAAAGCCCTCGTTACAACCTTCGACGGTTCTAACCTCGGTTACGAAGCTGGTCAAAACGGTGTTCTTGGTCCAATCGATGGTGTCATGGTTATCGAAACCAACGATTCATACTTCCCAGCTGGTACTGTAAAGTACATCGCAGCTGACAAGCGTGCAATCTTCGGTGTGCCACCTAAGCAAGACCCACAAGGCGATGGTCTCGATATCATCCCTAAGAGCAAGGGCTTCTCTGGTCCTGTCTTGCAGCTTCGTTCTCGTGGTGATGTCTTCATCGCCAACCAGAAAAAGCTCGCTCTGGCTAGCCTTGAAACCGCAACCTCTTAGTATCAGCCTAAGTTAGATAAAGGGTAGCTAGCATCAAAAACTGGCTACCCTTAATCATAGAAAGTATAATGAAATTATGACAAAATCAGTTGCGCTAATTCGAGCAAATAACGGCACTAACAGGGCCTCTTCACCCGTAATTACATCGGCTCGAAGCATCGGGGCGACAACTATTTTAGTAAATACTGTGGCTGGTCTGCCATCATATTTCATTGCTGAAATGGGTACTCCAAACCTTACAACTGGCCTCATTGCAAATGGGGTCGTTTTTCGTGGCCACCTCAACAGTGGCCAGATTGTTATTGACCAATTTGCGACCGGCTATGTAGATGCTGGCTCAGCTGCCAACGATATTATCGTGCTCAAGCCTACCGCTGAGTGGTCAAACAACATTGCAGATATCCTCTCGACCTTCCTAAATGACGACGGTACGTTCAATAGCACGGCTCTCGGGACAATCCTCAACGCTGGGCTTACGGCGCAAAACCTTCGCTATCAGCCTCGTTTAGCGACGGCAGCCAGCGCAGCTACATTAACACCGAACGTCGATAACCAAAATTATTATCGATATACCGCACTTGCGGCCAATCTGACGATTGCAAACCACACAGGAACGCCTCTCGATGGTGAAGGGCTTTTGATTGATATTACCGACAACGGTACCAGTCGAACGCTCACATGGGGAACAGATTACACCGTAAATAGTATTTATGGGCTCACCCTCCCAACAGCAACGGTGACAGGCAAGCGCCACTTTATCACCTTTGTATGGGATTCGACATTATCTAAATATGTAGCGGTATTGTAGGGGTTCAGCCATGGGCCAATTAATGAATCAAAACCCGAATCAAGGTTGGTCCGGGGATAGCCATACCCACGACGTTTTAAACGTCAACCTCAATGGGCAAGACACTAATGGTAATTACTCAAATATCTCTGTTTGGGTATCTGTTTACCATGATAGTGGATGGTCTGAAAGCGGTGTTTTTAATGGCCAAGCATGGGTAAATGGCGGCCAAGTCCTTAACAATAACTGGGGTTCTGGCACGATTGGAACGGGTGAGGTTACTATTGCTGGTGCATGGGGTGGAAATGTCGGTCATGATGCAAACGGTAATGCTTCGCCTTATATCGAATACTATGTAAACCAACCAGCAACGCAAATGACCCGTCGTGGTGCAAACTGGGGCCTCCCACGCATCGCACAAGCGCCGCAAGGCATCACAACGCTTGCTGATACCATTAAGCCTACTACGGCTCGTCTGGGGCTCGAAATTTCAAGCTACGGGCACGGTACTTCATGTGCCATGCGTATGTATTACCGAAAGCAGGGCGATTCAACATGGCTTAATACTGCTGACCAGTCGGATGCTGCTGGCTATAATTATTGGACAATTTCCGGGCTCCAACCCGGAGCGACTTACGAATACTACGGGCTGGCGTACAACAATAATGGCGATACGGGTACCAACGGAGTGCAGACTTTTAAAGCGCTGCCAGCACCTAATTCAAGTGCTGTTTTACACCGTATTATTGGAGTATCATAGTGGAAGAGCTTATGCCTAAAAACGACTTCTTACAACCACTACTGGACTTGATGAATCATAACGCCGAGGAATTGGCAAAGCGAATGGATAATCAAGATAAGACACTTATTGAAATTAAAAGTGTCGCTAATCAAGCCCTCACGCAGGCAAAATATACAAACGGTCGAGTTACCAAACTTGAGAAGGCACAGGCAGATGCTAAGAATAAAAAAGTGGCTGC
>DATMTU010000068.1:0-1566 GCA_035564035.1 Dongiaceae bacterium
CATGCCAAAAGTTGGCAGACGGAAGCGCCGCTTAGAATGTTATTGAATAATCTAAATGCAGGGGTAGCCGAGAACCCGGAAGAGCTGGTCGTTTATGGCGGAATCGGACAGGCTGCGCGGGATAAAAAGTCTTTACAAAAAATCATTGAAATTTTATTGGACTTAGATGAAGAACATTCTTTACTCGTGCAATCCGGGAAGCCGGTAGGCATTGTGCGCACGCATCCACAAGCGCCTCGCGTGCTGATTGCCAATAGTAACCTTGTGCCGAAATGGGCAACTTGGGAACACTTCAATGAATTACGTAGCAAAGGTCTGATGATGTTTGGACAAATGACGGCTGGTAGTTGGATTTACATTGGCACACAGGGGATATTACAAGGGACCTATGAAACGTTTATGTCTTGCGGGCAGCGGCATTTTGGTGGCGAGCTCCATGGCAAGCTCATTGTTACGGCCGGCTTAGGAGGGATGGGGGGCGCTCAGCCTTTGGCCGCAACAATGTCCGGTGCTGTATGTCTGGTTGCTGACGTAGATGCTGAAAGAATTAAAAAACGCATCGATACCAAATATCTCGACCGTATGACGGATGATTATGAAGAAGCAAAGCGATGGATACAAGCGGCTTTAGCGAAAAAGGAGGCACTGTCTGTAGGTCTTATAAGTGATGTGGGAGATATGTTAGAAAAGCTACTGAATGATAGTATTGTGCCCGATATTTTAACCGATCAAACCTCGGCACACGACCCGTTGAACGGTTACATTCCAAATGGATTGACACTTGCGAAGGCTAAAACTTTAAGGGAGAAAAATCCTGACCTATATAAGAAGCAGTCTTTGAAGAGCATGGCTCGACATGTAGGCTTGATGTTGCAATTGCAAAAACTTGGTGCAGTGACATTTGACTACGGTAACAATCTGCGTGAATTCGCAAAACAAGGTGGGGAGCAGCATGCATTTGATTTTCACGGTTTTACACCGGAATATATCCGGCCTTTATTTTGCGAAGGTAAAGGTCCTTTCCGTTGGGTGGCATTATCCGGCGATCCACAGGATATTTACACGACGGACGAAGCATTGATAGAAGCATTTCCTGAGAATACACATCTGATTAATTGGTTGAAAATGGCGAAAGAGAAGATTGCATTTCAAGGACTACCTGCGCGTATTTGTTGGCTAGGATTAGGTGAACGCGAAAAAGCTGGATTGTTATTTAATGATTTGGTAAAAGCTGGAAAAGTGAAAGCGCCCATTGTTATTGGCCGCGACCATCTTGATTGTGGTTCTGTAGCTTCACCCAATCGTGAAACAGAATCGATGAAGGATGGAAGTGACGCAGTTTCTGATTGGCCCCTGTTAAATTTGATGAGTAACACGGCGGGCGGTGCGACCTGGGTTTCTTTTCATCATGGGGGTGGCGTAGGAATGGGCTATTCTCAGCATGCAGGTATGGTGGTATTGGCCGATGGTACAGATCGTGCAGATGAATGTTTAAGACGTGTGTTGTTCAATGATCCGGCAATGGGTATTTTCCGGCATGCAGATGCAGGCTATGAGAAGGCGGAG
>DATMTU010000069.1:0-5648 GCA_035564035.1 Dongiaceae bacterium
GTGGGGCATGGAGGCTAAATTCCGTGGGACAGTTACAGCTCAAGTAATCCCGATCACTCTAAATTTCGGCGTTACGTGGGGGCAGCTCTACAGTGCTGGAAAGACTTGGGGGCAGCTACTTTCAAATACTTGGGGACACCCCCTGTCGGGATCGATTGCTGTAGTTGATTCGGAGTCAATGGCAGGCTCGGGTGCAGTACGTGTGTTTACAAAGTTCCCTAAGTCGCTACGTTTTAGGCAAGTTGCTTATAGCTTGGCTTTTGACACTAACGGGTCAACTGACAATGCCCCGGTACGCCTCTTCCAGCTCCAGACTTACGTTGCCGCGAAAGAAACGGTCGTCAAGAAAAACAGCTAACCGCCGAACGATTGGTAGGATGCAGCCATGCCCATGCCGAACCCCCTCCGAGGACTGTTCACACAGCAGCCCGGAATGCCTGTCTCCGCGCCTCAAGGCGGTGCGGGGTTCAACCCTATGGCTGCGGGCAATAAAACCTACGGAGCGGGGCTCTCAGCGCCGAACGTAGGCCCCACAGCCAATCGAGCTGGGTACGCTCAGCGCGACGCCGCTGGAGCTGCCAGGCGGGATGCTCTACTGCGTCGAGCAGGGCTTTACGGACAGGGGCCAATGTAATGGTTGACCAGAAGCGTTCACCTAACTTTCTCGATAAGACGAAAGCTAATAACTCCAAGATCGTGCAGATGATTGAGGCTAAGAAAGGCCCTGTCGGACCAGGGCATCACAACTCGCACCGTACTGCTGCAATCATGAAGTGGCTTAATTCCAAGGAGTCGGGAAAGAAGGGTGATTCTGGCGGGGGCCAAAGTAATCCTTATGGGAACACCCCGCCCGATAACCCTAACGTAGACTCTAACCCTAATGACTGGACGCCTAAGAAGTCTAAGAACCACGGCGTAAGCCCCAAGGGTACTCCAGATAAGAATCTCGGAGAAGATCGCGTAGATAAGTTTAAAGGTGCTCCCGACAGAATGCCTATGTTCGGCTTGAAAGACAACAAGAATAAGGCGGGGGGTCCAACACCGAATATCCATCTTCCCGCCCCGCGTGCTTTGTCTCCGAGCGAGGCAAAGTACTATGAGTACTTGAGGTCAAAGCTCAATGAACCGGGCGGCGTGGACCGGCTCAACCAATTTCTTCAAACCGTTCACGACAGCCAGGCATAGGAGACAGCAATGGCGAAGAAAGCACCTAAGTACGGCGGTTACAGCGGAGCAAGCCAAGCATCTACAGTCGATACCAGTGCACTCAACAAGAAAATGGCCTCTGCCTCTGCACCGGCTCCCGCACCACAGACGCTTCCCAGCGGCGCTCCGTACACCCCTAACTTCTCTAGCGGTGGGGGCAGCTCTTATGGTGGAGGGGGTGGGGGCTACGCAGCAGCCGCCTCTACGCCAGCTCCCCCTCCGATGGACCCCAATGCGTGGCTGAATGCAGGTGCAGATCAGGCGTACCAGGCTCAGATGGCAGCTCTCCAAAAGGCTCTGTCGGATTACCAGGCAGATAACACGCATCAGAAAGATCAGTACACAACTGACTTCACTAAGTCACTAGGCCAGCTCGGCTGGACTCCAGGGGCTACTAATGCCGATGATGTAAACGGTGGGCAGTGGAATTTCACGGATCAGAATACGGCTTCTGGCAAGGCGTATCAGAATCAGCTCAATGACTTTGCTTCTCGCGGACTTCTTCAGTCCAGCCTTTATGGGCAGGCTAACAACGATCTTCTGCGCTCGTTGACGGACCAGCTTTCAGGGCTGGAAACGTCTAAGTCTAACTTTATGACGAATCTTGCTCAGCAGCTTTCGGCATACCAGAATCAGAACACAGCTTCTCAGCAGCAAGCTAAGGCTGATGCATTGGCTCGATACTCGGCTCAGTTTGGAGTCTAATTATGGCCGTACGTGTAGGCACACAGAAAAATAACCCTAAGCCCAAGGTTTCTAATAATAATCCTTGGGCTTGGGGTAGTGCCGATCCCGGTCAGATTTGGACTGATACCGCTAAAGGTTTTAGTCAGGCTCTCGGCCACGGCGCACAGCAGATTGCAGACTTTTACAATAAGACTGCTGGGGGTCCTATCCAGGGTTTTGCAAGTCTGTTCAATCCACCGAAGAAACAGGCTAAGCCTAAGCCGAAGCCTAAAGCAGCGGCCCCTCAGCCTACACCCCCACCTCCGTACTCTATGGTGGACGCGCTGAATGACGCCCGTAGGTACCTGTCGGATCAATCCGGTAGTCCTCAGGATCGATTCAATGCGATTATGGCCGGGGTTCCTGACTACAGTCCGTTGATTCAACAGACTCAGCAGACGTTCGGAGACGCATCTAATCGCTTGCTGGCTATGTATAACGCACTGCACAATAACTTCCAGAATGATGCTGGAACAGTGGGCGGTGTGTTTGACCAAGCCAAGACAGCCGATCAGTCTGCGGCAGATAATGCCACAGGCTCTATTAATTCTGCTTACGACGCTGCTAGGGCAGCTCAGACTAAGCAGTTCAATGATCTTGGAATCGGGGACGCGCTAGCAGCTATTCAAGCTAATAACGCCGGTTCCACAACCGCCGATCAGGCTAATGCCTTGTCGCGCGTTGCGTCCTCTAATCAGGCTAATCAAAATCAGCTAGAAGCTAATAAGTCAGCAGCACTGAATTACAATACAGGAATTGCCAACTCGGCACTTCAGGGAGGCACCGACAGGGCGGCTCAACTTCAGAGCCAACTAGCGGCTGCTATTGCACAGATTCAGCAGCAGCAGTCAAATGCATACAACAGTGCGTATTCCCAGGCAATTCAGGCAGCACAGTCCGGGCCCAGTGCTTCGGATATTTCTTCACTTGCTAATAGTCTCTACAATAACGACCCGAATACCCAGCAGTATGCAGACAAGCTTTACCAGTCACAGCAGAAGCAACAGGGTACGGATATCAACAGCATTCTCAGGGCTATGGGCGCTCTCGGCAACAACAACCAAAAGACGCCGATGACACCTCAGCAAATCCTCGCGATTATCAATCAAATGAGAGCTACCGGATAGAGTAGGCAACATGGCACAGAACACCAGCAGAGGGAGCGGCGTCGTTGGGGGGGTTGCTCCCTCTGCTGCGTTAACGGGGGGCACGTCAGCCCCACGTGTGGCCCCGTCTGCCGCGTTGCGCGGAAACAGCAACAAGCCCCTGTCGATCAACATTCCAGCAGCTCCCGCCAGCGAACATGGGGGCAACCAAAATTTCCTTGGTTGGCTGGGAGATATTCTTTCGCGCCCGCTTTACGGCGTGACCAACATGGTTCACGATGCTGTAAATGTGGCTGCCGACCAGGCTACAGGTAAGAAGTCACTGGGGGATGAATTTGCAGCTAATCCGCTCGGCGGCTTGGGCTCTTTCCTGTCGGGCATGTTCTCTACCAATCCTGACACTCATCGGTCAACTTCACAGCTTATTGAAGGAACTACAGACAAGATTGGCAGTGCGGTAGACCCGAATTATAAGAATACCCAGGACAATGTAAACCCTTGGCTTAAAGGGATTACCGGGTTTGTGGGGGATGTAGCCCTTGACCCCACTACCTATATTCCCGGTGTTGGTTTGTTGAATCTGGGTTCAAAAAGTGCTCGTTCTCTGGCTAGTGTCGAGAAGGCTATCAAAGCTGAGGGCGACGTTCAGAAGGCTACATCTAAGGCGGCTGATATTGCTGCTACCCCCGAAGCTCCGAGTAAGGCGTCTGCCACTCAAGTTGTAGCTAATAAGCTTGTTAATTCAGGAGCCGTAGACGATATTGCGCCTTGGCTTCCCACCAAAATGCTCGATAAGGCCCCTAAGCTCCAGCAAGCCAATGTGCAGGATAAAGTTCTGCGTGCCATCGTCACGCCTACTGCTAAGGGAGCTAATAAATTCCTCAAGGGCTTGAATAGCGATCAGGTAACTAGCCTTGCACATGCTGTAGCTGATGTCAGCTCGCATGAACCGTTGTCTCCGGCTAGCTGGCTGAAGGAGCTGGACACCAAATTTGCCTCCATGCCCCAAAAAGAGCTAGATAAACTTAATCTGCCTAAAGTCACTTATGCGACAGGTGAGAAGAAAACTTTGGGGGCCGCTCTTTTCGATGCTGCGGGGGCACCTGATCTGCGCGTGCAGAAAATGGCTAAAGAGGCTTTGGGTAGCCACTACAGGAATTGGTATCGAGCGAACTTCCAACAGAGCAAATCAGAGGGCAAACTTATTGATGCTCTGACTCAGCCTGTTAAAGCCGAATCTCCACTTGCCTCGGGCGCGCTGGAAACAACTACTAGCGCTGTTGATGCTTACCAGCGAGCACACGCTCTTGATGCAGAGCGCATTCAACAGTATCTAGGTGACAAGCTCACGCATAACCTTAAGGTCACTACAAATCCTGCGCAGTTCTCGCAGAAGCTTGCACGACTGAATGGCATTCTCGACGGCACTGTGGACGTATCCACACTCAAGAAACTCCAGCCAGCCGAACGCATGTTACTGAAGCATCTGGGGCTAGAGCCGGACACACTTCCTGTCGGATTCAAAGCAATGCGAGCTGAGCCTAACGTCGTGGCACCGGAACATGCTGTGAGCGACGCTGATGCGGCTGCTGCGGGGCTTTCTAGCGATCCGATGGTACGGGACTACCAGAGCATTGCAGAAAAGGCTCTGAAAGACACTCTGCACGATCAGTACGTAGAGCCTGGCAAGCCCTTCCGCTCTCAGAGGGGAGCGCTGAAGAGCGATCAGGCGTACGGTTCGGGCTCGGGAATGTGGCAGCGTCAGGTGACTAGCCAGACGTGGTTTACGTTGATGCGAGCTATTGACTCTCAAGTGTCAAAACGACTGGGCAAGCTTGGCGGCTACGCACGAGCGATGCAGAGCCGACAGTTGTTCCTCAACTCCCTCCGGCTCGCTGAGCGCAAAATGGATGACCTCGGAATGCCACTCACGATGGGGCTCAACGAGGACCGCTACCATATGCTCCCCTCTCAGGTGATCGAACATTTGGATCAGGTAGACCCCGAGCTGATGCAGCGTATCTACTGGAATCGAGGCAGCGCGCTTCCGCACACAGCTCTGATGGATGCCGTCACTGCTGCGATCAAGGGACGGGTACCACTCAAGGATGGCGCTCTTGTAGAAGGCAACCAGGCTATTCGGAATGCGCTTGAGCAGACGAAGGTCAAATACACTAATGCTGACGGTACTCGTGAGTTTATGGGCAACAACCTCAAGGGCATTGACTCTAAGGGTAACCCACTTGGACCGGCTAAATATGCTGCACGCAACGGCAAGATAGAGAAGCTTTCCCGAGAAGATTTACTTAACAGAGCTGAGGCGCTTATTCGACAGGAAGCCCCCACACTGCGTAATATGGCTGAAGAGAACGCGAAGGCCGTTTATGCACGTACCCAGAGCGAAGTCATGGATCTGTCGGATAAGGCAATCAATGATCTTCGAGCCGTATATGAGAATGCTCAGGGGCCAGGAGACATTATTCGGGGAATTGAAGATATATCCCCCACAATTAAGCGAAATGCTGCGGCTACTGGGGCTACCAATGAAGCTGAGAAGATTGCTGAGCAAGTAACTAAAGAGCATATTCCGGCTGACCAAACCGAGGCTGC
>DATMTU010000070.1:0-2740 GCA_035564035.1 Dongiaceae bacterium
GTCAAAATCTTTTCCGAAATCATAATTCGGATTTGCGGGACTCGTAATAGTGTTAGACAAATCTACCTCCTATTTGATTGAGGGGAGCACACCATTAAGGCTGTACCCCCCTCAACTATTTAATTAGGCTGCGTAAGTGAAAGTCCAGCTGGTCGTTGCGCCAGTTACAATCTCATACCCAGTCTTAGCAACTGCAGTAATGGTAACAGGTGCACCATTGACAACAGTGATTTCCTGACCCGCAGTCAGGTTAGTTGCACCATTTTTGTACTGCACACCCTCATCACCAGGAATGGTGATAACGTTAGCCGCAAACGCGGGTTCACTCGGCGTTACCTCAAGAAGGCCGTTATCGTTGCTATCCTGAATCACCTTGGGGTTGGGCCACGGCTCAATAAGATCTCCGATAACGCCGACAGTGACGGCACCCTTAACGGCCGGGTCGTCAATGCTCATTGCCGTAACGATAAGTGAGTTGTTGTGCTCATCCGGACCAATGTGCAGGTCGCCATAGTTGTTGACATAGGTAAACTGCGACAGACTGCTGAGCGGGTTACCATTCGGCGTGACAGTGTAAATGACAGCGTCATTCGTGCCACCGGCAGGAGTCGTCACAGCGTTAGCAAATACGTTGTAGGTCTTACCGCGCGTCACATTGGTGACGGCAGACCAGGTGTCATCCACGGTGCTCTGAGTGTTCACAGTCACAGTGCCCATACTCGTAACAGGCGTCTCATTCTCGCTAATCACAGTAGAAGGTCGATCCGCGTTAAACATGATTGCAGGTGCAAAACGGCTAACCGAGTAAACGCCCCAGTGATGAAGCCAATAGTTATTAGCCAGCGTGGCAGGGTTAAACTGAGAAGTAGTCTCAATACGCTGATCAGCACAGACAAAGAAATCACGCGTAGTCAGGATTGCCTGCACGCCAGGAATGTTAAACCCATTAATGTCAGGAATAACTGTCTTACGCGATGCAAACTCTGCCTTACCAATGTTGAACGCTGCTGCCAGCGCGTCAACATCCATAGCCGCATCCGCACTAGCCGTAACAAAAAGCTCGAGCTTGTCAGGGCTAATAGCCGTCGGCATTCCTGCCGGATTGTACAGGCGGGAAACAAACGGGAGGGTGTTAGACCAGTTGCGAAGTCGCTTCAGCATATAGCGAGCATCCCCCTCCACTGCCGTAGAAAGTGAGAGATCCGCCGTGTGATCGATGAAGAACCCGTCCGCGTTATCCATTTCCGCAAACAGACGCATCATGATAAGGAATTCATCGACCTGATCGGAATTCTGAAGCATCGACATAAGGTTAGTGACAAACTCGCTAACACCAGTCGAAGTCAGGAATGCCTTTCTAAGCTCAGGCTCCTTAATCGTGAGCTTATAACGATCGCGACGGTCGACATGGTGATAAGACACCTGAACCTCAGGCGTCATTGCGCCAAAGATTTCCTTCTCAAGCTCATCACGATCCGCATCATAGCTAGTAGCCTCAAGAAGGCCTGCCATGATTTCCTCAATAGTTTCGCCATATTCGAGCATGCCACGCTTGAATTTGGCAAGCGGGTTAGTCCAGGTGAGATTGCGGAAAATCACCATACCGATACGATTGATCAGACCGTCAATAAACTGGTTGCGAAGATTAGGCACATTCCAGAGACTATTGACAACGTCAGTAATGTTGGCCTGAGTGGCCTCAGGCACGCGGTCGCGGTATTCATTAGAAGAGACATTACGAACGGCATTAAGCCAGTCGACAGTCTTAAAATTTTCGACCTGACGTCGAATATCAATTACCATTTGTTAGCCTTTCAAGCTGATTCAAAAAGGTTGTCGGGGGTAATAGTTGCCCCGTCAATCTCATTTTCGTTTTCATTAGTCTTATCAGCAGGATGCTGATTAGACGGAATCTGCATGGTAAGATCGTAATTACGTGCCTTCCAACGGGTGATTTCCTCATCCTTGGTGGCGACTACCGTATCCTTTTCAGCGATAGCGGCATCCTGATCGGCGATCTTAGCGTCACGCGTACCAATCTCATCCGTATAAATAGAATGCAGGTCGGCAGCGATTTTCAGGGGGTCAAGGTCTTCTTTACCCTCAAGTGCTGTGATGTAGTCACTAAACTTTGACATTGTTTTCTTTCCTTGGCTATTAAGAAAGGGGACACACAATAATTATTGTGCATCCCCTTTCAATTTAACCGGGCATCCAGAAGGTGAGACCAACAGGTTGCTATCCCTAATGCTACCTCAGGCGGCAAACCAATGCCAGCATTTACCTGAAGGTTTGGGCGCATCTTTCAGGTGCCACGGTGACTCAGGGACAGGCGCTCAGCGTCCGTCTCCGGCCCTCACTTAGCGGCCGGTACTGCCGGTACGTCGGCGGTCGATTCGGCGCCAGACGGGGCCATGGCGGGCTGCTCCTTGACCTTTCCGCGGCGAGCCTTCTGCCGCGGCGTAACGATGACAGTAACGGCCGCGGACCCCTCAAAGATCATATTGCCGGACTCATCCTTACCAGCCTCAGTAGCACCCGTCATATCAGTACCGACAATGCGGGCAGTCTTTCCAAGCTCCCGTGCGGCAGACTGAATGCGAAACTTCTCATTGCGAACCTGATTAGCATCCACATTAGTCGTGAACGACGGCTGTCCAGTCTTACCGTACTCGCCACCATCCTTAATATACTGATCGGTTGCGCCGATAAGCTCGGTGAGAACGGGAGTGTACTCATT
>DATMTU010000071.1:0-4354 GCA_035564035.1 Dongiaceae bacterium
ATTTTCATAGCTCGCGTCGACAAGTCTATTGGATGAACTTTATCAGGGGGATGTTCTTTGGTGTTGGTTCGGTGATTGGTGCGACGGTGATTGTGGCGCTTATCTTATGGATTCTCTCGCTTCTCACTGATATACCGGGCGGTGTTGGCGATTTTATCCGGTATATCGTCGATACGGTTCAGCATTATAAAAAGTAGCTTTTACTACAGACGTCGCTCCTATTTTTCGCTATACTAGAAATAGCTATGGGGGATAAGACAGCAACGGTTACAAATGGCGCCGTAGCCATTCAACCGTCACAATTCGTTCACTTGCACAATCATAGCCATCACAGTGTTTTGGATGGTTTAAGTAAGATACCCGCACTGGTAAAAACGGTGAAGGAAATGGGCATGGAGGCGGTGGCGATTACCGACCACGGTACCATGTCGGGGACGATTGAGTTTTATAAGGCCGCCCAAGAAAATGAGATAAAACAAATCTTTGGGATGGAAGCGTATGTAGCAGCCCGAAGCCGTTTTGATCGTGATCCACAAAAAGATAAAGCCCGCTACCACTTAACGGTTTTGGCAATGAATCAGCAGGGCTATAAGAACCTGATGCGTCTCAGCTCGAAGGCTAACCTTGAGGGGATGTACTACAAGCCACGTATCGATCATGATTTGCTCGAAGAACTCAATGAAGGCCTCATCATTCTATCGGGCTGTGCCAGTGGCGAGCTTGGCGAAAATCTGCGGAGTGATAATTATGATGAAGCTAAACGGATTGCTTCATGGTACAAAAGTGTCTTTGGCGATCGTTACTACCTCGAGCTCCAAGACCATGGCCACCTTGAATCAAAAACGGCGTGGGATGTTCAGACTAAAATCAACGGCCACCTTGAAAAACTCTCTGATGATTTAGATATTCCAATGGTTGTTACCAGTGATGGCCACTATTTAACCCATGAGGATCAAGACACTCACGAAATCCTGCTCTGTGTTGGGACGGGGGCCTATTTAAGTGATGAAAAGCGCATGTCGTTGAAAGACTTCGAGCTACATGTGACTGACCCGCGAGAAATTATTGCTCGGTGGGGCAAAACGCACCCTGAAGCAATTTTGAATACGAAGCGCATTGCCGACCGCTGCCACGTGGAGCTTGAGCTTGGTAAAATCCTCATTCCGACCTTTCCTACACCGGAAGGCCATAACGAAAAAACGTATCTTGATGAATTGGTTTTTCAGGGTTTGGCGTGGCGTTATGGGGATGTGTCGCAAGCTGATGCCGAAAGCCTTTCAGTGGAAGAGGCGCGGAAGCATACGCCGGCAAACGTACTAGAGCGTGCCGATTATGAACTTGGTGTTATCGACCGCATGGGCTTCAACGGGTACTTCTTGATTGTCCAGGACTTTATTAACTGGGGGAAGAACCAGGGGATTATTTTTGGTCCAGGTCGTGGTTCGGCGGCGGGCTCGATTGTGTCGTATGCTATTCGTATTACCGAACTTGACCCACTTCGCTATGACCTGCTGTTCGAACGTTTCCTTAACCCAGACCGTATTAGCATGCCCGACGTCGACATTGACATCCAAGATACTCGCCGCGACGAAGTGATTGCCTATTGTACTGAAAAATACGGGACTGAACGCGTCGCTAACATTGTAACCTTTGGTAAGATGGCCGCCCGTGCTGCAGTACGTGATGTTGCTCGTGTGCTGCAAGTGCCTTACGCTGAAAGTGACCGTTTAGCAAAGCTAGTACCGCCACCTGTACAGGGTCGTCACATTCCACTAGCAACCAGTGTGGTTGAAGATGCTGATTTAAAACACGAATACGAAACGAATCAGACAGCAAAAACGGTCTTCGACTATGCCATTCGCCTTGAGGGGACGATTCGTAGCCATGGCGTGCACGCTGCCGGTGTGGTGATTGCCCCTGATGATATTGTGAAATTCGCGCCAGTCGAAATGTCTCAAAAAGGCGTGGTAGCAACCCAATTCCCTATGGGGCCAATCGAGGAACTCGGCCTTTTGAAGATGGACTTTTTGGGCCTTTCCAACTTGACTATCATTAACAATGCGCTGCGTATCGTTAAGAAAGTATTTAAAACTAGCATTGACCTGGCCGATATACCGCTTGATGATAAAGAGACGTTTGAGCTATTTCAGCGTGGTGATACGACTGGTGTATTCCAGCTTGAATCGGCCGGTATGAAACGCTACTTGCGCGAGCTAAAGCCAACAGTCTTCGAGGATATTGTGGCGATGGTCGCTTTGTATCGTCCGGGCCCAATGCAGTTTATTGACGACTTTATTAAACGAAAACACGGTGAAAAAGAGATTACCTACATGCACCCTAAGATGGAAAATGCCTTGCAGAATACCTACGGTGTCTTGGTGTACCAAGAGCAGGTGATGCAGATTTCGCGCGAACTTTCCGGCTTTACTGGCGGCGAGGCTGACACGTTGCGTAAGGCAATCGGTAAAAAGAACATCGAGATGATGGGCAAGATGAAAACCAAATTTGTGGATGGTGCTGTTGAGCTAAACGGTGCCAAGCGCGACGATATGGAAGTATTTTGGAAGCAGCTTGAAGACTTCGCGGCGTATTGTTTCAACAAATCCCACGCCGCGTGTTATGGCCTGATTGCTTACTGGACAGCCTACTTGAAGGCGCATTACCCAGAGGCATTTATGGCGGCATTGATGACGAGTGATGCAGACGACACCGAGCGGTTGGCAATTGAAATTACCGAATGTAAGCACATGGGTATTACGGTGCTTTCACCTGACGTGAATGAATCATTCGTCGAGTTTGCAGTAGTGCCCGATAAAAAGGAGATTCGCTTTGGGATGTCGGCGGTAAAGGGCGTTGGCGTGGGTGTGGTTGAAGAAATTCTACGCGCTCGCCAAGATGGCAAATTTGCTAACGTTGAAGATTTTGCTAAGCGTGTCTCGACTTCTAGGGTTAATAAAAAGGCCTGGGATTCACTCATCAAAACAGGAGCTTTCGATTTAATGGCCGATCGGTCCGACCTACTCTTTAACCTCGAGACTATCCAAGGCTTTGCATCGAAACTTCAGAAAGAAGCATTAAGCGGCCAAACTGATTTGTTTGGAGGCATGGCGAACATGGCGTCAATCCAGCCGACCGTGACGATTACCCCAGCGCCGGTAAAGCATACCGATAAAGAACGCCTCACCTGGGAACGTGAACTCCTCGGGCTCTATATCAGCGCCCATCCATTGGATAATTATGACGCCTATTTTCAGGAACAAACAGTACCACTTGCGGAAATGACGCCTGATATTGACGGTAAGGCACTGACCATTGGCGGCCTTGTTTCGGCGGTACGCACCATTATTACGAAGAGCGGGACAAAGATGGCTTTCGTAAAGCTCGAAGACAAAACAGGCGAGGCAGAAGTGATTGTTTTCCCTAATCTATTTGAACAAGTTGGCGCAAAATTAGTACAGGATGCGGTGATTCGGGCAAGCGGCAAGGTGTCGGCCCGTGACCGTGACGGCACAATGACGAGTGACGTGAAGTTGATTGCCGATGATATTCAAATTGTTGATGACGAAGAACTTCGCGGCTATGAATCAACTGGCCGGGCAATGGTCAAGCCAAAGGCTGGTGCTGTGACGGCAACGCGGACGAAGTCGAACTTTAAGGGAGGAGGCGCGGCTTATTCAGGGCAACGCCGAACGCCACAGGCGAGCAGTGGCCCGGGAATATCAAGTAAGGCAACAAGTACTGCACCACCAGTTGTTGAAACGCTGAAGAAAGTATATGTTCACGTAAAGAACCCTGACGATCAAGCGTCATTAAAGGGGATTAAGCAGGTGAGTTCGCTCTTCCCGGGGCTTTGCGATATGGTATTAGTACTAGGCCCCGATAAACAGTCGGCCATCAAAATGCCGTTTCGGGTTGATGCGAGTGATGAGTTGGTGGGGCGATTGGTGAAGTTGCTTGGTGAAGACGCGGTAGTGCTGAAATAATCTCTAGAGTAATGCCAGTGAATACAAGGCAATCCCGGCTGCAACGCTCACGTTAAATGATTCTTTTTGACCCTTCATTGGGATTTCGATAATGTCGTCGCATTGGTCAAGCAGCTCTGCGGGGATGCCGTGAACTTCTTCGCCAAGCAAAAGGGCGACTTTTTCGGGTGTTTTGTAGTCGGGTACCATGATACTCTGCGGTGCTTGTTCAAGCCCCACGATACGATATCCCGCCTTCTTTAATGATAAAAAGTCAGGAGTTGCTTGGTACTCAAAAGGCACGAGCGCTTCGGCTCCGAGTGCCGTTTTATGGATTTGTGTGGTTAATTTTTCGGCAATATGCGGCAGGCGTGTTTCACTTTGTGTATTAT
>DATMTU010000072.1:0-2016 GCA_035564035.1 Dongiaceae bacterium
GTCCTTCGCAATCAATTTTACATAATAGGTCGTGCCGTAGGTCAGAGCAGTGCCAGCGGCATCCTTCTCCAAACTGATAACCGTAGACGCTGTTTCTGCTACTTTTGTAGCACCACTCGGCGTGAATCCGGTAGTAGTGGAAATATGTACCTCATATGTTACGGGGTCATTGTTGGCTACTGCCGTCCATGAGGCAAACAAGTATCCGATACCGCTCGCTACGGTAGGCGTAGGACTTGAAGCAGGTGCGGAGCCGTCAGACAGTGGCGTGGCTGTCGTTGCCTTGGTATTCGTAGCAGACCATGCGGCAGATGTTAGCCCTCCCTGGTCTACCGCGCGCACGCGCGCGTAGTACGTCGTTCCTGCCGCTAGGCCACCGACCGTCAATGTTGTGGCTGTGCCAGTCAGGTATGTTATATTGCCAGAAGCGAAAGTGCTGCTTGTCGAGAACGTTACCTCGTAGTTCTTGATGTCTGTGTCTGCCACAGCGGTCCATGAGTATGTTATGGCATTACTGCTGGATGTCGAGGTAAGCCCGCTGACGTTTGCCGGTACCGCATTGGCTGGGCTAGTTGCCGTTACGGTTGCAGACCATGCGGAGAAGTTGTTAGAAAAGTCAAATGCCTGAATCTGGAACTCATAATTTGTGTATGCCAGGTCGAGAATGACCTGTGCCGCCCTGGCAGCAGAGTCAATTCCAGACATGTACTGGTAGTTGGTTGTGGCTACAGCACGGTATCGTATGTTGAATCCTGCCAGGTCACTTGGAGGGCTGCTCATTGTCCACGTTACCGCCGCTTTGGCCCCAAGGCCATTGGCATTATTGGTAATCGTTGCTGCCAATGCTGTAGGAGTTGATGGTGCTGTGACGTCTGAGGTAAATGGGCTCGTTGGTGTAGCAGACGCGGATGCATCAGCAGCAGACGGCTGGTTGAACTTGTCATATGCCCTAATCTTGAAGTATTGAAGGCTATATGTCGTAGTTGTGTACACAAAGTGTGTGACATTACCCGAGAATATCCTGTTCGCGGCAGATGGCGTAAATCCGGCTGTTGTTCCTGTGTATATTTCGTATCTGTCAAGGTCTGTGTCTGTGTTAGCATTCCATGTCAGGTCGACTATATTCATACCGCCGACTGCCGCAAATCCTGTCACATTTGCGGGGACAGGATTGGATGCATTGATGGCACCAGAGAAGTTTCCCTTGATACCTTTGTGGTTCACAGCACGAACACGTAATGTAATGGATGGTTGTGGACTTCCGAACAGGGCAACATTTCCCTGGAAGTCCAAGGTGTACTGGCCATTCTGCCCATATTGTGCAGGAACGATGACATACTTCGTCGTCGCTCCTGCGACCATCTCCAACTCGTAAGAATCAATGATGGCAGGATTACCACTGATATCTTGGGTTACCTCTGTCCAGGTGGCATAAAAGCCATCATTTACGACCACCCAGGTGACAGTTGCCGGTGCTGCTGGCACAGTTGTATTCTGAGTGGTGGTGAACAAGAACTGCTCTGACCACTCAGAATATTGTCCATCTCGGACTGCCCTTACCTGTACCGCGTAATTTGTGGCGGGAACAAGGTCTTGTACTGCTACTCTGCTCATACGTTTACATCCAACGAGAACTCAATCTCTTGCGACATTCCGTCGACTTTAGAATATGGTGCTGCAAGGAGTTCTCTAGAGACCATCACATAATCTGGATTCAAAGTGTCTATATCCTCTACCCTGACCCCATCATAATTTACTGCCGATGCACCACCAGCCCCAGATGTAGTCGATACCCTCATCTCAGTTATACTGGCCCAGTTAGGAGTTCCCGTGGCGACTGCAACAGACTTCGGTTGAGACAATATCTGATACCCTGATGCTGCTGCACCAAAGTTGATTGTATAATAGTTGGCCCCATCAGTCAAGAAGAGCAACTTAACAGAGGTTGTGTTCGTGTTACCAGCATTGAGCGCGATAGTGAATATGTCTGCGGCAGAATATCCTGACAAGTCTAGA
>DATMTU010000073.1:0-1638 GCA_035564035.1 Dongiaceae bacterium
GATAACCCTTGCGGGTTGGGTTTCCCCATTCGGAAATCCACGGATCAAAGCTTGCTCACAGCTCCCCATGGCTTATCGCAGCGTGCCACGTCCTTCATCGCCTCTGCGCGCCAAGGCATCCACCAAATGCCCTTAAGACGCGACTTCACCCCAGTCATCAGTCCTGCCTTAGGCAATGGTCTCCGAAGTTAACTCACCGACTTTGGGCATTACCAACTCCCATGGTGTGACGGGCGGTGTGTACAAAACCCGAGAACGTATTCACCGTAGCGTAGCTGATCTACGATTACTAGCGATTCCGACTTCATGAAGTCGAGTTGCAGACTTCAATCCGAACTGAGATCGGTTTTTTGAGATTTGCTCCATGTCACCATATTGCTTCTCTTTGTACCGACCATTGTAGCACGTGTGTTGCCCCACTCGTAAGAGGCATGATGATTTGACGTCGTCCCCACCTTCCTCCTGGTTACCCAGGCAGTATCTCTAGAGTCCTTAACTTAATATTAGTAACTAAAGAAAAGGGTTGCGCTCGTTGCAGGACTTAACCTAACATCTCACGACACGAGCTGACGACAACCATGCACCATCTGTCATTCTGTTAACCTCCACTATATCTCTATAGCTTTGCAGAAGATGTCAAGAGTGGGTAAGGTTCTACGCGTAGCGTCAAATTAAACCACATGCTCCACCGCTTGTGCGGGTTCCCGTCAATTCCTTTAAGTTTCACTCTTGCGAGCATACTACTCAGGCGGATCATTTAACGCGTTAGCTGCGTTTGTGAAATTATTCCACCAACTAATGATCATCGTTTACGGCGTGGACTACCAGGGTATCTAATCCTGTTTGCTCCCCACGCTTTCGTCCCTTAGTGTCAATATATAACCAGTTAGCTGCCTTCGCCCTATTGGTGTTCTTCCTAATATCTACGCATTCCACCGCTTCACTAGGAATTCCGCTAACCTCTTTATAATTCTATTTTGCCAGTATCCAAAGCGGACTGAAGTTGAGCTTCAGCATTTAACTCCAGACTTAGCAAAAAACCTACGGACGCTTTACGCCCAATAATTCCGGATAACGCTTGCGACCTATGTATTACCGCGGCTGCTGGCACATAGTTTGCCGTCGCTTTCTAATAAGGTACCGTCAAGATAAAATCATTTCCTATTCTATTTTTTCTTCCCTTATAACAGCAGTTTACATTCCGAAGAACTTCATCCTGCACGCTGTGTCGCTCCATCAAGCTTTCGCTCATTGTGGAAAATTCCTTACTGCTGCCTCCCGTAGGAGTCTGGGCCGTATCTCAGTCCCAGTGTGGCCGTACAGCCTCTCGGCCCGGCTAAACATCATCGTCTTGGTAGGCCATTACCCTACCAACTAACTAATGTTCCGCACCCCCATTTTTAAGTGAAGCTGTGAAGCTCCTTTCTATTACTCATCATGCGATAAATAACTATATCCGGTATTAGCTATTGTTTCCAATAGTTATCCCAGTCTTAAAGGTAGGTTAGGTACGTGTTACTCACCCATTCGCTACTGAATGTATTGCTACATCCCGTTCAACATGCATGTATTAGCAGCTTTATGAGCTCATGCAACATGATTGAGATAGAAGGAATGCCCATACCATGACTGACAGAC
>DATMTU010000074.1:0-3085 GCA_035564035.1 Dongiaceae bacterium
GATTTTCACTGGGTTCCTCTTGAAAAACTAAAAACAGAAATTGAACTAAGGCCCTTTTACCGCGAAGCCATCGATTACTGTTTTGCCAGTGGAATGCTCTCATAACCTTCCAGAATGGGCTCAGGCCTTCTTGCTATACTAGGGGTGATGGTTCGAGTATTTTTTGACACTGTTTTGCATCGCTGGCTCCGTATACCTTATACCCTCAACGTACGTGTTTTTCAGAACCCTAAAAAGCCAAAAGCAACCTATGTTTTTATTCATGGTATTGGGAATACGCTGCATTCATGGGATGAGGTGGTCCATAATTTACCCCACGATGTCCGGTTAATTGGCATTGATTTACTGGGGTTTGGCCAATCACCGAAGCCATCGTGGGCGGTGTATAATGCGAAAACCCAGGCACGTTCGGTGGCGGTGACGCTACTAAGAATACCGTTTATTCAGCAGCCGGTTCTTGTTGGGCACTCACTTGGTGCATTAGTGGCGGTAGAGGTCGCCAAACGGTATCCGCTTTTCGTAAAGCGGCTTGTGTTATGTAGCCCGCCTTTTTATAACCCAGAGGTCCAAAAGCCAGAGTGGAAAGCGCCGGAAAGGTGGCTGCGGGCTTTTTATCGTACGGTTAAAAAGCACCCTGAACGGCTTGAGCAACTCTCGCCGCTCGCGGTCAAGGCCGGCCTCGCTAATAAGGCTTTAAATGTGACAAAAGATAACGTGGCGGCATATATGGCGGCACTCGAGTCGAGCATTATTAACCAGACGGCGCTGCAAGATATTTATCAACTCACGTTGCCGATAATGATTTTCTATGGGACATTTGACCCGGTAGTGGTGGCAAGGCATATTGTTTCATTGGCAAATGAGCGCCCAAATATTGCCGTAAAACGGCTTGCGGTAGGACACGAAGTCACCGGTTCATATGCGAAAGTAGTTGCTCAGTATCTTCGCGCAGATGAGGTGCTTTCTTTGTCAGCGGAAGGCTCACGGTAAAAAAGCTGCCTCGTTGCTCGGGATCCTCGACATCGGTATAGTGGTATTCGATTGTGCCGCCGAACTGTGTCTCGATAAGATGTTTTGCGATATATAACCCAACGCCCATACCGTTTGGTTTAGTACTCATGACAGGGTTAAAAAGATAAGGACGAACCCGTGGATCAACCCCAAGCCCGTTATCCCTGACGGCTAAGATGAGCGTTGCCCGACGCTTGGTGAGCGACACGGCTACGAGTGGAGACGAGAGTTCTTGACAAGCTTCAAGAGCGTTGCTTATGAGGATAGTCATAATCTGGTTCCAGGCAGCCGGGTCCCCGTGTAAAGTGACTCGTTTAGTGTTTTGGTTATGACGGTAATTCAGTATTGCGTGGGTTCGGTGAAATTTTTCTTGAAAGTCAGAGACGATTTGGTGTGTTGCGGTGGCTGGCTTGAAGGGGGTACTCTCATTGGCACTTTCAAGTTTGCGCCGGACTTGCCGTACCATAAGGTTGATAGCATCGATACTGTCCTGGGCTTGGGTGATGGCCTTTGAATTTTGATGTTGTTGCTTGAGGTCGTCAATATCCATATTAAGGACGCTCAGGTGATTGGAAAGCTCATGGAGTGTTGCCGCCGTACTTTGCCCGATGGCTGCGAAACGATAGAGGTGGCGAACTTCTTTGAGTTGTGCCTCGCGAAGGCGCCGTGATTCATTTTTTAGTTCCGCGCTCAGCGTATTTCGTTGGGCGCGGATTGTTTTCTCGGCGTCAATTGCGCGAGCAAGTGCCCGTTCAGTTCGGCGTCCTGAAAGGAGTGACAGGATACCAAAGATGATGAAGACAACGATATAAGTAAGGACATCCCAATACGTTGCAACGGTATTTATTTCGACCGTGTGAGGTTCGAACCAACGAAAAGAATGGACGGTTTGAATAATAAGGAGAACGCACGAGACACCAACCAGTACAGGGATGATAAGCCGTGAACCAAAAAGAACGCTTGAAAGGATAATCACAAAACTTGTCGCTAGAATACCAATAGGTGTGTTAATACCCCAAAAGAGTAATGTCATCGTTGCGAACCCACTATAGAACAGAAGCAGTAACCAGCTCGCGGTATGAAGGTACTGTTTTTGAAGTGTGATAAGGACGGCAGAAAGGTAGCCAATGCCACCAACGGCAACGAAACAGCGAATACGGAGACCATGCAAAAGGGTGACGTCGTGAATGGCAAGAAGAAAAATAAATACCACGCCAATAATAAGTGAACCTATGAGTATAAAGCGAACAATACGTGCTCGTTCTTTTCCATCTCGTGTCCTCACGGTGCCCTCCTTGGGTGAGATTATGGTAGTGATAATTACTTTTTTCTGTCCGCGTGGTCGTTGATTAAATACCCGACACCGTAAATAGTTCGAATTAACGGATAGCCAAATGGCTTGTCGACCTTGTCGCGGAGTTGTTTAATATGGACATCAACCGACCCAACCCACCCGTTACTCGTGCTGCTCCAGGCATGGTCAACAATCATTTGCCGAGAGAGAACACGGCCCTTGTTGCGAGCTAAATATTCAAGGATGTCGAACTCTTTTCGGCGGAGATGGATGGGGGTATTTGCGCGAGTAACCATACGCGTATCGGGTGTAATCACCAGGTCACCAACAATAATTTGCGTACTGTGTGCATTTCGCTGTTTGCGCCTGAGAAGCGCATTGATACGAGCATGAAGTTCGGCTATATCGAATGGCTTCGTGATGTAATCGTCAGCGCCCGTTTCAAGTAATTCAACGCGGCTCAGCGTCGTATCAATACCGGTCACAACAAGAATAGGAATATGAGGGGAGAGGTCACGAATACGGCGGCATACCTCGATACCGGGTGCATCAGGTAACCCGAGGTCAAGGAGGACGATATCAAACGGAGTGTGTACGAGTGCCGTGAGACCTTCGTCACCGGAAAAGGCAAGTTCGACAATAAACCATTTCTGAAGCCGTTGTTTCATGCCCTCGGCAAGGCGTTTATTGTCGTCGATGACAAGAACTTTCATACTACGTTCCCCTTGTGCCAGTTAGTTATGCTTGTGGTTATTTCTACTTAATTTACGCTTAATTTGT
>DATMTU010000075.1:0-3998 GCA_035564035.1 Dongiaceae bacterium
TCACACAACCCCATCCGAATTTCATCTGCCAAAGCATCCAACACAAAAGCCATTTGAGTGTAGAACTCATTGTCTGTGCTGCCTTTCGCCCTTCGCCTCGCCGCGTCTGCCTTTTTGTCGATGTATTTTGCTATTTGGTTGTTAGTGTCGGTCATTTGTCGTTCCACGGCCAAAAGGCTAAAGTTCCACCTAATTTTTGACGTATCAATCTAAGTTCGCGACTAATACCGAAAAGGCTAAGCCATATGCCTACAAGTAACATATTGGTGGCTGTCACCGTCCATTCCTCCAAATAATCCGTCGGGCTTCTTCCATCTTGCGCGTCAAACGACGATATTCTTCCCAATCGACAACATGCTTGCAATGATTGTTATCAAAGTATGCTTGCTCTGCGTAATTCACAAGTAACGCTCCTTCATAAATTGCTCACATTCGGCATAGCTCTTATTGCGCAACAAAGCATTAATAGCGCCGCCTCGATAATGAACATTGGACTTCTTAACAACACGAAAGCCGTTTGTGTCAGCTTCAATTCTATAGTTGCTCGTCATCTATTCAACTCGCTGTTAAGAGTATTCAAAGCCATCGCAATAAGAAACGCAGAACTTTCATCAACAGCTTTTGCCATTTTCTGACCGTCTCTGCGAACTTCTTTGCCTACACAACTATAGCGCCTATTCTCCGTCATCCTCACTCTCCACCATTCCAGTTCCATCGCATTCTGTGCAACGCTCGATTGTCGGCCATTTATTTTCAAGCCAAAGCATTTCTACTTCGCCGGTGCCGACGCAATGTTCACATTCAACTTGCATTTGCTTTCTCCATCTTCTTAGCTGCTTTGATAGCAGCTTTGCGCCATTTGTCAAACTGAATTTTATGCAATTTGATTGTCGGGGGACTAAACAATACGGTTACACCAGCGCCTCCGCATTTTACACAATCCCACCATTCAGGCTTTCCGTTAGGAAAACTAATTATATTTCCTGAACCTCGGCAAACCGAACACAACACCTTAACCTCCATTCAATCCATCTTCTGTAGACACAACTTACCAACGCCTAACCGCATTGTCAAGCGTTAAATTGATTAATTGCTATTTATTTACGGTAAAGTATTAGCATCCACAGCCGCAAGCTGCACATAGCAACCCTTAAGCAGCGAAATCATGGTGCCGTCAGCCGCCCCGGTCGCGTCCGTGTAGGCAGGATCGTCAATGTTGCCGATAGCACTGGCCGAGCCTTCGCCGGAGATAATGCCAATGTTTCCATCAGCATCTACCCGAACAGGCACTTCGTTATTCGAGTCGGTGCGACCGGTGACTAGCTGCGCCATAGCGTAAAATCCCTACAAGGTTTGCTTGTGATTAACAGATGCCTACAGGTTAGTCAATAGTCACAAGACCACGTTTCCAATTCTTTCCGCATTTCTCGTCTGCCTGCGGCTTTGCCGTAATAATAACCACTGCAATAAAATAGATATAAAGCAGCACCGTTAATTAAAGCGCCAATTATTACTGCTATCCAATTCACCGCAAAAATTCCCAAATAAAATAGCCGATGCCCAACAGAACAAACATGATAATCGTCGCACTAAAGAAGCCTCGCGCCGGTTCTACATCGATGCCTACAAGATTGTGATGCCCATAGTTAGCCCCGTCCCGGCTCCCTTGAAGCGGCTTGTCGAAATAATTCCTGTTCATCGTATCTCACCCCATCATAAATCAATGTTCGTATCGCAGTAGATTTTGTGCATTGCCACTTCTGACAGTATGAATTGATTGTGTCAAGCAAATCTTTGTTTGCATTTATCGTTAGGCGGGTTGTCATTTATGCCTTCGTCTCAAGGAGAGCGAGGAAACCAGCCTCATTCAGCGCGTCGATGATCTTGTTGAAGCCGTCAGACGTAACCTGATCGCCAACGAAATGATCTTCGCCAGCATCGAACATGATGCGCCTGATCTCCTCCCGTGACGGCCCCACCACCTTGCGGGCGGTTAGGTGCTCGATCTCGTCGGGACGGGTGTTCCATGCTGTGATGGATTCGGCTTCGGTTGCACGGCTCGGGCCGTGCGTGCCACATCGCGGGCACCATACAAAAATGAGCGGACTGACGGTATCGCCTTTATGCTGCACGCAAGGTTCGCCGGCATCGAATGGACACGGCTTAAGCTCTACCAGATCAGCCATTGGTGGTGTCCTTGTTTGAGGAAATCGGGGATGCCGCGACGACCATCCTTCGTGCCAAGCCCGTCCTCGCCAATGGTATCCACCAAGCAATGCGCGGGCGGAAGATATTCGCCGAGGTCGTCCGTGCTGCCGACGTATTTTCGGTCAATATTCCGCTTGATGATATAGCGGTGGGATACGTCGATCATCACCCCTCACCCCGATCAGACGGAGCGGGGGTGGCGGCGCTGTTGAGTGTGATTTCGTGCGTTATCCCCGGCTCCTTGATGCGTTCGGGATGCGCGGCACGATATGCGGCAAATTCGCTCATCCGATCGCGGATGGCTTCGCGGTGATGCTCATCGGTCGCCATCGACAGGTATTCGCGCAAGACATGCTCGGCGTGTCGGTCGCGGGCACGAAAGATGATGATTGGCTCATCATTTGGGATCGGTTCGCCTGACACGCGGTTGACGAACTGGCCGTTGCGGAAAGCGAATTTTCGATCCTGTCCGCCATCCCCCACCGACTGCCCGGCGAGAATGTCGCGCTCGAAAGCTGCGAAGGCTTGGACAAGTTTGTGCTCGTCGAATTGGCCGGTGCGGAAATCATCCCACCCGCCAAAATTCGCCGCAGCTTCCCGCGCACGATCGCTAATGTCATTTTCCATCACTTGTCTCCATTTAAATACCATTCGATAGTAGCAACGGCCATTTCCCAACCATACGCCACGCAACCGTAATAGCCTTGATCGTTTACGAATGTCAAATAGTTTTTTTGAACATCTGATACCATTTTATCGCGTTGCGTTTCGTCTAAGCCTAAAGCGTCATGCTTTAGCTCAATAACCAAACCATGATAGCCGCGTCGCGCAACATTCAAATGCAAATCCGAAACGCCGGGGCGCACAAGCATTGTCTTAAACTTTGCGCCTTCTCTGGCGTTACGCGCGCCACCGTTAGGGACATGAAATAACCATGCAAGTTCCGGCCATTTGCCTACATGGTTTGCTGCCCATGCGCCAATTGCTATTTGATGCGAATCCTCATTACCGGGTTTTGCTATTTTGTCAGGGGTCATTGCTTGCCTACAGGTTTTGCCTCGCTAAGTAATTGTTGCAACTGACGCAAACTGTCGTAACCGGGCGGCGAATTATTCAACTCGTTCGGTCTAGCGGCAGCAAATCCCGACAACCAACAGCGAACCTTACCTAGTTCCGCATAAAGCATTTCCGCTCTTTTCTTGTCGCAATCCAATTTAATCATTTCACTTCCACGCAACTACAGCCGAACGCTTGGCTTCACGGAGGATCATACGTAATGCGGCGTATTGAGTAGGCGAGATTGCGTTATCGTCTGACATATAACTTGCCATTTGTTCAACAATCCTAATCGCTTCACCTTTGGTCATAATATTTACTCCGCAATAGCAGTTTACTTGAATAAGTCACGCCACAATGATCGTTCAACCTGTCTCCCAAGCGAAAAGCCAAAGCCGCGTAGGATTGCTTTTAGCAAGTAGTTAAACATCGGACGGTTTGCCTACAAAAGAGCCAACCTCTTTAAGCACAGTTTCATCTTGCGCCCACTCATAGCCAAAAAGCCACCATCTATCGCCATCAAGCAATTCGGCAATTTGCCATTTGCCGTTCTTCTTAACCCAATAGTAACCGTAATCTCTTTTATTCATGCCAATGTTTCCATCTTACAGCGTTTACAAACAAACAAAATAGCATCACCTTGCATCTTAGTCAATTTTGCATCTGCAACATGTTCTTTGAACCAATAATTGCACAATAGCCGCTTAAACCAAGTCACTTCGATTTCTCCATAC
>DATMTU010000076.1:0-9048 GCA_035564035.1 Dongiaceae bacterium
TGGGGTAAAAAGATGTTTGGTAAAGAAGGGGTGCTCCGTAAAACCTTTATTATCAACCCGGATGGACAAGTGGTGAAGGTGTATGGGCGTGTCACACCGCTGGGCCATGGTGAGCAAGTAGTTGCCGAGCTCAAAACGCTACAAGCATGAAATATATTGTTGCCGTGAGCGGGGGAGTTGATTCGGTCGCCCTACTCGACATGATGAGCCAAACCCCTGGTAACGAATTGATTGTTGCCCATTTCGATCACGGTATCCGGGCTGAATCAAGCGATGATGCCGCTTTTGTGAAAACACTTGCAGAACGCTATGGCCATCGGTTTGAATTACGCCGTGAAGAACTAGGGCCGCAGGCAAGTGAAGCATTGGCCCGTGAGCGGCGCTATGCTTTTTTGCAGGAGTTAGTGGAAAAGTACCAGGCACCCCTTGTTACTGCGCACCACCTCGATGACTTAGTAGAAACGGTGGCGATTAATCTGACGCGCGGCACTGGCTGGCGGGGCTTGGCGGTATTTGATAGCCCTGTAGTCCGCCCGCTTGTCGATACCTCGAAAGAAAGTTTAGTGCGCTTTGCCACCGAACGGCAACTTGAGTGGCATGAAGACAGTACAAATCAGTCTTTGCAATATCTTCGTAACCGTTTACGCCAGCGTGCGGCCAGTCTTCCGGCAGACCATAAACGGCAACTGCGTGCGCTGCACGCGCACCAACGGGCTTTACGCCAAGAAATTGAGGCAGAAGCGAAGCGCCTTATTGGTGATGGCCCTCATTATGATCGCCACCTACTTACTCTTATGCCTGTCCCGGCAGCCCTTGAGTGTCTCTACCAGGTAACAAGAGGTGCACTGACCCGTCCGCAGCTCGCCCGATTACTTCATGCCATTAAGACCTATGCGGCTGGCCGTCGCTATGAGGCAGGAAACGGTGTTATTGTCGATTTCTCTACTCGCTATTTCACGCCTAAACTGATAAAATTATAGAGATACACCTAGTTCTCTTAGAATGCCCGAAAGGATTACATAGTTTTATATGGCAGCAAGTTCACCCTCACCAAAGAAAAAACCAAGTACTATCATTCGACTGACACTTTTTTGGGCAGTTATTGTTTTTGGTGCGCTGATTATTTACGCAGTCACTGCACCGCATCAATCATTGCAAGAAGTTCCACTCTCTGATGTTATAAAGCGTGCGAACGCCGGCGACATTTCACAAATTCTTGTCCAAGGCGATGATTTAACCATTACGCCAAAGGGTGAAGATAAGCCAACCGAGCAGTCAACGAAGGACTCATCAGGAACGCTCCAAGACCAAGGCCTGAACAAAGATGCACCTGTTGCCGTAACAGTGAAGGCTCCTTCAAACACGAGTAGCATTTTGTGGAATATCGCTATCATTGTTGTGCCGGTTATCTTAATCGCTGCTTTCTTTATGTTTATGATGCGTCAAGCACAGGGCCAGAATAATCAGGCGCTCGGGTTTGGAAAATCAAAAGCAAAATTGTATGGTGACGACAAAAAGAAAGTACTTTTCTCGGATATTGCCGGTAACGACTCGGCGAAACAAGACCTTGAAGAAGTTGTTGATTTCTTAAAGCACCCTAAAAAGTACGAGTCACTTGGTGCAAAGATTCCAAAGGGCGTGCTGCTGGTCGGTAACCCGGGTACGGGTAAAACTATGCTGGCCCGGGCAGTTGCCGGTGAGGCGAATGTGCCATTCTTCAGTATTAGCGGTTCAGAATTTGTTGAAATGTTCGTTGGTGTTGGTGCCTCACGTGTGCGTGACTTGTTCGCCAAAGCAAAAAAGAACTCCCCATCGATCATATTTATCGATGAAATCGATGCTGTTGGCCGCCGCCGCGGAAGCGGTATGGGTGGTGGGCACGATGAACGTGAACAAACCCTCAACCAAATTTTGGTGGAAATGGACGGTTTCGAAACGGGCACGAATGTGATTGTGTTGGCAGCAACTAACCGTGCCGATGTACTCGACCCTGCCCTGCTTCGCCCAGGCCGTTTCGACCGCCGCACCAACATTACCTTACCTGAGCGTAAAGACCGCGAAGCAATTTTGAAAGTTCACTTTAAAAACAAGCCAACTGAAGAAAATGTGAACCTCGATGCCTTGGCAGCAAAAACTGCTGGTTCATCAGGTGCCGACTTGGCAAACATTGCTAACGAAGCGGCTATTATCGCTGCTCGCCGTAACAGCAAAACAATCTCTAACGCTGATATTACCGAAGCCTTTGAAAAGGTAGCCATTGGCCCTGAACGCAAAACAAAGGTGATGAACGAAGAAGAGAAGTTGATGACAGCTTACCACGAGGCGGGGCACGCCCTGGTTGGCCATGTACTACCTGATAGCGATCCGGTTCACAAAGTTACCATCATTCCTCGTGGCGGTACTGGTGGGGTCACTTGGTTCTTGCCACCAGAAGACCGCAATTATACGAGCGTCATTGAATTCAAGGATATTCTGGCCCGTGCACTTGGCGGCCGCGTGGCTGAGAAAATTATTTACGGAAGTGATCGTGTGACAACTGGCGCTGGCTCAGACCTGCGAAAGGCAACTGAAATCGCTCGCGATATGGTAATCGAGCAAGGTATGGGTTCAAAACTTCGCGACCAAGTTTTTCACGAAGATAACGGAGGCATGGTATTCGATAAGATTACTCACGAACGCCCGTACAGCGATGACACGGCCCGTGAGATTGATACCGAAGTTGCCGAGCTTATTAAAGAAGCCAGCCACCGTGCCGAAGTTGTCATTAAGTCAAATATGCCAAGCCTTAAAAAGCTGGCCGATGCACTGGTAAAAGACGAAACCATTGAAGCCGATGAAGTTGTTGCATTATTTAAAGATGCTAAGCTGCCAAAGGAGGCTGCACTTTACTAACCGATAAGTGCCAGCAGCGCTTTTTATGATTAACTTTCGCGCGACTATCTCGAGAGCAAACAGAAGGTTGCCGTTAAAATTAGCGGCAACCTTACTTGCCGGTTCGTCACTCTTGGCGAGCATCTTAGGGTTGTTTCGTGACCGTCTTTTGAACGGCCTTTATTTCGATACCTACCCAACCGGTATTGATGCGTATACGGTCGCTTTTACCATTCCCGACTTCATGTTCTTCATTTTGGTATCGGGCGCCCTGAGTGTGACCTTTATCCCTGTATTCAACCAACGGCTTGCAACAGGGAATAAAAAATCTGCCTGGGAGCTTTCAACCAGCCTCCTTAACTTGTTGGCGCTTGTGACGTTGGCAACGAGTGTATTGATCATTATTTTTGCTGACCCGCTGGTTCGTTACGTTGTTGGCCCGGGGCTGGATGAATCGAGCCGTTCGCTGGCGGTGAGTATGATGCGAGTGATTGCTATCAACCCATTCCTCTTCGCTATTGCAACCGTATTTGCCAGTATGCAACAAGCCGTGGGACGGTTTGCTTTCTTTGCGCTCGCTCCCGTCCTCTACAATATCGGTATTATTATTGGGGCTGTCTTCTTTACGAATGGCATTAACTTATTTGGCTGGCATGTATTTGATGGCGGTATCATGGGGGTGGCGCTTGGTGTTGTCCTGGGGTCTATGTTGCAACTTATCGTCAGTAGCTTAGGCTTGTTTGGGATGGGCTTTGATTATCGGTTTAAGATTTATTGGAAAAATAAAGGCTTACACCAAGTGCTTCGGTTACTGCCGCCACGGTCACTTGACCAAGGTATCGACTACGTGAATAGTATTGTTGAAACAAACCTCGCATCCCGTTTGGCGGCCGGAAGCGTGCGTGCTTACCAGCAGGCAACCGCTTTGTCATTTGTCCCGATTAACTTGATTGGTGTTGCGATTAGTACGGCGGCCTTTCCGAAGATGACGGAACGCCTTGGCGAGGGGCGCCCCGACTTATTTAAAAAGGAGCTTCAATCGGTGCTGCGCGTGATCGTATGGTTGGCACTTCCGGTTGCCGTCATTGCCTACTTCGGCCGTGGTTATTTGGTGAGCTTCATTAAAAACGGTGGTGATGCTTACATAGCGAGTATTTTAGGAATCTTGGTTTTGACGATTCTGTTTCGCTCAATTTACTTTATTTCGGCACGCAGTTTTTACGCCCAGCAAGATACCAAAACGCCGCTCTATATTTCAATTTTTACTATTAGCCTTAATATCGTCTTGGCAGTATGGTTTACGATGGGGTTAGGCATGGGAGTTTACGGGCTGGCGTGGGCAGCGGTGATTGTTGCGGGTGTTGAAGTGAGTATTTTATTCTCGATTATGTCACGGCGTATCGAAGGGCTATTTGATAAGCCATTCGTTCATGCGATTGGTCGCATGGCAAGCGCCTCGGGTTTTACGGCAATCGTCGCTTATATTATGGTGGTGATGCTGCCGCTGAGCGCTGCCGATCAGAGCTTCTTCTCGGCGTTTCCGAAGTTTACAATTATTGCCTCGGTAAGTGCATTATCATATATAATTATTTGTCGACTGTTTAAATTGGAAGAAGTAAACCCAATTCTGCACCGCATCCGTAACATTTTATTTAAAGAACCTGCTGTAAAAGAGTAACCCGTGAACCAAGACCATATCCGAAATTTTTGTATTATTGCCCATATTGACCATGGCAAGTCAACGCTTGCCGACCGTATGCTTGAATTAACTGGTACCGTTGAAAAGCGTGATATGAAATCGCAGTTACTTGATAGTATGGACCTGGAGCGTGAAAAAGGGATTACCATTAAACTTGCGCCAGTTCGCATGCAGTATAAAGGCCACGAACTCAACTTGATTGATACGCCGGGCCACGTCGACTTTAGCTATGAAGTATCGCGAAGCCTGCAGGCCTGCGAAGGGGCTATTTTGGTGGTTGATGCGTCGCAAGGTATCCAGGCGCAGACATTGGCAAATGTCTATTTAGCCATAGCTGCCGACTTAACGATTATCCCTGTCTTAAATAAAATTGACCTTCCGGCGGCCGATGTGCCAAAAGTGAGTGCTGAAGTGATTAATCTTCTGGGCTGTAAAGAAGAGGACATTATTAAAATCAGCGCCAAAACGGGCGAGGGTGTTAACGATGTCTTGGACGCGGTTGTTGAACGCATCGCCCCACCGCAAGGCGAACCAGAAGCGGCAACTCGTGCGCTTATTTTTGACAGCTATTTTGATGATTACCGTGGCGTGATCCTTTATATTCGTGATTTCGATGGTGAGATTAGAAAAGGTGATACGATTGACATGATGGCCACTGGCGCATCCGGCTTAGCATTGGAAGTTGGTTCATTGAGCCCGGCTATGAAACCAAGCGCCTCATTAAAAACGGGTGAAATTGGCTATATCGTGACCAACCTTCGTTCAACTCGTGAAGCGCGGGTGGGCGATACGATTACGGTTAAGCGAAAACCTGCCACCGCAGCCTTGCCGGGTTATAAATTGGTAAAGCCATTTGTGTATGCCGGTTTCTTTCCGGTGAGCAACGATGAGTATCAAGATTTGAAGGACGCCATTGAAAAACTCAGCATGAGTGATTCGGCGCTGCAGTTTGAACCAGAAAATTCACCAGTCCTTGGGTTTGGGGTACGTATTGGTTTCCTTGGGTTGCTACACCTCGATATTATTCGGGAGCGTTTGGAGCGTGAATACGATTTGGATTTGGTGGTTACGAACCCGTCGACTGACTATCAAGTCTTCCTAAGCAATGGTGAAGAACTCGATATTAAAAGCGCCAGCAACCTGCCTGATGTCAGTAAGGTAGCCGAAATTCGTGAACCATGGATTAAGGGTGAAATTGTCGTGCCGCAACAATTTATTGGCCCGGTTATTCAACTTATTATTAGTAAACGCGGTCGCCAGTCGAACCTTAGCTACATTGATGAGCGAGCTTTAGTCAGTTTTGAAGCGCCGCTGGCTAACTTGTTGACTGATTTTTACGACCAACTCAAATCGATTACCAGTGGGTATGGGTCGTTTAACTACGAACTTTCCGATTACCGCCCAGAAGATTTAGTCCGGGTTGATTTCTATGTTTCCGGTGAAATAGTTGATGCGCTCAGTGTGATGGCTCACCGTTCGGAAGCGCAAAGCTTGGGCCGCGAGATGGTCAAGAAACTCAAGGAAGTGATTCCGCGTCAAAGTTTTCAGGTGTCACTGCAAGCTGGTATTGGTGGCAAGTTTATTGCCCGTGAAGATATTAGTGCTTACCGAAAAGATGTTACCGGTTATTTGTATGGTGGTGACGTCTCACGTAAAAAGAAACTGCTTGCCAAGCAGGCCAAAGGTAAAAAACGTATGAAGCGTTTTGGAAAAGTCGATATTCCATCCGAAGCCTTCATGGTGATGCTCAAACGCGATTAATTCATCGTCTGGTACAATACTAGGATATGGATCAGCGATTACTCGATGCGATTACCTCATATCAACCTTCTGAAGAGACAGTACGGTACGTATCGGAGCACCCTTCATTAAATATTGCCGGACCAACCGGAGCAGGTAAAGACACCCTCGCGACTTATTTAACTCAGTCGGGCGACTATGCTTTGGTTGTTTCAGACACGACGCGAAGCCCTCGTCCACACCACGACGGCCTAGAAGTAAACGGCGTTCATTATTGGTTTTTGACAGACGATGAGGCCCTTGCTAAAGTCACCGCTCAAAAATACGTCGAAGTGAAGCAAGTTCACGAACGAGGGATGTATGGCACGAGCACGAATGCCTATCAGAAGGTTGTCGAAAGCAGGCAAATACCTATTTTGGTCATTGATATACAGGGTATTGAAGAGCTTATGGGCCACTTTCCACAATTAGATGCGGTACTCCTTTTGCCGCCAAATTTTGATGTGTGGCAGCAACGCCTTGACGGGCGTGGCGACATGAGCCATGAAGAGAAAGTCCGGCGCATGAAAACGGCCCTCAAAGAAATTGCGAAGCCAATCGAAAACCCCCGCTTTCACCCAGTTATTAATACTGAAGTGATTGATACTGCCGAAGTGATTATGTCGGGCGAGTATAAACAGCCGGCTTATCGTGACAGCGCCCTATTAGTAGCCCGCGAGCTTCTTCGTCGTATTAACGATTTCCTTGCTAATAATGGGTAAATTTTAGCACTCATTGACAGCGAGTGCTAGCCTTAGGTACAATAAAACCATGACCGAACGACAAAGGCTTATTTTGGCGGCAATTATCGAGCAACACGCTGAAATTGCAGCACCTGTTGGAAGCGTAATGCTGGCTAAGCTTTTTGGTGTTTCAAGCGCCACGATTCGAAGCGAAATGGTCAAGCTTGAAGAAATGGGCCTTATCGAACAGCCGCACACCAGCGCTGGTCGCGTGCCAACTGATGCGGGCTACCGCTTTTACGTGAATAGCCTGAACGAAGCGCAGGCCGAGCATCCGCAGCAGCTTCTTGATCGCAGTGCGAGAGCGATTGAAGCGCGTGTTTCGGGGAGTGACCGTGCGGACCGCGCGATTCGAAGTGCCGTTGATAGCCTTGTTGAACTCACCCATAACCTTGGCATTGCTACCATTGGCGACGAGCTTTACTTAAGTGGCATGGGTAACCTTTTTTCGCATCCTGAATTTATGCAAGGTGAACATGCCCAGCAAGTTGCTCGCTTGTTGGATAACCTTGAACCATGGCTTCGCGAGGCGGCACCAAACGAACCGCTCAATGTGTACATTGGCTCGGAAAACCCAATTGGTAAAACCAGCGGTGCAACGTTGATTATTAGTAAATTTCGCTCGCCGTATAGTGACGCGAGCTATATTGGTGTGTTGGGGCCAACACGCCAAAGTTATGCGAAGGTGATGCGATTAGTGCGACAGACCGGCGCAATGTTAGAGGAGATTTTATAGATGACTGATAAAAAAGTAAAAAAAGACGACGTGCAAAATGAATACGAACAAGCCTTGGGTGAATTAACCCTTGATTTGCAGCGTACCCGTGCCGATTTTGAAAACTACCGCAAACGGGTTGATGGTGAAAAAGCGGCTGCACGTGAATCTGGCCAAGCGAGCGCTATTCTAAAACTTTTACCTGTGATTGATAACATTGAGCGTGCCGTCACGTATATGCCCGAAGATCTCAAAGACAACCAGTGGGCGCAAGGTATTGCCAGCTTAGCAAAAAACCTCGAAAAGTCGTTGGAAAGTTTAAACTTGCAGCGTATTGATGCCAAGCCGGGTACCGAGTTTAACCCCGAACTTCATGAGGCAATTCAATTTGATGAAGACGCAGTAGGCGACAAAGAAGTAATTGCCGAAGAACTGCAAGCGGGCTACTTATTGAATGGCCATGTGATTCGCCATGCGATGGTAAAAGTCACGCGGCAATAGACTGCCGATAAAACGAATACCGCCCGGAAAAGGGCGGTATTTTATAAAAACGGAATGAGTAGAGAGGAATGTGACGACCAGCTCTACTCATCCCTATTTAGTTGTGGGAGGAGGAGCTTTTGTCAGCGAGGGTCGACGTTGACCTTGAAGGTCACGAAGCTGAGCTGGGGGCTGTCGTCCATCGAACACATCGTGTAGGTGGACAGGTGAACGCCGGCCTGTTTCACGATGTCGGTGAGCTTCTTGAAAAGATCACGGAGCATCGATTCTTGATGAACAGGGGTCAGCGTGACATGGGAGATGTGGCAGGCGGTTTTCCGAATCGCCTTCTGGAGCCGGCTATACTCTCCGGCATCATTGGCGGTGGGAAGTACCGCGAACACGATCGACTTGAAGCCGCGTCCGTGGGTTTGCTGGGCAGTGCTGCAGTCATCGAGCAGCAGGTCCAACATCACCAATTCGTCAGCCGTCAGTTCGCTTCGAACCGCCATGAGGCGCTCGTGAAGTGCGCTTCCTCCACGAAGCCGTGTTTCGGCTGCGCGAGGTGCAAGCAGGGTCATCTCAATTCCTCTCTGTAAAATAACCCGCACCAACCTTGAGCGGATTCACTTCTTACGGGGGCATGCTTTTTGGTTTTGCTGTTTCCTATAAGACGTAGATGATAATAGTCCTCTTGGTCGTAAAAATCAATAGGATAAGATAATTAGCACTCTTGACATGGGAGTGCTAATTCATCTATA
>DATMTU010000077.1:0-39215 GCA_035564035.1 Dongiaceae bacterium
AGTTTCATTTAGGTGTCTCGCTCCAACTACCGTATGAGCCCATCCGCTAAATAAATATTTAGAGAAGGGCGCTACATACGATATGTAAAATTTTACACAGGAAGAATTCCCATGTCTGACAACATTGTCCAGCTTGTACCGAATACCGGTGTAGCGCCGACACCTATGTCGGATGAAGAAGCACTGGATTTCACCCAACGCCATCGAAAAGACCTGGTGGATGTACTTACCGCCAACGGGGCACCCACCGATGGCGAGGTCGCTAACGTCCTCTTGAAAACGCTCGATGGTATGGATCGTCAAGCGTTAACCAAGATGAAGATTAAATCGGATGAGAGGACGAATGATAACTCCGATAAGTTGGCAGCCAGTGTCATTGCGGGTGTCTTTGCACAGCTCAAGGGTAAGAACCCTTACGAGAAAGAGGTCATAGAAGGCCAACTGCTGGAGCGCGCGGCCCCAGCAGTCGACTTGAGCAAACTTCCTGCGATCGAATTGGTTCCAGGCGAAACCGACATTGGCACGTCGGATCTAACCTACGAATCTTTTACGGCGTCTCAGGGGAAGAAACGTCCTCAGAATCCTGAAGAAGACCTTCAGGAGGCATAATGGCATCACTCTCCTGGGAGGCTTTGACCTCCTGGGGGAGTTTATGTCGTAATGTCAACGGCGGTACGACAGAGAAGAATGAAGGGTGCATGAAGATCAGTGTGAAATACATGCTCAAACCAAACTTCAAAATGCCGAAAGGCGAAGCGTTGTTAAACTCTTTCACTTGACGCAGTTCAGGAGCAGGTGTTTCTTTCTCAAACAACCTCGGTGCCACCACATGCACCCTAGGAAAAGCAACCTTTTCCAATGCATTGAAGTTAGCTGCCATCCATGCATTAAAGTTGTAGAGAATCATCCCTGACAAGTTGGCACGGATATACGAAGGGCTTACTTCTTCAGGTGTCATAAACACCATCTCAACTGGTACGTCGAGATTAAGGTGATTCTTTACCGCCATGCAGATGGCCGTACGCTCGTCCTTACGTAAATCCTTGTAAGGATAGCCGTTGATGAGCACACGAAATGGTTGCGACATACGACGTACAGCGAAGTCAACTTGAATCGATTTTACAATTTCGGCTAGCTGGTAAATCATGGGGGTGATGAGTGATGCAGCGAGTGTCTCCTCGTCACGCTCTTTGTACGCTTTATCTGTAACTTCACGGGTCAATCCCGTAACCTCCAGGAAGTCATCAGTCTCGCGTGTGTAGTATCGAAAATCGTCAAACACTTTACTTGCAGCATCGGGATCCAATCTCGCAATGGCTCCCAAGCGCGTATCGAGTAGTGCATCGATTTCGATGAGAACATCGTACCCACCGTCGTTCTCTTGCATGATCCTCTCCAAAAGGAAAATAGTACGCTCCAAGCTACCACTCGGAAAGAGCAGTAGCCTGGAGGTGTGTCACATGGATGATGTAGATTTGAAAACCGTTTATGACGTAAACGTTGCGACGCGGTTGTATTCGGTTATTTCGTGGAGGAGCGTCTTCACGTTGACCCACCCACTAATAACCAACACGACAAACCACATGTTGTTTGTGAACACATCCGAAGCCTTAGCTCGGTCGTCCGGCTTGACAGCACGTTCCGTAACCGTCGAATCCTGGAAGCTGTCTGTATGTGTTGTATAAGACACTGCCGATGCGAAGGCTTTAGCTACACTTTTGAACGCAGATGATTCAACGCCACCCAACCTGACGATGTACTCGTAGGTCACCGACAGAAGCAGGGTGGTGAGATCCGTGTTAGCGCGCAGCGTCTCCCAGCATGCCATGTAATCGTGATTCTGAATGAAAGCATACGGCGCAATTTCAGAACCCTTTTTAACTAGCTCGCGAAGTAGAGTCGCTTGAGCTGATCCTTGCCGAACCAGGATCGGTAGGATCAGCTCAGTCGTCCATCGTTCCATGTTAGCAGTGATGTCGATTTCAGACGAGGTTGTTGTCAAGGTGAGCACCCTTCAGGAGTGTACTGAGTGTCTCTACGGAACGTACAACCGTAGGATGATCAGTGAGTTGATCTAAGTTGGCACGGCCAGTCTGCATGACTTCTTTGTCCAGTGCACGACCCGCTTCAATGTCACCACCGCGATATTTGAAGAGTTCGACTAATGCGTTGTCAATACCCTGCGCGGCCATGACCTGCACCTGTGGGAAAGAAATCTTCGAACCCTGTGAAGGCCCGGTAGGCTGACCAGACAGTTCATCGATAGCGTGATTGTTCTCCGGAATGGAAATCTTCTTCTGGAGTAACTGTACCTGTCGACGAATAGGAAGCTTGAGTACCATGTAACGCTTTGGTGTACGATACCGTTTTCCCGATTTAGGATCAGGTGTCCAGATACGCTCAAAAAACGTAAACCCAAGCTCCTTAGCTAAAGCCAAGTTGCGTTCGAGACTTAAACGTTCTTTGCTCAAGTTGGGAGCGATCAGAAAGAGAATTTCTTCGCCGGAGCGCAGCCGTTCCATCATGGCTTTGAAATCTTTATCGCTGAGATCATTCAGCATCTTCTTGTAGTACTCAGGATTCTTACTTCCCGGAAGAAGCTTTTCCACATACTTCAAAATGAACGCTGTAGCTTTTTCGCGGGGCGTAGCCATGATGGGCTCTCTAATTAGGACTGGTCATATCCTAACGCCAATCCGCCATTTCACGAATGACGTCTTCCTGCTCTTCCCTGTTTAACGTGCGGATGTATGCCAAATCGTTCTCGTTCGTACCGGCAACGATCTTGTCGATAAAATCCCGATTAATCGGGAAACGCAAGTTCATCTGAAGCATGTGCCGTAAGACGGGTGATGTCTCCGTTTCAAGGAGACGTTTGATCTCCTGTTCACGAGTATGTTTGACATAGATCTTCCGTTTGAGCAGTTCTCGCTTACGATCACGGGTCTTAGACATGGCGATTCTTCTCACTGTCTGACTTCTGCCGCTGATCCAAAACGATCGTAACCACTGTAAGACCGTGAGCCTTTGCAGTGGAGATCATGTGCTCAGTGCCCTTACTCCGACCGTCCCAAAAAGCAACGAGATGGGTTGCCATCTTTGCCATCTCAGTATTACGGTCAAAGCCAGCATTAGCGTTGTATTCTCTGCCGCGATCGTCCGTCTTAACTTTCGCGCCGGGTGCCTTCACGTCATCCCATTTGGCCCAGCATTCCTTTAGCGGAAACTTGTTTGCTTCCGCATAAAGGACAGCGAAGTAGTCAGCGCCAGTCTTAGCCATTCCGGAGATAATTTCGATGTCATCCCGATGAAGATTCTCGCGCTCCATCAGTTCTTTCAAGATGGCATTCATCGTCTTCCGGAAGAACCCTTGGTAGTAGTCACCTCGGGTTCCAGCG
This sequence comes from Dongiaceae bacterium, assembly GCA_035564035.1. GTDB lineage: Bacteria > Patescibacteriota > Saccharimonadia > Saccharimonadales > Saccharimonadaceae > Microsaccharimonas. Next base: position 3,399 of record DATMTU010000077.1, read on the forward strand.
ATGATCATCCTTACAGGACGTTTGTTGGTATCACTCATGGTGAATCCTTAAGCAGTGACAGGCTCTTTGATAGCTACCTTACGCCACTTCTTTTGAGGGAGAACGGTCTTCTTGTCGTCATCCAACCAGTAAGGGTGGTATTCCCCCGAACGGATACGCAAAAGATCCATGGTGGAGAGGAAGTTCTTAGTCTGACCGTCAACGTAGTCTTCTTCGTAGATCCAGAAGCCGCGCGTCTTGGTAAGGATCGTCTCCCAGTCGTAACCAAGCTTCTCTAGATCGTCACGGAGTTGTTTTGGGGTGCACTTGTACTTCTTATCCAGCTGCATCCAGTTGGGAAGCACATTCAGCTGCACGAGCTCCGAGGAGATCTCTAGCGCACGTTGTAGCTTCGGCGTCTCACGAATCAACTTGCGCACCGTCGTTCGACCCAGCTGAACATCAGGAAGGAGTTCCAAAGAGAACTTCGGCGTACCTAAACCAATGATCCCCATTTTGTGCTGACGCATGAAGTTCAGTTCGGTCAATCCGACCAAGATACCTTCCGTCTGCGAAAGAACCAACTGGAACGGCATGCCGGACATACCTGACTTCAGACGAACTGCTTTGACGTTGACCGTCTTGAGGTCTTGGTCGCCCTTCAGCTCTTCACCAGGGTTCCGTGGCCACTCAGCCGCTTTCGTTGCATCATTTACCAGTGGTGTTGCGCCGTAGAGATACCAGCACACGTTGGTCAAGAAGGAGAACTTCTCAGGAACGTTCTTCATCTTACCGTCGCGCTCTTTCATGGTATCGAGCTTACGCGGCGCAGGAGAATTCGGATCTTGCATCGCCAGATCGCCGATGTGCGCTGTCATCATGACGTAGCCACCGGAGCTACCCGTGAGTGCAGGGAGCTGCATCATCATCTGGGTTTTGATTAGCGCATCACGCGCATGATCCATGTTGTTACCCTTGTCACCGATCTTGTTATCGTCGTGCATGTTCTGCACAGGCGACGTGGTGAACTGAGAGAACGAATCGATACCCGAGATCGTAGCTTGAAGCGTCTTCATGAGATCGCCATTCAAACCAATGAACGGAAGCGTCCGTTCGTACTCCTTACCACCTTTACGCTTCTCCTCCCACATGTTCTTCAGGTCGTCAAAGAACATATCGCCCAGATTGGGCTTCTTGTCTTCACGCGCTGTAATCACGTTGGTGTAGATCAAGCGAGCCATCTTCTGGAGATCAAGACCTGACAACTCGGGTACCTGCTGCGCCAGCTGGTAGATACGATTGACTGTTCCAGAAATCTCGGTTTCATAGAACACCGCGTCTGCCGAAGCATAACGCGCCAACACCATCAAGAGCAAGAAGATCTCCAGCATGGTCTTGAACGAATTACCACGGCCCACAATACCGGTGATGTAGGGAAGGCCACCATTGAGGATCGACTCCCCAAAACGCCCCTGCACATACTGCCCGGTTTGCAGGTCGACTAGACAGCCGACATTCAGCATCGGGAAGAGCGGTTCGGCGGGACGAAAGAACTTACTGAGTGCCATGTGAATCACCTGGACGAGGGAACACAGGATACCTTCAAGCCCTGAAAAAATACCCTGCTATTGATATGACTGCGCAATTTAGGCTGTATGCCCCTCAAGGATTTATCGATGAAAACAGCGTTCGTAACTACAGAGTCACTTCTCGATCATGCTGTGGAGGCAGTGGCTGGCTCTTACGAAGATCGCTTGAGGGTGTACGAAGAACGTCTTCGCATCGCCGAAGGTGAGCTCCAAAAAGAGGAGTCGATCCGCGCCCGTCTTACGACATCGAAAGACGATCCCAGCCTAGATCATCAGCGCAAGAGTGTTCAAGCGCTTAAAGCCGCCGTGGCTCACCTTAAAAAGAAGGTCGATGCCAAACACAAACACCTTTCCAACGAGTCGTTCAAAACCATGAGCCTTATTAGCCAATACGAAACGACCGCTAAGGTCATCTCGGTTGAAGCCTTCGCAGGCGTCGACCCGTCCAAGATCATTGCTCGATTCCCGGAATTCTTCTCGGGTGTCATGCACTCCTGCCGCGTGGCTATCTCCGGCCTCAATGCAGCATTCATCCCGCTGGCCCCTGAGAAAGAATTTCTGACCAAGGTGCAGAAGGCCAGCTATGCTACGCTGATGAATCGTGCAGCGTACATACCGAGGGGTTTCCAGGGTACTTATCTGGACTACCTGAAGAAGATCGGCCCGGAGCTGGAAATCGCTGAGCGCATTCCGAAGGATGTTGTAGCACCGTTCAAGAACTACGTTACCGACCTTCTGTCACGCCCTGAGAAGCTGGCCTCGGTGAATCCCGATCAGTTTCCCTCCATGGGTATCTTCGCCGATATCCACAAAGGTACGGCAGAACTGGAATTCTTGGCACAGCACGCCAATCCAGAAGCCAAAGGCGACCGTACTGAGTACAAGAATGTTGTGGCTCGTAATAACGATTGGCCAGAGATCATGCGCCGGATTCAAGAGGTGGATACTCGCCTCAATGTGACAAACCCGGAAGCTCTTCTGGAGGACGTCACCGACGCTGGTGATTATCTCAATCGTTTGATCGAGCGTGTGAAGGAAGATCCAGCTACGTACCAGACCAGTGCTGTCCAACTAGACGGTCTTTCGCAGCTGGTGTTAAACGTAGCCCGTGCGGTGGAGTACTACGCTGCCGTGGTTTACCTCTACGGTCGCTTCCGTCATTGCGTGATGGAAACGCGTAGGGAACTTGCGTCTGACGTCGAATAACGGCATAAAAGCCCCTCCCCATTGCGGGGAGGGGCGATATGTTCCTCAGCCTGAACCGGAAGCCGATTGCGATTCGCTGGTAAACCCTGCATTGACACACGCACTCACTAAAGCGTTGTAGCGCTGCTGGAGGGAGTTGTATGCCGTCTGTAAGGCCACCAGACGCGCGTAGAGCGTCTGGTTGTTAGTGACAGCAGCTAACCTAGCCTGTGTCATCGCCGCGTCCTGAGCAGACGTCACGACCGTTGTAGTGGGTATAGCGTGCAGTTCCACTTGCGGATCGGCAATACCAACGGTAGCAGCAATGAGTTGTGTGATCAAATTGACCAATGCGGTCAAGTCCAGTGCATCAGGTAACGGCCCCAAATTAAACGAACCAATCATCATCGAATACGGCACCACATCTTGCGATGGCTGCTGTACCAAATAACTACTAGGGATGTAAACTGGTGCGGAAGTACCTGACGTCAGCACAACCACGACAGCGCCTGAAGCTACATCGTTATCGTAGTCAGTAGAAGTAAGACCCGCAGGCGAATAAATCAACGCCATGGGATCTTGGCCAGCCATTGCTAAATCAGCGAAAGTGCGTACTGCCGACACGATGTAAACGGTATCGGCAGGCACACTGAACGGCGATTTAAGCGTAAACGATCCGGAGGTACCAATGGCGGGTACGACTGGTGGGTTGGTGATGTTACCCGACATGATTAGCTACTCACTACCGGATGCCGAGGCTGCCCTTGAACGCCCGCACCTATCAACGACTGAAGCTGCGCCAACGGAACCATGAGGTACTGCACATTTCCGTAAACGGCCGCCAGGTAGTAGATGCTATTGCGGGTGATACGCTGATAGGTAGGTCCGCCTGCTACAGGTGCAGGTAGCGCAGAGAACCCATTCATCGTTTCGGCCAACTGAAGCATCCCGTTCATGAAGTTGACCCATGCCTGTGTGTTATTCGACATGCGTGCAAAATCAATGGAGCTCGACGGGACGTTGACGTAATCAGGGAAGAGCGTCTGAATCGACGTTTCGATCGATTCGTTGGCCGGCCCCGCCACGAATTCCAGCATCATCGACTTATATTGGAAAGGGACCAAATTAAGCGATTCCGTGACCGTACCACTGGAGTAACCTACACCCTGGGCAGTTTGTTGAGCTACGTAGAGTGCATCGTTCCAGTTGACATTGGGCGAGTAGATACCCGAATCCAATGAATTGGAGCCCTGTGGAATCGCGTACTGATCCCAGCGCGGTGTAACGATGAACTCAGTTGACAAGAAAAGATCCGGGAAAAGTGCTGCCCATTGCACCTGAGTATACTGGCTGGTAGCCAGAATCGTAGCAATGATAGCCGCCTTAATGGAATCTAGGTTGTCACCGGCGACGCCATATTCGATTACCGTCCAGACGGTCGGGATGGTCTGAGACTGATTGTTCGGGTTGACGTAGTTGAACGTATACGACCGAAGCAGGGTATACGGCTCTTCATTAGCCGCAGCCTGTACACGGGTCATTAGCGTCGGTACGCTAAACTGTGCCATCTCCGCTGCTACTGAATTGTAGCCCGCAAAGAAGTCGTCGACGTTCTGCACTGGCGGAATGACACGAATCGTGTACTTGTCATATTGCACCTGGAACGAAGCGTCACAGAACCACAGACGCACCGTATTGGTGTTACCATCGGCCGTGCTCTGAACGAACGAAATCCATTCAGGGCAGTACAGATTGGTATTGAAGTTGATCATGTTGCCGGCGGCAATCTGGGTCATGGTCGACCCGAATTGGCCCAACAGCGCCTCAATGAAAGCTGCTGTATTACCGGTGAAATTGCCCAGCAGCGCCTGCTGATAGATCCAGGTGGAGACTTGGAGTGCGTAACTACCGTAGAGTGCAGGAACGGCAACTTGTTGCCCATCCTGGTTCATCGTGAACGCAATGAGTTCTACATCCGGATAACTACCCGGGTTATTGTACTCTTCGATAATCGGTGAATAGCTGTAACTCACCTTAGAGAGCTGACCGACCGTCGAAACCTGACCCGGAGTGGACGAATCCAACAGGAAATTATTGACAAACCCTTCGATGGCAAGTGTACTCATTGGTGCTAGTTTCCTGTGCAGGAGAAGGCCATAGAGGGCCGTGGTTTTACTGTATGATGAGCGGCTATACCATTAAAGCCCTACAGGACAACCCTTCATGTTCAACGTTTTTTTGACTGTGATTTCCAGCATCTTTCCTTTCCTCAAGGAACTTATCCTGGGTAATCAAACCGTGCGTGATGCACTCACGCAAAACAAGTTCATGGTTTTCATGGGCTTCCTCTTCCTCTTCGTCTTTGGCGCCAATCTGTACATGGATGACGCGAACACCTATTTGAAAGGACAGGTGACCGCACTTTCGCAACAGTTGTCGGCAGCTAAACAGCTCACACCGATCACGTGCCCAAAAATTGATCCTAAGATTGTTCTTTCAACACCTGCACTTCCAGCGACCGTATCGACTACTACTCAGCCTACTCAGGCAGATATGGCGGCTAAGGATGCGCGTATCAAAGCGCTGGAGCAAGAGTTGAGCAAACAACACACAGCACATCGCCGCCCGTCATCGACAGCAACGAGTACTACACAGCCTGTACACGATCCGTTGGATCGACTCTACAATTAAAGGATCGGTTATGGCTAAGCGATTCATTACCCTGGTTTTAGCTGTGGCGTTAGTCACGGTGTTCACTGGTTGCACTTTTCTTATCCTCCCTAAACCCAAACAAGGAAGAGGTGAGGATATTGTCTATTTCCACCTTCACCAGGATAGTGTGGCGAAAGTGGTTTCGACCGAGAAGACGGTGTCGTCTCAAACTCCGGCGGTAGCTAACGTCATTACCACCGGTGGACCGAATGACTTAAAATGTCACAACCTGATACCACCTTCATTCGGCAATCTGCCAGCGCTCACTGTACTCACCAATGATCAACGAAAAGATGTCGAGTTGGTTGAAAACACCATGGTGGACTACGCATTGGCTTTGCGTACCTACATCAGCAACATGCATGAATCCAGTACGCAGTTCTTCAACGCGTACAACCAAGCCTGTAAAAGCGTATCACCACCGATGATACAGTAGGCCTTTACCGAGTTTTAATCATGACCACCGAAAAGCATGAAGAAGCGCTGCCACTCCATGGTGTCATTTACACCGACGGTGGTTACCAGCGTCAATACGATGTTGGTGGATGGGGCATCCACGGTTACACGTACGTGGAGAAAGAAACAAAAACGGGCGCAGGGATGAAAGAAGGCCAACCTACGGCTAAGGGTTACGACCTTACCGCCAAAGTTCCGTTGGCTATCACCGCGCAAGAATACGTAGACGGCATTGGCACATTGGCTTCGGGCGCTACGAACAATGTTGCCGAACTCACTGCAATGGTCAAGGCGCTAGAGTTCGCCATTGAGAAGAAGCTTGCAACGCTCTACCTTCAAGCTGACAGCCAGTACGCGCTCAATGTCTTTCAGAAATGGGCGGAGAACTGGGAGGCTCAAGGCTGGATCAAAGGTGATGGTCAGCCGGCTGCTAACAAAGAGCTGTGCATTCGACTTCTCGAACTCAAACGAGCTGCTCAACAGCAGGGTGTAAGTATAACAGTTGTTTGGGTGAAAGGTCACAATGGTAACCCTGGTAACGAGCGTGCTGACATGCTTGCTACCCATGGTATCATTGCTGGTGTCAATGGTTCGTCACTGGATCGTATCATCACCCGAGACGCCAAAGGATTCTGGACTAAGAAAGCCGATCGTTCGCGCTTCTTGAATCTCCCACGGCTGCTCATGCCTCTCTACCCAAACGGATTGACGATCAATGGGTTGCCGAACCCACCCACCATTTACGGGTTGACAAAAATCAATTCGGCAGATGAGTTTATCGGTAAACGCATCTCAGATGCACAGTTTGCAGCCGTCAAACTGACAACGCCCGATCCGGTCATCCAGCAGTTGTGGTGGTTCCATGTGCAAATGGCCAATCGCACCGGCGATCATGGCCCCATTCTCATGAATCTCGATGTGATCATGCGTCCGGATATCTACAACCTCATTCTTCAGAATGGCCCGGATTTCTTGCTATTCGATGATAAGAATCGTTCCATTCGCGCTGTCAAAACGTGGACGGATCAAAAGAAGAAAGATGAGGATGAACACAAACGGGATGAAGAAGAGGATGACATGGAGTCCATCGATACCCCTGGTGGTACAGCAACGCTATCTCGCGTTCTGTCACCACCGCGGTTAGGGTTCCGTGCGATTGAGTATCTTGACAAGATGACGAACCTCATGGAGGGGTGCGAACTTCGTCTTTTAGAAGGTACCGAAGAAATCCCTGAGTCGCATGTCAAACTCACGGATATTTCCTCACTTCTGTATGGTATGGCCGAGAACGGCAAATCTAAGACACAACCGAAGCTACTAGGGAGTGTTACTTCTCTAACGCTTTCCATCGATGCTGACGTCGCGTACGCCACCGATGTTGAAGAAGGCGAAACGAAGGTAAAGCTTTCTTTGGGCTTGGATCTTCCTGACCGCAACACACTTTCAGCTCTCGCAGGGGTGAGTACGAGAGTCGTCGTGGTCACTTGGCCGGAATCCAGAAACGCGATCCGTTATGCAACAATTGTTGTTACGGAGGAGGGTGCTGGAATCTGGTGTGCACCGTATTCCAACATCCATTTCGTCAAGAAACTGTAAACCCCTAACTCCATTAGGATATTCCTCCATGACCTCTGCCACAGCCTTGCAACCTAAACGCAGCCTCTTCGGACGAATCGTCGTATTCTGTCTGGAGAAGTTCGGTTCACGACACATCAAGCGAATCATCTTCTTCGGGAGTCTCTTCCCGTACGCATTGCAGCTGGAGACCCTCCAGCGGGATGTGATGAAGAAACTGAATCGCCACTATGGCCTGGCGACCAATGCCAGGTCGTTGCTCTTCCCAGGTGTCTTCCGTAACCTGGTTTGGGGAGAGCGCGGTCTCGACGACACGATAACACCCGCCGACATTCGTGAGGACATCTCCGATGAACGCGCCGAACTCATTGCCCGGAAGGTAGTTGACCGGACACCGAGTTGCATCGTCTACGACACCGTTGAAAAGATGGTCAAGGATGTCAAGGAAATGTTTGTGAATGGTGACAAGCTTGTCATCAATTGAGTCTAAGGAATAGCGCCCCCTCCCCATTGCGGGGAGGGGGCTTATTCTGTCGTTAGATATTTGGCGCGGTTACAGGCTGCGACGAATTGATACCGGCTGCTGTAATCTGCTTCGTGAAAGTTACCGATCCATTAAAGGTGCAATTGCCTCCAAAAGTAGCACTCTTTCCGCTACTCACGGTAAGGTCGCCATCAACATTAGTTTCTGCGGTGATGGTGAGCGTTGTAGCTGCGATAGAAGACGTTGATCCAGCCTTCAAATCCAACGTAGTACCAGCCTGAATCGAAACGGCCTTACCGGCATTCAGAGAAACATTGTTTGTCGCCTGGATGCTAATCGAATCCGGTGCCGACATCTGGATGTTCTTTTGATTAAGTGCGATCGCCGTCTTCTGGGCATTAATCAAAAGGATCAGGCTGTTAAGCGAGTCAATCTCAATCTGATTGCCATTGCTATCTTGGAACAGAAAGACACCTTTTTTGGCGTTAAGCTGGATAATGTATCCTGCGGCTTCACCGTTTTTCACCGAGGTAGCAAAGGTTGCCATACCTGTGTGCGTAGATATTTCTGAATACCAACAGTTACCAGGTTTTGTCCCGTCGCCAGATGCATCCAGAGTACCGGAGTACGTCCGAATAACTGTTTCGCCACGCCTAAGGTGATCATCAAGACCAAGGGAGATCCAATAGTACTTGTCGGTATCGGCATACCGGTAAAGCTGGACACGCTCACCACGTTGAACGTCTGGCGCCGTCTGCTGACCGGTGTTTGATCCCTTAAGCCAGGTGGCTTTAATCACCATGTCGGATGTTGCTGATGCCTGGAAAGTATTTCCCTGGGCATCGGTACCAGTCACCGAAATCTTAGTCGGATTTGATTTGATCTGTCCGTCTAGAAACGGTTGCTTCTCGTAGGGTACGGCAAGGATTTCTTGTGTGGAAGTGGGTTTGTTCTCCGCGACAATCGCAAACGAATAGGGGCGGAGTTTCGAGATGTCAAAAGTGTCGTCCACGAGAAATCCTTAAAGTCAATGTCATAGGTTAGCTTTTATAGGTAATAGTTCTTTACCGTACCAGGCTAGGGTATAGAAGGCTTTATCGGTTTGAGACCTACGGAGATTACCGTGTCAGATATTTTGAATTTCATTCAGACCAATCCGTGGATGACCATTGTTCTCCTCATCTTCCTGTTTAGCGTTATAGCGATACCGTTCGAAACGCTTCGGCGTGTTGCGATCCGTAAGCTCCGTTCGAATGACATTCGTGCGCGCGGTTGGCCGCCGCCGGGTTTGGATGCGGATGGCGACTTTTATAATCCCAATAATTCATCAGCTGAGGATCCATGATCATCGATGAACTCACCCTCAAAGGGTATAAGCGTTTCGCCCTTTCAGGAATGAACGGGATCACGATTCGCCCAACCAAGCAGATGCAAATTCTGATTGGTACCAATGGCTGCGGTAAAAGTTCTTTCTTGTCTGAATTGGGTCCGTTACCGGCTGATCCGTCCGATTTCCTTACTGGTGGTTTGAAGGAGATTACGATCCGTCACAACGGATCGGTCTTCAAATTAACCTCCTCATTTCCTACGACTGGCGCGTTTCATCTTTTCGAGATGGATGGAGTGTCGCTAAATGAAGCTCGCGGTATCACTGTCCAGAAAGAGCTGGTGAAGAGGTACTTCAACCTCACCCCTGAGATTCATGACATTCTCCTGGGGCGTACGCTCTTTACGAACATGAGCCCGCAGGATCGTCGCAGACACATTACGGAGATGTCGCACAACGACTATTCGTTTGCTATGGGTCTGTACAGCCGTTTCAAAACGATAGCTCGTGATAAACAAGGTGCGGTCAAGGAGCTTTCTGCGCGTATCACTAAGGAGACGAACCGTCTCCACTGCCTTGGTAACGTGGACGGCCTTGAAGAGCGCGTTGCACTAATCAACGATGAACTCCGTGCGCTTCTCTCCCATCGCCGTGAAGGAATTGAGTCCGAACCATTTGACCCTCTGCCGCTTATGGCGAGCTTAGAGGATGACATCGCATTTTGTCAAAGTCAGTTGGTGTATGTACCTGAGGACAAACGGTATCGTTGTATCGAGGATGTTGAGCTTGATCTCGATATCATCCAACGGGAAGTCGATCGGCATGAAGAGTTTCGTTTGCGTTATCAGACGGAGCATCTAGAAGTTGAAGATGCGCTGAACAAAATGATGCACTTCCAATCGGAGAATGGTGAGACCACCACACTGGAAGAAGCCATCCGTTCTTTGGAACGTCGTATCCTCGACAACCAGCATCAATTGGTTACGTTCACCAACCTCACAGATGCTGAACAACAGCTTAAAGATATTCGTTTAGCTCTACCGAGCTTAGTCGAGTTGTTCCAGTTACTCCCGGACAATTCGGATAATCGGTACAGCAAAGCGAATATGGAGATCCTCAAAGGCCGCGCTGCGGGTACGAGCAATAACCGCGATTCGCTTAAGCTCCATATCGATCGTGTGCACTATCGCATCGAGGCTTTTACTAACCTTCAGGAGATGACCTGCCCTTCCTGCCAGTATGTGTGGAAGCCGGGTTTCTCGGAGCATGAGCACCAAAAGCTTATCTCAGACATTGAGCGTTCTTCTGAAGAACTTCATCGTCTTGAAGATCAGTTAGCTGAAGCCACTGAGAAATTGGGCGTCATGGATGAGGTAGCTCATCTGTATCGCCAGTTCCGCACGTTGGTTAGTGCGTACCCACGATTGGCACCGCTTTGGGATAAAGTGATGGAAGGCAAACTCCATCTCAATAGCCCGGCAGGTAGCATCTACATCTTTTACCAGTTCGAGCACGATGCATCCATTCAGCAAACGCTCGACGAACTGACTAAAGAAAAGAAAGATCTTGAAGAGCTGAAACTTAACCCACAAGCCTCCAGTGAACTAGGTTATCTCCATACGCGTTTGAATGACCTTCACGGTCGTATTTACACGCACATGGAGGCAAGGGATAATGCACGAGAAGATCTGGTGCGCATCACATCGTACTACGATAAGCTTGTATCCATCAACGCTTGTCTGAAAACGATTGAAGAGAAAGTGGACATCATCCGCTCACGGTCTTCCCAAGAGATCGAACGGATGAGGAATCAGCACATCGATAAAGCCATGGCTACGCGACATGCGGAGTTGGGTTCAGCTCAATCGTCACTGAATGAAAAGATCATGGTGACGACGATTCTGGATGACCTTCAGAATTCACATCGTGAATGTGAATTCGATGCAGTGGTCTACAAAACCCTAGCGCGCGCTATGTCTCCAACCGAAGGTGTAACGGCAGATCAGCTGATGGCTCCGCTGCGGTCGATCATGAACCGCATGAATGCCATTATTGCAAAGGTATGGACATACCCCATGCTGATCCTGCCGTGCTCTACATCGGTGGACGATGGTGAACTGGATTACAAGTTCCCCATCCAGCGCCCTGATCGCTCCACGGTGACGAAGGATATCTCCAAGGGCTCTAAGTCGCAGATGGGTATCATCAACTTTGCATTCCGTTTGGTCTACATGTACTACACGGGATTCACGGAATATCCTTACTACCTCGATGAACTAGAGGAGGGGTTTGATGAGAGACACCGTCCTGCACTGATCGGTCTGATCCAGCTGATCATGGAGACACACCCCACCAGCCAGTTGTTCATGGTTTCACATTACTTCACGATGTATGGTTCATTGAGTGCACCACAGGTGTGTGTACTAGACGACGCCAATGTATCGGTACCTGAAGTTTACAATGAACATGTAAGTTTTCTCTAGACACCCTCATGGTACTGAGGGTCTTCCTCCATTACAAAGGTTAAAGAGCATGAGCGTCTTTCAACGTCGTCGAATCGATGGGGATGACCTACGTCACGCACCGTCACTCGACGGTGATTGCCCGGCGCAGTACATGCGTGTGATTCAAACTTTTCCGGGATTACCGGGACCGTTTCGCATCTCTGTGACTGCTATTGTCCGGGCGCTTGATCTCGCCTTAGGTACCAAGAACACCGAGCTCCTGTTGTCGGGTAACACCCCGACTGTGATCATGACCGCCGGTCCGATCATCGAAGACCAGATGAGCAAGGTCACTGTACCTAACAAAGATCTTCAAACCAACCTCATGACCAACATTCTGAAAGAGTGTGCCCATGTGGAAGGTTTGCCACCCAATCCGGCAGCCAGGCTGGCCCATGTCCAGCAGCTCCTGGCTCGGTTTGATTTCGATCAAACCTTTGCGCAGCATGTGTACAACGTGCTAGCACACAACGATGCGATTATGGTACCTTGGCAGCTGATCGATCAATACCCAATCGCTGTTCCGGCGTAACAAGTTCGTTGCTGCATAACCCCCTCCCTGGCCCGTAAGCTAGGGAGGGGGTTATGTCGGTTAAGGCTGGCTACCAATCTCTAACAGAAAGCCTGGCGTCCAGCTCACGGGTTTAGACGAAACCCTACGGTCGTCCATGGAAGTGACATGCATCCAGTCGATGTTCTTGAATGCGTAGTTATTCCGCACCGATCGATTGGCGCAGTACACGTACGTACCCCATTCCTGTTTGATGATGTACTCTTCCATACGCCCCGCTGCAATGCGCAGCGGGAATTGCTTGAGGCTATACCCGTAGTATCTACCGGGCAAATGAGCATTCTCTAACTTCCACGTGCGACGATACATGGCGGGTGTATCGACCAATACAACGAACGACTGACTCAGAGTCAAGTAAGCAGTGATAGCCGCATCGCTGTAGAGGCTATCGATACCTATTTGATCATCGTTATTGATCGTAGTCGCCAAATTGAGTGAAGTGAGATCGATGATATCACGCGATTCGAAGACACGCTCAAGTAGAGGAATCTCGTTGAACTTCACACGAATAATGCCGTCACCCACTACTTCGTAGCCGTTATCCAGTGCGTGTAGGTAACCACCTATCACCAATAAAGGCGTCTTGCCTGCAAATGACTGCCCCACATTGATGTAAGCGGAGTTACCTAACTGCTGTAATCCGTTCTGTTTGAACACCATTTGTGCAGTGATTGGGATGAGTTGAAGGCTTGCCACATTGGCGAAACTGTGAATGCCAACCTGGGTATCATTCGCATTGCGCCAGTTATCTGCACCTTTGACAACGTAAAGTCCGTTGCCGCCCGAATATCCCGAAAGGTGGTAGAAGCCGTTCACGGTAACCAATGCATGCGATGCCATGAAATTGTAATCGATACCATCCTTCGTGATAAGCAGATCATGCTTATCCAGTTCGGGAACAGTATCACTCGGCGAACGCGTGTAGTCTGCCGTAATGACAGAATACCCGGCAGCCCATGCATCACGATAGAGTGATGGCGCCAGAGCTGTAGAGGGTTGCGCTGTCGTGGTCGGTAGAGCACTATTGCCGAGATTCGCCAACCAGCTTACAAAAGTTTTTCCGTTGAATGACGAACCATACATCGGTTGTACGGTCGTCATGTCCAGATACAGAGTAACACCTGGCGTAAATGTGTTGGTGAGGGTGACAATGCACCGTGCGAACTGTGTATAAATCTGCTGGAGAGTCAACGTACTGATGTCGACGGGAGCCCACGGATCAGTGCTATTGAGTTTGCGAGCTACAGCGCTCACGTAGCTATAAGCCATGGGAAAAGACCTCTTTGGAAGCGGTGAATAACCCACAACCCCCAGTTAAATAAGGGGCTATGTTATGGTTAGAATGACGGTGGAAACCGTTGAAACATACGATAGCCGGGGGGTTGACCCTCGCTAAGGGCCAATTCAGAATGGGGTCTCTTCCATGACAGATACATCTTCAGGCAGCGCCTCTGGTGGTTCGGGCGCGTCGAGCGGCGTATCCGGTACTTACACCGGCGTTAGCTATCCGCCGGCTACCGGCGATTGGGCCTACCCTTTCGACTCGACGGGTTCGCAGGCCTCCAATCTTATTCCGAATGAAATTCAAACCGTTTCTCCAAACGAAGCGTCGGATTTCAATTGGATCATTCCGCTGGCTGCACCTTTCTATCGCGATTCGATGGTGGTGACGAATCAAGCGACGGGGCTAGACCTTACGGAAGGCGTCGATTACGTATTCGGCGACAAGTTTCTGGACGCGACGACGAGCATCGGTTTGCCGGTGTACGGTTCGATCCTGTTCCTGAATAACAACTTCAGTGGTGTGGTGAAACTCAAGTACCAAACCATTGGTGGTGCATGGGTGGTTCCAGCAAACCAGCTAGCTGTGATGTTGGCGATCACCACGAATAACCCCATCATCACCACTTGGGATGAAATCGCAGATCTTCCATATCAGTTCCCGCCGATCAACCATGAATTCAATCTCGTGGATATGGTTGGCGTGGATGCTGTGGTAAGTGCGATTGAGGGTCTTACCTCGGCTATTACAGGTGCTGCGGCTTCAGGTACAACAGAAGCTATGGAGCCAGGTAATGCTATTGTGGTGGGCAATACCTTCCAAATCAACCCCAGCGACAACCTAATCACCTACGTCCTTCAGTTGCAAGACCCGTCGTGTCAGCTGGGTCTTTCTGTACCTATCGCCAATGCCGGTTATGTCCGACCGGTTCGTTTGGTGCTGATGCAAGGTACGGGTAACAACCTGATCGACTGGAGCCAAGTGGCTGTGACATGGGCCAACGGTGGAAAGAACAGTACCGGCGCACCGACTTTGTCGACGGCGCAAGGTGCGTTCGATGTGATTGACCTTATCTACGCTAGTCCGGAGATCGGCTGGCTTGGTTACATTGCGTCGTAACGCCAACGTCGCGATCGGAGAAAGAAGTCCATGACAGCCAACATTGTTTACAAGTACCCGTTGGACCTCACCGGCCAATCGCCGAACAACCTCATCGTTGGTGAGGTCCACAACCTTGCGCTTAATCCCAATCGTGCGTTCGTCTGTAACTACGGTCCCTTCTATGCGAAGTCCGTCGTTATTGTCGACCAGAGCACAGGTAAGAACCTCGTACCGCATGTTGACTATCTGTGCCTCCAGCTTTACAAGGATGCTTCAGAAGCATCCGGTCTTGAAGTGGATGGCATCATCCTTGTTATCAATCCGGCCATCGGCAACACTGTCCAACTGACCTGTCAGGTGGTGGGTGGTCAATACTCGGATAATGCCTACGCCCTGCAACAGATGATCAACCAGCTATCGCTGGACGATCAAGTAGTGCAGTGGGGCCAGATCATCGGCACACCGTCAGAATTCCCGCCCGCTCCACATCTTCACAGTGTGGATGATGTTTACGGTTGGGAGTATCTGGCAAGCGCTATTGATGATTTGCGTCAAGCCATCTTGACTGGCAATCAGCCAGCCATTGACGCCATTCGTCAGACATTGATGAGCCAGTTCCAGCTTTACCAGCTGAAGCTTGGCTATGTACCCGTGAAGCAAGCCGCTACCCTAGGTAACGACGCCGGCCAAATTTCGCTCTTCAGCGACGGTAACGGTAACATCATGGGTTCGCTGGATGGCGTTACGCTGGGTCAGGTGCTATTTAGCTCCAGCCAGATTAACACCACGCTTGCAAATCTGGTATCCGAAGTGGCTGCGCTGTCCGGTTCGGTGACATGGGGCTCTACGAACATTTCACCTACTGACGGTCTGACAGGCTCTAATAATGAGCCGACGCTTGTGGGCGATACGTACTACCCGCAGTACGGTGTGCCGCAGCAAGCACGCCAGTTCCAGATCATCACAGCGAACGGCGACTTCAGTAGCCCGCTTCGAAATACATCTTTGTCTCCGGCGACAACAGGTGCTGGTAACACGGTAACTGAGTGGGCGGTGGGTACAGCGCTTCCGTCGAATGTCAGTTTTGCCTGGCGTTACCGTGATTTGACGATCAAGAACCAGTACAGTGTGTGGTCGACACCGACGTACTTCACGACCAGTTTGTATTCGGTCAATGCACCGACGATTACATCACCTACCAACGGTACGACTGGTTCCGGCCCCTCTCCGACGATTACCCTTTCGGCGTTCTCGACTTCAGGTGGTTCGGATACGCTACAGTCGACGTCGGTGCGCATACTGAACTCGTCGGGCACGGTGGTATGGGAGCAGGATAATTCCACCACACAACTGAACAACATCGTCATTCCGGCGGGTATCCTTAAACCCAACTCGACCTACACCATCCAGGCGCGGTACTTCGGTACGGCATACGGCGCTTCGGTCTGGTCGAATCCGATAAGCATCACAACTGCTGCTGCGTACATCACTGTACCGACGATTACATCGCCGATGAACAATCAGTTGCTGACGACGATGCAGCCGACGGTGACTATCAGTGCGTTCTCAACAGCGGTTGGTACGGATACCCTGGCTTCTACGTCGATTCGTGTCTTGAACTCCGCCGGCATCGTGGCGTGGGAGCAAGACAACTCGACTACGCAGTTGAATAACATTACAATCCCAGCAGGTGTCTTGAATGCTGGTGGCTACACGTACACCATCCAAGTGGGTTACACCGGTGTGAAGTACGGCTTCTCGGGTTGGTCGACACCGATTACAGTGAAGACGGCTACATTCGTCAATACGCAAGTGACCACGTCGGCCCAAACGACCACCAGCTGGACGTCGAGCTTCAATACAACGAGCAGTTGGATCACCAGTGCTACGGTGAATAAACAAACGACTGTTAGTCGCGCGACGACAACGAGTTGGACAACCAGTGCGTCGAAGATTACGACATGGCAATCGACGAACCCAGCTGCATCGCATACGACCAGTCAGGTTACATCGCGTATTAGTAGTTGGACAACGACATGGCCGACTGCGGTACCGATGTCTCGCACAACGACACGTGTATCTAGCTACACCACGACATGGCAGACGGGTCTGGCTAAGTCGCGCACGACTACTCGTACATCGAGTTATTCGACAGTGTGGGCCACCAGCGCTCCCGCTTCGCGTAACACGACGACCAGTTGGTCGACCCTGTATATGGTTTGCGTGGCTGAAGGTACTCCGATCACACTGGCTAACGGTGCAACATCGCCGGTGGAAGCGTTGTATGAGGGCCAAGAGCTGAAGTCGAATAGTCTGCCCGGACTGATGCAGGAGACGGCGCGAGCCGACGACTACGTCTACTATCAGACGGACTCGATCGAAGCCATGGGGCAAGTCACCACCAAGGTGGCTGCAATAAAGAAAGAAACCGTACCGCAACTGTATGCCATCACCATGGCTGGGGATCCTGATCCGCTGAAGGTGACGCCTGAGCATCCGCTTTTCATTCGGGATGTGAACGGTGTTTATCGTTTCATTTCGGCAGAGCAGCTTAGCCTTGATGATACATTGGTGACCGAAGGCGGTAAGGACGTAGCGATCGAGCATGTGGAGTTGTTGGAAGGTGAGTTCACGATTTACAAGGTGGACTGCTCGCCGTACGATCTGTTCGTGCACCAGGGTGTGATCGGCCACAACATGAAGGTGGGTGGCAACACGTACACCTACGAAACAACGTCGGTGGCAACACTCACGTCGTGGACATCGACCTGGAACACCAGTCAGATCACCACAGCAACGGTCAGCTACACCACCAGTTGGACTTCGTACTTCAATACCTCGCAGGTTACTTCGGCGACGGTGTCGTATACGACCAGTTGGACAAGCAGTCGCAATACCTCGCAAACCACCAGTGCGGTGGTCAACTACACGACCGCGTGGACAACGACGTACGCGTCGACGGCCACCTTGTCGCGTTCGACCACTACATCGTGGACGACGTCGCAGCAGACGCTCACCACCTGGACAACGACTGTTACCAAGACCACGTCTTGGACTACATCGGTTCAGAAGCTTACGAGCACACATCTGTCGCGTACAACGACCACATCGTGGCTTACCGAGGCACAAACGGCTACCTAAGTGGCCACAAAGACGGGAGGGGCCTTCGGGCCCCTCCCTGGTTTTTAATTGTCATCACAAAGGCTTTTATCCGCCATGAGCGACCAGACTCAATCCTTGAATCCTGCAACTCCGTCCAGGCCGGACGAACCGACACGACTGACGTTGCCGATGATTGCGGAGCGTCTGGCTCAGATGCAAATCATTTTCACCGAATCGCAAGAGCAGCTTCAGGCGTACATCGAAGAGATTCGTGCCGAGCACAGTGAAGAACTGGCAAAGCACCGTGAGGAAATTAGCACGCTTCAGCAGAAGCTCGCTAAATACGAAGACCTCGATGATCGACTGAAGCGTGTGGAGCGCGTTGCTGCTAACGTCATGCTTACTAAGCGCTAAGGTGTAACTATGCCTCTGGAACCGCTCTCTAATGACGAGTGGGTAAATGACGTTACCACTCACCTTGGTAAGTCGGGTGCGACTCTGCGCTCGAAAGCCAATGAACGTCTGACGGCGTTAGGCGCCGCTATTCCGCGCTCCCACCGGGGAGTGCCTGTTGAATACGACATCACCTACAACGACACAGGAAACGTTGTACGGGGATACAAAATGACTGACCTCATGACGACGTGTCTGTGGACGGCCATTTGCATGGAAGTCCATTGTGTCAATTCTCTGATGTGGTGCATTGAACAAGGCCCTACAGAAGAAGGCATGGAGGTCATGCGCAAGACAGCCGAAGCAAGTACGGACAAATACCGTCAGCTGACGCTGCCATTAAAAGATCCACCGAAGAAGATCATCATCATCCCTGGCTCTAATCTGATGCTGAAGCGTGCGCTGGATATCCCGAGGATGAAACGTCTGGTGGAGGAAGGGTGTGTTATCAAACCTCATCCAATCACCAACGGTCTGGACATGGCTAACCTGAAACGTATCTTCGGTGAGAAGAATGTACTCAGGCCAACCCAAGCTTTGTATCCTCTCATTCGCGAAGCTGAGAAGCTGTGGGTGGGTGGTAACAGTGAATCAGGTATCGTGTCGATGATGTACCAAAAGCCCTACAGCGTCATCGGTACAGTCAACGGTTTGTACGTACCGACCTACGTGGCGTTCTATAAGGCTATGGCAAGTGTACCGTCAAGTCTTTCGGATCATGAGAAGCTGGGTGCTCTGTTCTCACATCCTGAGTCGGGGCTGCTTAGCATCTTCCACGAAAACCCTGAAGAACGGATGAAGAAGTTCTTTGCCCAATACGACAAGTTCGAGCATAGGAGGTAAGTCATGCGAGATGGAAATCTTGCAGTCATTGTGACTGACCCCTATGCGGTCTTGACTCTGGAATCAATCAAGAAAGCGATACCAGGGTACGACCCATACGTGGTTTTCGTGGGATACCACCCCATTGCAGTGGACAAATACCTGGAGGGCCGGCACGACATCCGGCGCACAGCTAACATCCCCGCGTTTGATGTGAAGTCGGTGTTCCAGGCTTTGCAGCATATGACGAAGGGCATCATGCTCTGCGTTGATGGCGGCTGTCTGGTGCTGAAAGACCCATCGCGCCACCTACCAAAGTTGGCCGGTAACCATTCGGTTTCTTCCGCCATCTCTCGTGAATACATGTACGGCCGAAGGATGCTGCACAACAAGCATTACAAAGCCATCGGTGTTTCACTCGATGACGATCGCAACCCTCATGTGTCGTGCCATAATCTGGATAAACCGTTTAATGGTGAAGAGTTCGGATTTCTGGACACACCATTGCGTTTCAGTGCGGATCCACTCATCAGTAACTTCTTTCACGGGCGCGAATGGGTGAGGCATTCGACCGAAGCTACGCAAGCAGCTGTGATCGATTATCTTCCTCAAGCACTTGACCCTAACATCAGTGTCAAAGAAGTGTACGCGTATCCGTTGGATATCTACGCGTTCTTTGCTAACCGGGTTAAGGATTACTTACCACCGGATGCTGTTGCAGCTATGGTTCGTAATGGCCGACGGAGTAAGATCATTGCACCGTTGCGCAAAATCATCAAACCTGCCACACTGAGGTAAGCCATGAATCCAGAACAGTTTTCGGCTCCGGCTGAAATCTCTTACGGTATCACCGAGAGTAAGGTTCTCGGATACGATGTTTGGCGCATCATGAATACCTTCCGGTTCTATCCACATATCGAAGACAAGTCGACGTACGTGGAAATTCCTGAAGGATTCTTGTCGGACGGTGCTACGGTACCACGTCCTTTCTGGTGGCTTCTTCCCGCATGGGGTTCCTACGGCCAGGCCGCCATTACGCACGACTACCTTTGTGAGACAGGTAGGATGGTCATCTCGGGCGTACCGACCACACTCCAGACGCGCGCTGAAGCCGATAAAATCTTCAAGGAAGCCATGCTTGCACTGGGCGTGCCTACCTGGAAGAAGAATGTCATGTATCTGGCTGTACGCACGTTTTCGAAGTTGCTTCGTCATCCCATGCCTGATCCTCATCCAGCACTGGAAGACTTGGTGAGAAGTTTCGTTGCGCCATCGAGTTCGCAGGACGCATCAGGCGCTTCGGTGTAATACACGGGCATAGAACCAGGGCGCCTTCGGGCGCCCTGTTTTATTTCGCAATGACTCATTTATGATGTGATCACGCCCCTTTTAACCCAGGAGTTAAGGTTTCCATGAAGAACACAACGCGAACCATTTGGGGCGCAGCACTCCAAACCTATCAGCTGTCCGGCCTGCCGTATAGCACACCGGTCAACACCACATTGAATGAACTGTACAACATTCAATCGGGTGTCCAGCCGGCGGATACACCAGTGATTGGGTATCTAGGCGTTGGCAATGGTGCGCATGTGGCTGCTACCGGTTCCAACGGTTTTCCGTTAATGATCACGGTACCCCACTTCTGTACCGATGCAGCGCTCTTCAACGGCATGCCGCTCTTGATGCGCCCGTTGACATCCGACCTTTCACCTGCCGCTATGGCGAACTACGCTATGCGTGTCGTCAAGACTTATAATGGTGTTCAGTATGCCTGCTACTATCTTAAGAAGATCAGTATGGCGGGGGTGCAACCGGTCATCAATTACAACGCTAATAACAGCGGTGTGATCTCGACGACGCCATATGCGGCGACCAGTAACAACCTGAACCCTACCAAGCCCACGGTAAGCGCTGGTGGTACGGTGCAGACCAGCGCGGATTACCTGGCGGTGCAGATGGTGCTGGCTCTTGGCTTCAGCGAAACGGATGCCGAAGAGTATGTCAATTGCGCTACTATCATCTACGGTGATCCGAAGTATGCGGTGATTTCAGAGATGATGCTGGTAACTGCTAATCCGCAGACCGGCATCGGTGCTGGGTCTTCGGGTCAGTTCACCTACACGGAAGCTTTTGGCGCACAGGTGCACTCGTTTATCGATAATTACGTCTCGGTGAACGATACCGACCAAGGTTTCGATTTCAATCTGGATATGGGTGCCGGTGAGCCGCTGCTTACCGCGACTAGCGGTACGTCGACCTCCGGTACAACCACGTCCGCTTAAGCACCTAGAGGAGGCTCCGGTGTTTAGAATGTTTAAGCCGGAGATTCTTCGGATAGTTTCGTTTGATCCAGGCAGCAACACTTTAGGTGCTGCTGTCCTGGCGTACGACTTAGAGGACGAAAGTCTTTCTTTGGTTGAAGTTCAGACGCTGGACGGTCATCGCAATGCACGGATCGATCCCGATTACGCTAGACTCCACGGTGATCGGATCGGGCGACTTAAAAGTCACTACCGTGTATTAAAACGATTCTTTCATCGTACCCAACCACACATCGTGGTCAGTGAAGGCCCGTTCATGGCCAAACATGCCGCAGCCTATGCTGCGCTCGTGGAGACCGTTACGTACATTCGCTTTGCACTTGAGGAGTATCGTGAGGACATTCCACTGGAGCTCATTGACCCACCCACTGTGAAGATGGGTGTCGGCGCAGCCGGTAACGCCGATAAAGACGCTGTGAAGAAATGCGTACTCGGTATCGAATACCTTAGAAACCCGAACAGCATCGATTTGAATCGGTTGGATGAGCACTCCATCGACGCTATTGCTGTCGGTCTTACACGCGTCAAGAAATACTGTGACTATCTGAAGGAGGCGCGTCATGCGTATGCGTGATGTTTTGGCGGTGTTGGGTACTCACCAACTGAGCGAATTCCCGTGGGGTGCTACGGTTATAGCTACAGTGAACCCCCTCTTGCCGTCCAACTTCCGACCGATGGATCTCTCGATGACCACACCACAGATTGAGAAGATGTTTTTGCGTCTTCCGGCTTCCGTGTGGGGAACTATCCAGAACACGTACATTCCTGATGGCGAGAATGAATCGGACATTAGCCCGTCAGACGTCACAGCAGCTCCTGTGACAGCGCCATCTTCTGCACCAGTACCATCCACGCCTTCTTCATCGGGATCGCCACCAGCGCCACCACAGAGCGATCCAGGGGCATCTCAGATACCTACGGTAGACCCAACGATCGTCAAACCGGTCAATCCGGCGCGATTCAAACATGTGGTAGTCGCCGTATGTGTCATTGTGACGATCTGGTCATTAGGGATGGTATGGTCGATGCGGAAATACAATCCGTCTGCCGTCCAATCTAAAAGCGTCGTTGTGAAGATCTTTCAGCAGATCGCCGATACGATTGATAGTGCGGCTACAGGACAGGCTCCGCAGCTTCCTAGCACACCACAACAGCCACTACCTCCAGATCCTGCACCGGCTTCATCTTCCCATTAACGGGACATATCGCCCCTCCCTTTATGGGAGGGGCTTTTATGCCGCTTACTGGTAGTGAAGCAACGCTGCGTCATGACCAAAGATGTCAGCGGCACGCTCCAACCACCCATCCTCAAACGATTCTTGAGTTGCGTCGTGTTCTGCATCCGTGATGTAAAAGTTCCCTTGAAGCGCTGTCAATCCGAACAGAACATGCCACACACCCATGGGAGCAGACCCACGTTTCTGAACGTAGGTAGCCAGCGCACCTGCAGTTACTGAACCAATGTTCCCATCGACCTTTAAGTTAGGGTACCAGGCCTGTCCTTTATTAAGGACATTGAGTACCCTCTGTAAGAACTGACCCGCCTCGCCTACACCCAAGTTAACGCCAATATCAAAGAGCTTATGCGCAAGAAGCGGGTGAACATTAAATACGGTTGTCAAGTTCATGACATTCCAATAACCGTTCACGTAAACCCACATCGCCATGGCTTCGGTGAAATTGGTCATGGTTCCGTCCCAGCCAAATTGCGACTTTAGTTGAGAAGAAAACGTAGCGGCT
Source organism: Dongiaceae bacterium (assembly GCA_035564035.1). Taxonomy (GTDB): domain Bacteria; phylum Patescibacteriota; class Saccharimonadia; order Saccharimonadales; family Saccharimonadaceae; genus Microsaccharimonas. The sequence continues at coordinate 26,602 of DATMTU010000077.1, forward strand.
TCCTTGAGCGTAACACCGTATTTGGTGTCGCCACCGTGATCATTCGGATCATCCGTTTCCGTATCACCGCCTTCGATACCAATGATGTCTTGGATGATGGATGTCTGGTTGTAGTTAGACAGATAAGCAATGGTCATGCCGGTGGTCTCCCGGTGGCATTGAAGATGAGCTGTCCTGTCCATCGCCATGACAGCGGGTTGGCTTTCAGAACAAACGGTGGTGAGGCGTTATCCTTGATCTGTTCAATGAGGAAATCGTTCTCGTCATTAACAATCCCGAATCGTGCAGCAACGAGATCCGCCAATGTCTGTGTGGTAGTAGGTAGTTTAGGAATGAAATCGTCCACCAAACCGCCACCCAGAAGCTCCGTGAGATCCATCCGCGGATATGTGAAGGTCTTTGTACCTGTATAGTTAATCGTCTCACTAGGAGAGATTGGCGGGCGTACAGAGAGCGTAACTGTACACGTCCCATTACCGTTGTCTACCGGTGCCGTCGCTCTGCCCCAACGAAGAGGCATAGCCGTGTTGTAAGCCGCATTGAACATCATGACCACAGCTTCCAAGGGGGATACACTCAGAAGCTCCTGTGTCGTAGGAACATTCGTGGACATGATTTAATCCTTCGGTCGAGAGTAGTAGAGGGTGAGAAGTCCCTTCATCCCCGTACACAAACGACGGTTGAGTAGGATCTGTACCTTCATGGGTGTACCCGTGAAGGAGACTGTTGCAGGAGGGTCTTTAGCAATACCGTTGGAAACAACTCGGCCGCCGCCGACATTGAACGCGTCAGGATTAACAGGATCCATGACCCAAGTTTTTGGTGTACCGAAGGCTACATTAGCAGCGTCGAACCAGATCCGTGCATCGTACCCAAGCAGACGATTTCGTTCCATCTTCTTGAGCATAGTGCCAAAACCGGCAACTGTAGGATCGGCAATCTGTGCACATTTGGATGCATTACTCTCATCTTCAGGTGGAGATGTCCCTAAGAAACAGACATCCAGCACCCCATACCACCGCCAACTCTTTGGTGATGCTAAGATTTTGAGTGTGCCATCATCCGAAAGAAGCACCGGTGCATCAATGAAATCATTTTCATCGAATTGTACACCGGTGCTCTTGGAAAGAAAGTTCAGAACGTCACTGATCTTTTCAGGTGGATCGGTTGGTAAAAGCACCAATCCATCCTCAAAGACGTCCGCCCATTTCAGACGTTCAATGGTGAACGGATGGCTACCGCTCACTTGCCAATGCCTAACCAAACCTAACTTCTGTTTGATGGTAAAGGTAAATGAGCTACCGGTAGCCAATCCGTTTGCGGGTACCAGATCCAATACCATCGGATCAATGCCTGGACGGAGTGCCTTAGCCACTAAGGCACGAGCCGCTTCTTTAGGCGACAACACAAGTAAATCGTGCAAGGTGGTCATGGCAATAGCGTTCCTTAGGATCCTGTTGAACCGGATGATTGTGCAGTAAAGCTTACTTCAGTGGTGGACGCCACGTTGGGGTACGTGTTATCCGTGTTGTACAGCAGTGAGTTGCTTACGGGTGTGAGTGCAATAGGCTGATAACCCATCACAGTACCCACTTCAGTCAACGTAGAAATATCTACGATTGCCGGATCAATGACGGTGAAGGCAACTTTCGGCATCATCATGTTGCATCGATACGATACCCAAGACCGTACATCCGTATCAACCGTGATATCAAGGCTAGCGGACAACTTCAAATTGATCGTAGCCACCGGCAAATCCAAGTTAACGTCCCTCTGTCGAGAGAACTTGTACAAGAATTTGGCTTCTTCCGAACTTGCGTAGAACGGGTCTGTATTGAGATACGTCGTCATGTGATCTCGACGACGCATATCACCGACACGAGGCGCCGCCCAACTTGCTACATACAGACCCGACGGTGTGATCACCTGGATGAACTGGATGGTGTAACTCGAAAGCTTTGCCATGATACCAAGCATCGATTTCTGAATAACACCAATGTCCGTTGTAGTCTGAAGATCCGTACCTGTAGCCGTCTGAAGCAACTGTGTCGCTAAGGAGCCGAACTGTGTCGGCGACATGTTCGACAGATCAATGTTTCTCGATGCCAGCCAGTTGTTGTAGTTACTGATGGCAGGAGAAAGATTGATCGCTACATCTTCGTAGCACGACAGAATGGCAGCCTCCGCCTGAGCACGACCTTGGAACGACTGCTGCTGACACCAAATGATCCACTGGTTGATGAGACCTGCGTGAATCTCCGACACCCCATTGTAAAATGCCTGAATAGACAGATAGACCCTCCAAGCATCTGTCGGCACTTCATTTAGCGCTTGTTGCAAAATAGCCGACGTGACGTGAACACCATCTGTCATCGCTTCCATCTGCGCTAACGTCGGGAGTGTTCCCTTCAAAACGCACTTCGCCATGAAAACTGGAATAGTATCCAACTGAATGCCGTATTGCGCGTAGAAGCAATACGAATACAGTACGAATGCATCCGCTACGTTCAACATGTAGCTTGTTGCTTTCGCAGGATTGTTCACTTCGACGAAAGAGGCGAACTGTCCAGTGTAAGCCATATACAACCATTCGTTAAGAAGCATCGCCGACAACGGGAATGGCGAAGCGTCTGAATCATCGGTCATATTCGATTCGAGCACTTTAGTCGGTAAACTATCCTGTTTACCCACCTGGAACTCTGCGTCGATGGCTGTGTCGTAGTACGACTGAAGCGCAAGATTACTCCTTGCTAAAGGTTGTTCTTCAGTAAGAATCTGATCGGTGTCGCGTGTGTTTGTACCGGACAGATTGTAACCCAAATTAACAGCAGAGCGCGTGTACTCGATCCCAGGCTGTACTTGTGCAGGCATGTTAGCAAGATTAAACTGCATCTTGAAATTCGCCAGCGGAATACCTGCCGGAGTAAGCACATTGTCTACCAGCAATTTAAAAGTTTCTGTCGTGCCTGGATTACGCATGATGTATCGAATGTTACGATAGAGCCACAGTGACAATGAAAGTGGCATCTGATCGTAGAAAACATCCAACCCACCGTTCGACGCCAGATATTCTTTGACGTGGAAACTGTGTGCGTACAAGGTTTTGCAGTTAGCCAATCGTATGTTTAGGATGGCTGCCGGTATAAAGGCAAAAACCATCGCCAGCTGTGCCGCGAGGTACAACTCCGGCTCAACAATGTTGTATTCCGGAACATTCCACCGGTGCATAGCACCCGAAATCCAAGTCTGAAGGTTCGGTTGCAGATTGACTTCATTCGATTCGACTAGGTTAGGATCTAACCAAAGAATGGTGTGGTCGTCGGCAGCTACAGCGGCGGTAACATTGACTGGATTAAGGATACCCAGAATAAGTTTCTCTTGTTCGGGGTATCGATTCACCAGGTCGTTGTAGTACGTTGTCCCGAAGGCATACGCTCGCTTGGTAGCCAGGTGAATCGCTAGATTTGAAACGTTGAAGACTATTGTCTGTTGTGTATCCAGACTTTGTACAGTCATCGGCGTATCAAACGCGTGATATGCACCCGCCATGTTGAGGTAATACTTCCATGACGCCGGATTGTTAGGATCCACGGCGTAGCCTAGCTGCGAGAGATAGTTGTTGATGGCATCCGCTGTCGCGTTGCTCTTCAACACCATCGTCCTCGCCAGCTGCATCACATCTGTGATGTAGAGTTGGTAATTAGCCTGTGGCACCGTGGTAATCCTCAAAAGTTAACCGTTAGACCCATCAGGAACACGCCCGTATGGCACCTCAAAATCCTCGAACGAGTACTGCGTTTACCAACAGCGGCTCAAAAGTCTCGCACGCTAAGCTAGAACAGCTGCGTAAAGAACCGACAGCTGCGGTTCTGTTAGACAAGCTGGTGTCGGCAAACAATGCTCCCAATGGGTCCACCCCATTTGTCAATCGTGGCATTGATCTACCCAATGATTCGCTCCTGCGCAAAGTAGCAGATATCACGGCGACCAATGTCAACGATGCTGCATCACTGATGCAGACCCTACCTGATACAGAGCTGGTTGAACAAATTATGGTGTCCTGCATCCTCTCACCCGAGGATATGCAGGAGACCGATTTGATCTATACGTCGAATATGGATATCAAAGACAACGACCTTTCCGGTGCGTTGCTCAAAGAGATCGAGACGTATTTCGACCAGACCTATAAAATTAGACCGCTGCTTAACGATTGGCTTAAGGACGCACTTTTCCGGGTGGGTTGCTACCCGATGGTGGTCATTCCAGAGAACGTTTTGGATGCAGCGATCAACTCGCCGGCCAACGTTACAACGGAATCACTCCGTCCTGCCTTTGATCCAAAAACTGGCTCCTTGCCGTCGTTGGGTATTCTGGGCAATCCATCGGATGGCGGTTCAGCAGGACATCTGATCACACTGGAATCGTTCACGGCTTTCACCGAACAGAAGTCGTACGAACCAGAGATAAAGGTGTCTCTGGAAAGCTACAACGACATCATCGACCACAGCAAATTCTACAGTGGCGACAGTAAGCTGACCGATGCGGCTAAAGCAGTCAAAGCAAAGCTTACTTTGGAGAGTGTCCGCATTTCAGTGACGGATAACCCGAACGTTCTGAAGCTACCTTTGGTGGCTGAAGCGATACGTGCACAGCGTGTTCAGGATGCCTTCTCTAAAATCCACACGCGTGTTGGTATGTTCTCTATGGAGAACGACGATACCGACAATGCAAAAGTGAAGAAAGACGACACCAAGAAGCGCAGCCCGTATGGCATCAAAGATGATAGCATTGAAATCATCGACGATGATGCGGACAACAACGCTTCTGCGGATACCGAAGACGATACACCGGAGCCGCAGGAAATTTCCATCAACGAATTGGAGCGCGCGGTTTACAAATATCGCCGTTACAAGAACGTTCCTGTCCTTCCGTTGATGCCGGTCACAAACAAAGATCGTCCCTCCATTGGCCATCCTCTGGTCATGAAGGTGCCGAGCGAAGCCATGATCCCGGTGCACGTACCGAGTAATCCCCAACAGCATGTGGGTTACTTCCTATTGATCGACATCAATGGTAACTTCCTGACGCGTGCAACGCAGACGGATTACTACACCGATCTCACGACCAATCTCAACGCTAACCAAGAGATGATCTCTCAGCTCTTGGCGACCACCAAACGCGCTGAGTATGGCCGTGATACGAACCGTGAGATTGATCAAGATGAGATCATGCGCGTGTATTCGGAGTTGGTGGAAAAGGATTTGATGTCGCGTTTGAGGAATGGTATCTACGGTGAGAGCGTAGAGATTGCTCGGCCGATGGAAGTCTATCAGGTCATGTTGGCTCGTGCTCTGGCTAAAATGCATACGCAGCTTCTGTATGTACCGGCCGAGTTCGTTACCTACGTGGCGTTCGACTATAACAAGTACGGCGTCGGTCAGAGCTTGTTACAGAAGAACAAACTGATTGGTGGTATGCGTTCGATGATTTTGTTTGCCAACTCCATGGCGGCAATCAAGAACTCCATCCAGCGCGTCGTACTCAACATCCAGCTGGATCAGGATGATCCGAACCCCGCAAACACCGTGGAGTTTATGCTGCACGAGTATGCCAAGACTCGCCAGGCTAGCTATCCGTTAGGCGCATCAAATCCACTGGACATCGTCTCGTTCCTTCAGAATGCTGGCGTGGAAGTGGCGGTCTCCGGTAATACACGCTACCCTGAGACGAAACTCTCTATTGAGGATAAGACGTCACAGCACGCTAAACCGGATAGTGATTTTGAAGAATCGCTCAGGAAACGATTCATCCAGGGATGCGGCCTGACGCCTGAAATGGTGGATGCGGCCAGTGGCGCTGAGTTTGCTACGACGGTGGTGAGGAACCATCTCATCATGGCAAAACGTGTCAAGGACTACCAACTTGTCTTGATGCAGTTCGCTAAGGAATTTGTCCAGAAGTACACGATCAATTCATCGATCCTTCTGGAAAAGCTGATTGACGTGATTAACGCCAATCAGGCAAAGATTCCCAAGGAATATCATCATGAACCGAAAGATGGTGCAGGTAAATCTGTCAAGGACGATGCCTCTCCGGCCCAGCGTTACTTGACAGAGTTCCTGAAGACGGTTGATCTGTCCCTGCCGTCGCCTAATGTGGCCGAGCAATCCACACAGTTTGAGGCCTATCAGAAGTTCAGCGACTTCCTAGAGAAAGCGCTGGATGCTTACCTGGATGCCGATGCGGTGGATCAGACAATCTTCGGTGATTACGCGACTGTCATGCCGTCGATCAGGAAGTCTGTTGAGATGTACTTCAAGCGACAGTATCTTCGTCAGCAGGGTATTCTTCCGGAGTTGGATGACATCGTTCTTATGGATGAGAACGCTAAATCGAAGATCAACTTGCTGGAAGTCCAAGAAGGTCACGCCAAGGGTCTCATGGAAGCCATTGGAGAATACGCCAAGAAGCTCATTAAGTGGCGTGTTGCTCATCCGATGCCCACCGATCAGCCACCGGATAATGGTGGTGGTGACAATGGTCAGCCGGGTGCTACGGGTGGTGGTGACTTTGACGAAAACGGTAATCCCTCCCCTGGCGGTGGGTACGATGAAAACGGCAACCCCGTCAACCCTGGCAATGAGGGTGGTGAACTAGGAGGTTTTGATGAAAACGGAAACCCCGCGGGATCTGACACCGGTGAGCTTGGTACAGGTACCGGTGAAGAGGAAGGATCCGAAGGTGGTGAAGAAGCGGGTGCCGGTACGCCTGAAGGTGGCACCGAAGAAGCGGTAGGCGGTGAAACCCCTGAAGCTTCAGGTGGTTCTACAGAGGCCTCGGGTACTACTGAGGAAGCTTCTGGCGGCACTACAGAGGCTAGCGGCGGTACGGAGGAGGCTTCGGGCGGAACCGAAGAAGCATCAGGTGAAACACCGCCTGAAGAAGCTGGTGGTGAGGAAGAAGAGGAGGAACCGGAAACACCGGCTCCGAGCGAATCGCCACAGGCTTCTGGTGGTTCGGAGAACGCCTCCGGAACAACCGAAAAGACGGAATCGTCTTCAAAGGAAGCTTCCGGTGAAGAAGGTGAAGAAGAACCCGCTGCTTGATTAGAAAAAAAAAGGAGGGCCTGCCCTCCTTGACGTAATAACCCCCGGGAGCTTTACGCTCCCGGGGGCTTATGCTCGTCGACCCACACCCCTCAGGTGTTGGTTAAATTACGCAAGGTTGATTGGCCGCAAAATGTAGACGTCTTCCACCATTTTGGAAGTGTGGACTTCGTACATGGATTCATCCAAAAGACGTAAGAACACTTTAGGTTTCTCGTTGGGGCTGAGCTTGTTGGCGTTTTCCACCAACCCACGAATGAGCGTGTGGAATACCTTAGCCTGGGTGGGCAGAATGTTTGTCGTAAGGAACGGCTCAAGATCACCCGGAGGAATCGGAAGTTCTGCCACGGCACAGTATTCCGACAGAACGGCCAGCCGGTCTGCTGTTTCGTCAGTAATGTCCGAACCCAGATGGATCAGGGCGTTGACATACTCCTGGATTTGTTCATCATTCAGCAAGGTGAAGGCCTGTTTGATGTATTCAGGAGCTGTCGACTCGATGGTATCCAAATGATTCTGGGAATACAACTTACCCAAACTCTCCATCAGATCGGCATAGTCGTCTGCGAAAGAATCGAAGTGGCAGTCAACACAACCCAGTTCCGTGTTCAACGCACGATCCAGAGTCTTGGTGATCCTCTTATTCAGTTCCTTCCACACCCCAGCGTCTTCATGACCCTCCATGTACGTGCCCAGGCGAAGGAAGAGCTGGTCATAGCTGGCCTCATTGCCCGACAACTCCCGGATCTGCCTGACGGTCGATTCGGGGTCATTCAGGGTCACCGGCTTTACGACACGGTAGAAGAACTCCCGCACCAGACGCTTCGAATCGCTGCCAGCACGTCGCCCGAACAGTGACAGGTTGAGTGCCTCCCGATGACTGTGCGAATAAAGCACACACGTCTTGGATTGCACCACCGGTTCGATGTCGAGATCAGGGTTATCAGCAACGGCCTCCTGATAAATCGCCAGCTCTTCACGTTCACGCTCTTGGGCCAAATGCAGCTCAGCCAATTCACGTTCCGTACGCTTCAGATTTTCGATACCCTCGGCGGTGATACCCAACTTCGGTGTATTCGGCGCATCAGGACGAGCTTGATCACCGATCTGCTGCATGTCGAGTTCATGCTCTTTGTAATCCCAACCCATGTTCTCTTCCGTCCGGTTGACCAACACCACAGAAACCGTACCATCGGAAAGCTCATGGTAGTACGGAACATACAACGTAGGATCATACACCATACGAATGTCGGTGGTGATCTTGGTATCGCCGCCAGCTTTGATGTAGTTAGATCCGAATTCGCCTGTCACCGTAGCTTCCAGTTGGCGTTTCCGATCCTGATACTCCTCTTCTGTTACATGTACATGCACCACATGTTGCGGATCAGGCTGGAGTGCCACCGGTTCTGCAACTTCGGATGCCGGCATGGTGATAGATCTCACTTCAGGAATGGGGTTATCGAAAGACAATTCACTACCTGTGATCATCACCGGCTCATCCAGACTTTGAAGCTGGCGAATCGGGCCGACAGGCCTCGGTGACAAACCTCCACCCGAAGCCTCTGTGGTAAATCCGCTGCTATCACCGCCGCCTTCGCGGAAGAGTTGCTGGCCGAGCTCACCCGGACGCATCTCCCGATTACCAAACGACGGATGCATTTCGATCGTCTGACCACCTTTCACAATACGCTCGAAAGGCGTCATACCGTCCGGCCCCCGCAAAGCATCTTCCGGTGACCAACCAGGTGGTGTACCGACGCTTTGTGGAGACGGGTATTGATAGTTCGTTCCCTGCTGTGCACGCATCTGCTGGATCTTGGTCTGAATGCTCTGATGCATATTGAGCGTGTTCTGCATGTCACGGCTCATCTCAGGGGTTTGATACCCTACGAGCGCCGGGAACTGACTTACCAAAAGCGCAGAAGCAATCACCGCATACTCCGTCGCTACCTGTACAGCCAGCTGATTGGGGTCTTGAGGACGACCGTTCTGCTGGACGAAGGTGAGAGCCAGTTCGAAATAACTGACGGTATCCGCCAAAAGGCGGTTGAACCAATCGTTATTGTAACGATTCTGACTCAGGAAGTTGAAGGTGAACGTGCGAATCGGATTCTTCATGGCATTGGACTGGATAGCTCCAATCAAATGGCCTGCGATCACCGGAACGAAAGGGAAAACATGTGGCGGTGCCATCACCTGCGGTGCAAACGGCAGGTTCTGCGGCCCTGGCGAATGGAAAACGTTAGCGCTGTTGATTTGGACAGGATCGACAGGGAGGGGTGCTTGGGCGGGATACATCAGAACGTTTCTCCTGTGGGTCAATACTTGGTGCTAGCAACGGTTTTACCGCTTGATTTTTTGTTGTACCGATTCGAGCAATGCTGCAAATTGCGGCTTGTGCACTATCGTACCATCGGGCTCGACCGTGAGATAAGGATTCACCCTACTCCGTCCTGAAGGATCCGATTTCGGCAGATTGCCGAATGAACCAACTTCAGCGATGGTGGCGTGCAAGAACTTCGTGGGATCAGACATTGTAGCGGTGGATTTACTACCGCCACTTTCCGTACCTGCGGAGTTAGTCTGTGGAACCAAGGTGCTTGTTAGCTTGAAGATCATGCAATCTCCGGGGCTGGCAATGGATGTGACTTCACCATGCCCGGAGTTCATCTCTTTCACCAGATCATGCTTCAACCACTTCCGCATGATCTTCTTGGTGTCATCCGCTGTCAGACGCTTCTTGGCTTTGGATTTCAGCATGTAGGACATCATGTAAATGGCTTTACGAATGTCGTACAGAGCGAACTTCAATACGGTTAGCCGCTTGTCAGCCATCGATGCAATCCGCGAACCACTTTTGGTGATGCGCTGATTGAACGTCTCAATCACTTTCATGAAGAGACCGTAGATATCCGAACACACGACGCCATCACGAGCCAGCTCTTCTTGGCTCAAGGCATCAAGATACTCATCCACCGTCTCCAGATGGTTGTTAACATCATCCACCAGACGACCTTCACTACCACCCGCAGGGAAGATGAGATGCCCAAGGAAGATTCTCCAGAGACGTAACTCTTCACGGCTACCATCCACATATTCCGCCAACAGGCGTTGAGGGAAAAGCTCGGCGATATAAAACACACCGGCGATCATGGAGGCAACTACGAAATCATACTGGCTATGACGAACGGCCAGACGAAGCCGTGTAGCGGTAGCGAACTTGTCCTTGAGATACTTGGAAGGGTTTCCAGTGCTAGTTAGGATTGCCCACTCCGAAGGCGGGTAGTTCGCCTCTGTCATGGTCAAGTCGTCGCCGACACGAATATCTACACCACGCATCATGGAGAAGGTACGAACGAGACCGTACTTCGCCAGGAGATAATGCATGAGGCAGGTATTGGCCTTAATCGCTGGAGCCCCTTGGCGGGAATTCTTCTGCTTCCGGCGATAAATCTTCGCCCATACCACATCACCCATCTCCACTCGACCGTTCTTCAGAAAGCTCTGGCTCTCACGACGATAGGTAATCTTGGCTTGACCCACCGGAATGTAGATGTGATCCACACCCACAGATACCGACGGGTCTGTCAAAAGCGGACTGATCGTGAACCGACTACCACGAATGGTAATCGTACCACCCGGCCCCACAAACGGGAGATATAGTGGCCTCTCTTCTAAAGGCTGGCCATCGAAGCTGAAACGAAACGCCACCATGTACATATCAGACTTCGCAAGCTCCAGCGTCGTGGTACCACTGCTACCACGCTGTGTCACAATGCGATACTCTTCATAGGGCGTCATGTACCGCCACCCCTGGTACACCAATTCCGGTGGGAAGATCTTCTGGGCTGCCTGGAAGAGTCGATCGACATACTTCAAGGCATCAGGGATCTGCACCGTGGCCAGACCGTTACAGACATTGTCATTGAACCGACTCATCTGTGAACTTACAACGGCGAACTTTGTTTTGTCGACGGCCACGTCCTATCACCTCGTCTGACGGTTAGATAACTAAAGGAACGCAAGTAGACAAGCACCCAAGGTTCCAAGCCCGGTAATCACCGATGGAATAGCCTTAATGATGTCCAGGAAACCCTTGCGGTTCTGACTCTCACGTTCGTACTTCTCTTTCATGATCAGCATGCGCCGTTCATGTGCTTCTCGTTCCCGCTCCCAACGAATCCTCTCCTGGTTGCGAATACGCTCCCAGTTCTCCTGCTCTCGTTGGTGGTTCATCTTCTCACGCTCTAGCTCATTCTTGAGTACAGTCAATTCGTTCTCACGAACGGTCTGCTCACGCTTCAACTGAATGGTTTGGAGCTTATACTGCATCTCCTCCCGCTCCACCACCTTCAGCTGACCACCCAAGCTATACGCATCCTCATAATTCAGATAGAGATTGAATACCTCATCCATCTTACTAATCGGTGCATACTGGAATGACATCTTAGAGCGCTCTTTACGATTACTCCGTACCGGGTCAGTGCGAATGAGCCACGCGCCGTCGTTTAACAACTTCGATTTCACCGGCATGAGCCGATACACTTCACCGTTGATATTGGTATACCGTTCCCTGACGGAACCGGCATTATCTACAATGAAGATTCGATGCTGTACACCCAAGCTGTTGTGAACAGTCGGATCACCCTGAAGGAAAAGTCGTTTCATACCGCCAATATTGGCAGGATGCATTGGTACAGCATGAAACTGATCCTCGATCGAAATCACTAAATCCAGTTCGGGACAATAGATCGAGTGAGTATGCATGAGCTCTTCCATGGTGAAGATATACTCCATGCAAGTGCCGCTGACACGCCATGCATTGTCACCCATTGCCCATGCAGGTCGTGTCGTTGCAGAACCAATGCCCCATCGCTTCCGTTCTTCCTGCTGCTCTGTGAGCGTATCACGGAGCACGTGTTGTTCGTCTTTCAATTCCGAATTAGGGTCATAAACCCCGTTGACATCCAAGGCCATGCCGTGGACGTCATAATCGGCGCTCATGTTACCGATGGTGCGATACACCCGAACCACAAACTGACCTGGATTGACATCCAACCCGAGCCGGACGCTTTCTGCGCCCGTTTTATGCCGGATTTTCAAACCAGATCGATCCTGAGTAATGACATCCCTCGGGAGTCCATTGAACATGACGCGCCGTTCTTGATACGATGGAGTATAGGCTTGAGGATGTTCGATGTCGCGCTCCACGATACGCCGTGGATCAGCTTGCACCGGACACACTTCATGGCTTTCACCATAAGCCTTTCCTTGATCAAGAAACTCTTCAACTTGCGCAGGAGAGATAACTTCCACCGCAGTCTCTCCGTCGTACTCATCCACATCTCGCATTGCAGAAACTTTCTCATGCAAAGCACGAGCATGGATACTACGCTGTTTAGCTACCCACGTACGTGTCTGATGGACACGCGGATCGACATCCCCGGTCAAACGAATCCTGCGCATGTTATCTTCACCCCAGATAAAGTTTTAATTGTTCTCAGAACT
>DATMTU010000078.1:0-1538 GCA_035564035.1 Dongiaceae bacterium
TGGTGTTTTCCGTGGCGTATCGGACTGCATCAGGGGAACGCTGCTCATTCCTCCGATGCCGGGACGACATTACGTGATGGGCGTGGACTTAGCGCGGTTGCGTGACTATTCAGTGATGGTGGTCATGGACCAGCAGGCCCGACACGTTGTTTACGTTGAGCGGTTCAATAAGATTTCGTGGGAATTGCAGATGCACAAAATTGTGCAGATTGCCAAGCGATACAACGCGAGAGTCTGTATGGACAGTACGGGATTGGGAGATCCCATTGTAGAACGCTTGCAGTTCTCAGGCGTTAGCATCGAGCCGTACAAATTGACAGGCACCGTTGCGAAGCAGCAGTTGATCGACAAACTGCGGGTGAATATCGAGGAGCAGAATATCTCGTATCCCGAGAACCCCTTCACCCTCCCAATGCTCGATGAACTTCGCTCGTATGAGTACACCTTCACAGAAGGCGGGAAGATCCAGTATTCCTCGCCACGCAATAAACACGATGACACCGTGATTGCGCTTGCATTAGCGAACTGGGTTGTTGACACGATTCCAAATACGGCCTATCACATGCGCTATATGCGCGGCGTATAGGTGGACAACATACGATGACGGTATCGGTAAGAAAAGGGCAGCTTGATTACTTTAGGAAAAAATGCAAGGCAAATCCTACAGAAATCATGGCGATGCTTTTAGGATTTAGACATTCTGCCGACTATGCAGAAGTGGTGCAGTTCGTTTACCCGGATTTGGAGATATCCACCCGTAGTGAAACTTTGGTGAGTGGTGATGAGGTTGATCGAATTGACGAATTGGCGGAATTACTTGGCCTCGAAGTTCTGGGATCTGCTCACAGCCATCCAGATTATCTTCCGATACTAAGCCCTACCGATCACAGATTATTCAAGGACTTCGGTGATTTGATCGTGGGCGTCTGCGAAGTACCTAAAACTGGACGAACCCGCGTGGTCTTCTGGACCAGAAATACATCGCTGCCTTGCGATTTAGTTTACGAAAAGGAAAAGAAGAAAAAGTGACCTTTAAGACAGTGTTTAATTCAGTTGGGCATTTCGTTGCCAAAGCTCTTAAAGAGTTTGATAAGGGTGTGACCTTCTTAGATCAACACCAAGCACAAATTCAGACAGGTATTGATACGGCGGCTGCGATAACAAAAGTGGTAGATCCTTCCCTAGCGGGTATTGTTGACGAAGTTGATAGTGCAGGTAAATTCCTGCTCGGAAAAGCGTTTGAAGTTCTCAAGGACTTGGATGAGGCTGCGTTGGCGAAAGGAGCCAACCTGCCTCTCGATGCGGCCTCAGCTACAGCGTTGAAGCAGCTCTTGTTCACTGATGCTCCACAAGTGATCTCAACTCTCAAAAATATTCCGGCAGGTCTTCCTCTAGAGACGGCTCCTGCCGTGCCGGGGAAGTAACCGTGGCAAGCGGCTTTGTCGAAGCCGCCCTAAAGAACTGGCGAACTACCGCTAGTTCTTGCTTGACAGCTTTCAGTGCTTACGTGGCGCTTTTCCCTGATGACTTCCGCCATT
>DATMTU010000079.1:0-14778 GCA_035564035.1 Dongiaceae bacterium
GATTATTTTATGTGTTTGAGTACTCATTAACTACATTTTACAACTTAGCCCTCCCATTGAAACTCCCCATGCCCAAAATGCCCATACCGCGCAGTCTCCTCGTAAATTGGCCTCCTGAGTTGAAGAAAATCGATAATTCCAAGAGGTGAGAGGTCGTATTCTGTTATCGGCTTTTCTACGCCATCAACAATGGCCGTAGCTTGCACGGGTTGGTTGTACCCTATGGCGTAAGCGAGGTAAACGAATGCCTCATTTGCTTCGAATTTCTTGAGGTAGTCAATGGCAATCTTTCGGGCCATGTATGCAGCCGAGCGGTCAACTTTGGTTGCGTCTTTACCACTAAACGCACCGCCGCCAATGGGGACGGTTGGTCCGTAATTATCAACAATCAGTTTTCGGCCCGTCAGCCCTGCGTCGGCATCAAACCCACCCACGTGCCAGTCGCCAGCAGGGTTAATGTGGAGTGTTACCGAAGCCTGTTGCTGAGCGATGGTTTGCTCTTTAAGCCAGCGCTGGACGGCTGCTAAGAGTTCGTCCTTTTTCGCGTTTTGAAAGCTCGCGACAATGGTGTGAATTTCTTTATCAAGCGTAGTAACCTGGGTCTTGCCATCAAACGGCCATATTTTATAAAGGAATTGATTGAGGTTTCGGGCCAGGATAACTTCGAGAGGTAAAAACTCGGGTGTTTCTGCCGTTGCATACCCTACCATGATGCCTTGGTCGCCCGCGCCGCCCGTATCAACGCCCCGCGCTATTTCAGGGCTTTGCTGGCTAATATTTTGAATAAGCTCAACCTCACCAGCGAGGCGTTTGACGATTGGTGTAATGTCAACCCATTGAGCATTCGAACTGACTTCACCAGTCACAAACACTTTACCGTGCCCACCCGCAACGTCAATTGCCACGCGTGCTTTAGGGTCTTTTGATAGGTAAGCATCAAGGATAGCGTCCGATATCTGATCGCAGATTTTGTCGGGGTGTTTCGGTGAGACAGACTCTGCTGTTTTAAAAGTTGGCATAAAAAATACTCCTTTCGCATATCTTCCGCCCTACGGAAGAAAAAGGAGCTGTGTTGTCCACTGTATCTTTCCCGTGCGGGCTAGAAGGGGCACCGTTGCCAAGTTCAAGTGAAACTGACTGGTTGCCGGCAGGTCATCGAGCTAGTTCTCTCGCTGCACTCTTGATATGCTGATTTATTAAGTTACCTGCCTAGTGTACCATAGGTGCCTCACTATCCCCACCATAACCGTCATGCTATAATAAACCCAACAAGTTTACATAAGGGAAATTGGAGTAGGACATAAACATGGATGGTGGAGGACCATTTCGTGTTCCGCAGCCGGCACCGGAACGACGGCCTGCCAGCCGGCCGGAACCTGTGCGCCGACCGGTAGAGGAGCCACGACAACCTATTAACGAAGAGCCAAAGGCTATGCATCAATCATTTACTTCGCATCATCGTCCGACAAAAGAATCAAAATCGCATCGGCGTTTTGTCTTGCCGATTGTGATTGCTGTTGTAGTGTTAGCACTCATTGTCGGCGGCCTCTTTTGGTGGCTCGGCGGGCGCAATAATACGGCGAGTGCGATTGATGGCGGCAAGTACCAGGCGGTATTCTTTACGAACGGCCAGGTGTATTTTGGCAAGCTGCAATCATTTAACGACAATTATATGAAGTTAACCGACGTATTTTACCTACAGACCAAAAACGCCAATAGCAGCTCGAACAACCCACAACAATCAAGCGGCAGTGACGCATCGACCGATGTGCAGCTGATTAAGCTTGGTAACGAGATCCATGGCCCTGAAGACGAGATGGTGATTAGTAAGGATCAAGTACTATTCTTCGAGAACCTCAAGAGTGACGGTAAGGTTGCTACCTCGATTGACCAATACAACAAAGCAAACAATAAATAGTACAAATAATTAACTACTGCAATGACTCGGCGTACGTTGACCACGCCGAGTCATTTATTGTTGCCTGCGATTTCATCAAAATTAAAAGGTTACTTTTCGAGAGAATAACTGATTGAGGGCCTTTGGCCGAAGTGCCAATATATACCGTTGTGTCACCGGCCTTTAGTTGGTCGGTAGCGTTGTAGCCTTTGGCAAGGGAGGCAATTTGAGTAGCGGTATCAGTTTGTAGTGCTTGAGGAAGTGGCTGTTCGGTAACGGTAATGGCGATGTCGTCGATGGTGTCGTTATAAACGTATACAGGGTCGCTATTGGGCGGCGACAAGCGGTTCCAGCCACCGAGTTGGTTGATAGTTTTACCTTTTGGCAGTACTGCGGTGAATGGCGGCTGTTCAGCAGGCGTCTTTGCTGATGACGCTGGTGATGGTGATGCCGGATGGTTGAGAAGGAGGACGCCACCAATAATAAGCACAGCAACAATGGCAACGGCGATGCCACCAAAAAGAAGTTTATTTTTTGTTCGTTTTATTACTCTCACGGCCCCTTTGTCCTTTTGCCTATTGTAGCATGACCGGAATATTCGGTCGGTTGCCCCTTAAGCTACTGGTTCTTGTAGGCGAAGCTCAATGTACTCGCGTAGGCGTTGGCATTATTAGCAGATGCCATCGTGATCTTCACGACAATACTATCGCCGGCGGCAAAGCTACACGTCGACGGATCGGCGGTGCCACTGGCGGTGGCCTTTTGCCAGCTGGTCTGTGCGCCAGTCGAGGCCGAGACGCTTGAACCGCAAGCGGTGAGGCCGGTCGTGCTGTTGTTCTTGTAAATCTGGTAAGAGACGCTGCCATCGGTACTGTCGGTGCGTGCCATCAGGGAGGTCGAGCCGGCAACAAAGTTCTTGAAGCTTGATGATAATTGATAGGTGACGTAGATACTCTTGCTCTGACTGCTGGTTTGTGACGAGGCCCAGTCGTAATAGTTGTAGGCTTCGTGGGTGCCACAAACGGTTGGCTGTGATGATGTGCCGTCGTTAATGTTTAGGTCGCTCGAACAGAAGTCATTGGTCATTGTACCGGTACCCGAGCCGTGCATGACAGCATTGCTATATTGTGGGCTTAAGGTGATGAAGTTATCTGGGCTGGCGCCACAACTTCCCCAGCCGCTGGCTTCGTAGCACTGTAACTTGCCGAGGGTAGTATCGTAGTACATGCTGCCAAGGAGTGAGCTGTTCACGCTTGGTGCCGACGATGCTTTGTCGAGGGTGAAGAGAACTGGGGTGCCGGTGCCTGCGTTAGTGCCGATTTGAACGTTAGTGCTGTTGAAGCTGGCGCTGGCACTACCGTTGGTATCAATGGTCACGCCTGTACTACTGCCAATTGTTAAGGCTTGGCCGCTGGCCGCACTAATACTTGAGGCTGTCGTGCCGCCAAAGGCGAGTGAGGTATTGGTGAGGATAGTTGAGCCGCCAATGCGGTATTGGCTTGATGAATTAACGTCACCGGTAACATCGAGCGCATAGCCGGAGGAAGCGTTGTTGCCGATGCCGATGTTTGCTTGGCCGCTATTGTTGGTTGCGGTGAGTAAGTTAACGCCACCACCTTGAATGTCGATGGTGTTACCGGTGCTTTTAAGGGTTGCGACGGTGTTGCCGCCGTTCCAGGTAAGGCCAAACGAGCTGCTCTTGTTCGGGCTAGCTACATTAATATCGCCATTGGCGGTTGTGGTGCCGTTCAGGCTGATAGCGGTGCTGTCGGTCGTGGCGTTCCCGATTGAGACAGCCTCGGCATTAGCTGCACCAATCGAAACGGTGCCAGCGGTACCTGCTCCGGTCGCTGCGCCAGTATCAATGGTCACATTGCCGCCGTTACCATTTGTGCCGCCAGCTGCACCGCCTTGTAATACCAAAGTACCACCGGCATTTCCCGTGCCACTACCACCGGCCCCAGCGGTGACGGATAATTGCTGGCCATCGGTGCTCGCCCCAGCCGTAGCGACTGAAATTGACTGGCTCGAAGCGTTGCCAAGGGTAATATTGCCAGAGCTATTGATGGTGAAGATATCGACCCCAGTGTTTTGCAGTTGGACGAGGTTGCCCGTGCCGGTTTTATTAACAAAGATACTGCTGGTATTGGTGCTTGCGTCGGCTTGGACACCTTGGGCAAGTTGTAAGAGTTGGCTGGTGGTCTTGCCACCAACAGTGCCGGCGTTCATTGCGTAAGGGGTTGAGGCGATTTGCTTCATTGGCAACATCTCGCCATCGGCGGTACAAGGTGACGTACCAAAGGTTGTACAGCTGCTTGATGAGCCGGCGATGTTCATCGAGAGCCACAGGGTATCTTGGTTCCAGTCAACGCTGGTGCCGAAGGGGTTCACTGAGCCAAGGTTAACCGAGAAGAAGCCGTTCTTGACTTCGACGCCGCTGGTACCGCCGTTGTTGACGTAGCTTTCGGTCCACTTCAGGGCTCCGCCGGTACCACCAGTGTCGCCAGCCTGAGTGCCGTCGCCATCTTGGTAAATTTTGAACTGAATGTTGTAGTTGCCATCGGGAACAATACCGCCAGTTGAGTTAAGGAGACGGCCTTGAAAATTAATCGTCTTGTTGATGCCGGGAGCGGCGTGAGTGGGCGCACTAGCTAAAAATAGCGTTGTAGTTAATGCAACACACGACACGAGAAGCCCTGCAATAAGCAGAACCCGACGCCAAAAAAGGCGATACCGAATAATAGTGGGGAGGTGACACCACACGTTCATTTTTGTTGTTTTTCTTTATTTTCGCCCCCGTTGTGGGGGTTAAAAATATTTGTTTCACTTACGACGTGTGGTGGTCCATCAAAGCTTGGCGTTATTCTAGCATAAACAGGTTACAAATAACAATGCGTGAGGGCGCGTATGACCCCAAAAATAGCACCAATTTTGCCCGTTTGCTTATGGTATAATAACCGTAAGCACGTAAAGAGGGCTTAACAGGAGTAAACAAACAGTGAAAATGCCGAGGGCTATCTTATGTTTGGCGATGATTGTCGGCATGACAACTGTCGCTGTATTGCCTGTGTCTGCGGCCGATTATGGTGGTGGGAATGCCCAAGGCTACGCCAGCGATGCCCCTCTTGATAATGGAACGATTGTTCAACTCGCCGGGAGCAGCCCTGACCAAGTAAAGATTGGGACACAGGCCAACTTGGCAAATATGTATGGTGTCACGGTGGATCGCAACCAGCTGCTCATTGCCTCAACCAGTAGTAACTTGCAAAACGAAGTCTTTGTGGCGGTTGCGGGAACGTACAATGTTCTGGTGAGCACCCAGGGTGGCCCCATTGCCGTGGGCGATTATGTTACCCTCTCCTCTTTGAATGGCATTGCCATGAAAGCCAGCACTGACCAAAAAACCGTCTTCGGGCGAGCAACAGCGGCCTTTGATGGTAAAGGGGTTGTTTTGGGGACCTCAACCCTCAAGGACACTTCGGGGAACACGACAAAAACGGTAACCCTCGGCTCAATCCCGGTGACGATTGATATTAAGCACAACCCAAACGATGTCACGACTAAGGTCAACCTGCCGCCATTCCTAGAGCGTGTTGGCCTGGCTATTGCCGATAAAGAAGTCAGCCCGCTACGCATTTACCTTAGTATCGCTATTTCAGTCGTCAGCCTGATTGCGGCTTTGGTCATGTTGTATGCTGGCATTCGTAACAGTGTTATTTCTATCGGCCGTAACCCAATGTCGAAGCGGTCGATTTTCCGGGCGCTGCTCCAAGTGGTGTTAACCAGCTTATTAATTTTAATTATTGGCCTTTTTGCGGTATATTTACTACTGAAGCTATGACAGCAAAATAGGTGGGAAAAACATGGGATTATTTCAACATAAACAGCACGATCCAAAGAAATCGGATCATGACGAACAGCTCGCGGAGGAAGAGAACTTTTTCGACGAGTATTTTCGTGAGGAGCTCCGCAACCATGGCCGATGGTATTTTGAAAAAGTCATTAACGAAAATGGCGCGCTCTTCAAGAAAGACCTTGAAGCGACTATCGTTCAGGTTAATACCGACCTCAAAGACCATGTCGCCAAACAGCTCGACGCCGCGATTTCGCAAATTAATGTCGACTTAAAAACCTACGCCACCAAGCAACTCGACGACCAGGTTGCTGAATATACAAAAACCATGAAGGACGCCCAAGATGCGGCCATTCAGAAGCTGACCGATAGTGCGGGTAAGTTAGAGCAACAGTACAAAGACCTCGAGACCTCGCTGCAAAAAAACATCGCCGACCAGCAAGCTATTTTGCACACGACCTTTGAAGATAATAAGGCGCAGTTAATTGCCATGAAAGACGCCGGCGACACGGCCGTTGATTGGCTGAACCGTAGTGCACAGGCCTTGCAAGACCAATACACCCAACTCACCACGGCGTTGCAGAAGAATGTCACTGACCAACAGGAAATGATGGTCAAAACTTTCGAAACCAATATGGCTCAAATTGTGGAACATTATTTGCTCGGTGCATTAGGCGACCAATATGACTTGAAGGCTCAGCTGCCATCTATCATTAAGCAGCTCGAAGCCAACAAAGAGGCTATAACGGATGATATGAAGCTATGAGTGACCAAGCCGTCAAGCCTTATCAGGAATTTGTGATACCAGCAAGCCTTGTGACGAAGGCGGATATTTCACGATTAGTGAATGAAGTTGAACGAATCGATAACGAGCTGACAACCGCGGCTGTTCGCAAGGATGTTGGTGCCGCTGAACAGGCGCACCCCACGACCTCAGAACAACTTGCCGATTTCTTAACGCAAAATGCGCTTTCTTTAGATGATGAGCGAGCTCGCGGCGAGCTTATTAAAGAACTGCGCTTATTGAAAGAAAAAGCGCCGGTTGTGCATATGACGTTTGCCGTCACTGCCGATGGTGAAAGCTTGCGCCAACTAGCCCAATGGCTTCGTGCCTCAACCCACCCACAAGCGGTGATCGAAGTGGGGTTGCAGCCAGCATTAGTTGCTGGGGTATACCTCCGCACGCCAAACCACGTCCATGACTTGAGCCTTCGTGCATTGCTGAAGAATGGCCAAGGCAAGCTGGTAGAAGAATTGGAGACGCTTCGTGGAAGGCAGTAAACAATTTGAAAAATTAGTGAACGCTGGCAACCCTGTTGGTGAGATTATTGGCATTGATTCGTTTATGGTGAGCGTAAAGGGACTGAACCCAACCAACGTACACGCCACGGTTCGGTTTGGTGATGATTCGCGCGGCTATGTCCACGAAGTGTTTGAAGATTATGTGATTGTCATGAAACTTGACCCTAAGCCGCTGCATATTGGCGATGTGTGTGTCATTGAAGCCCCAGATATTATGACGCCGGTTGGCAAGAACTTCATTGGCCGGGTGATTAACGTGTTTGGTGAACCGATTGACGGCAAAGGCGAGATTATCCCAGACCAAGAGTGGGATGTCTTCCACTCGGCGCCAATGCTTTACGAGCGCGAACTCCTCGATACGCCAGTGGAAACAGGTGTGACCATCCTTGACCTCGAGTATTCGTTAGCCCGCGGGCAACGTATGGCGATGCTGGGTGACAGCAAGGTGGGCAAGACTGCACTGGCAGCGCAAGTGGCGATTAACCAGAAAAACACCGACATCACGGTTATTTATGTGCTGATTGCCAAACGCCAGCACGACGTCGCCGAGCTGGTTGGTATGCTCGAGAAAAACGATGCCCTGAAAAAGGCGATTGTGGTGGTGACGAACTCGTTTGAGTCGCTCATCCTCACCTACCTGGTGCCGTATGTTGGGGCAGCACACGGTGAATATTTCTGGCACAAATGCAATATGGACACCTTGATGATTTATGACGACCTAACGGCGCACGCCCAGGCATACCGTGAAATTTCCCTGATCGCTGGGGTCAGTCCGGGCCGTGACTCGTACCCAGGCGACATGTTCTATACGCACTCGAGTTTGCTGGAGCGCGGGGGTAAAACCGAATCAAACCATGCCGCGCAAACACTACTGCCAATTGTCTATGCACCGGGCGGCGATATCACTGCTTACCTGCCGACCAACATCATGTCTATTACCGATGGTCAGTGGATTTTAGATGGTCAGATCTTTAAAGACACCATGCGCCCAGCGGTTAGTACGGCTTTGTCGGTGACGCGTGTTGGTGGGGTGGGGCAAAACAAACGCCAAAAAGGGCTGGCCGATAAACTGAACCTCACGCTGGCTGGCTACCGTACAGCCGAAGAATACGCCCACTTCGGTACCGAACTCAGCCCGCAAGCCCAGGCTGATTACGATAAAGGTAAGGTCCTGTTTAAGTTAATGAACCAAGCAATTGGTGAGATTTATAGTTTTGCCGAACAGCAATTTTTGATGAGCATCGTGCTTGGCAGTAGCCCGGAAGAAATTATTGACATTGAGGTGTTGAAAGCAAAAGTCCACGACTACGCGGCCAAGTTCAAAGAAGATAAAGATATGAACGGTAACTTTGATGAACTAGCTGCCGCACTAAAAGCCGAAGTGACCACGATTGACCAAGTGAAAAAAGCTGCCATAGAAAAAGCCGCCAAGGCTGAGGCAGAAAAGAAGCGCCAATCTGATGATGCAGCCAGGGCAGCCGCAGAAGCAAGCGCACCAGCGAAACCAGCAGACAAGGAGGCCAAGTAATATGCGTCGCCCCCTCGAAATTAAAGCCGAAGAAGCTTCGGTTCGCTCGGTCGTCAGTCTGACGTCGGCACTAGAAAGCCTGAGTAGTATGCAGATTGCTAAGACGAAAAACAAAGTGCTGATTAGTAACCAGTTTTTCGATGAAGTGTGGAACATTTATAAGCAAATTCGCGTCGATGCCTTATTTAACTTTGGCCGTACCGCCGAAGAAAAGCCGATTAATAAAGAATTGTTAATTCTGATTACCGCCAAGGGCGGGCTCAGTGGTGACATCGACCAGCGGTTGATCCGTAAGTTTATTGACCGCTACGATGAAACGAACAACGACGTATTGGTGATTGGCCACCACGGTGCGCTCAAGCTGAAGCAGTCGCATGTCGACTACACCTACTACTTTGAACTACCCGAAAAAGACTACATTAATGTTGATCCGCTGATGGATATTATTCGCAAATACGCCAAAAGTCGCATATTTTACCAAGATTATATTTCGCTGTCCGAGCAGGCAATTCGCGATGTTGACCTAAGCGAGGTTGTTTCAAGCAAAGGCCGCGTGGCCGATTTGGATATTATCAACGATACACTGATTAGCGAAAAAACGTATATTTTTGAACCGAGCTCATACCAGGTGGCTGCTTACCTAGAGAACTCTATCTTACGCCTGACGATTTCGCAATTTATTTATGATAGCCGTCTCGCGCAAGTCGCGAGCCGTTTCAAAGCAATGTCTGCTGCAAAAGAACGTTCGGTCGATACAGCCACCCAACTTCACACCGAATACAACCGCGCCAAACGTAACCAAGTCGACACACGTTTGAAGGAAAGTTTAGCCGGATTAAAGAAAATACGCGCAGCGGAGGCGGGATCATGAGCGAGCAAACTGCATATAAAAAAGGGACAATACGCAGCCTGAAGGGGCTGGTTATTAAAGTGCAGTTTGTTGAGGATATGCCCGACCTGAACGAAATGCTGTATGTTGATAACGAGAAAAAATCGCCGTTGCTAGTAAGCAGCTTGGCGCATGGCGATACGGCCGTCTGTTTGAACATTGGTGGCGATTATGGCATTAAAAAAGGCGACAGTGTTCTCCGCAGTGGGAAGAGTCTAGAAATTCCGGTTGGCGACGAGATGATTGGCCGCGTGTGGGATGCTATGGCCCGGCCAATTGACGGTAAGCCGCAACTCGACCAAGCGACGCTTGATAAAATGCCAAAGCGCCCTATTTTCGCACCAGCCTTTCAGGAAACCAGCCTGGAAATCCGTTCTGACGACGTGCTAGAAACAGGGCTGAAGGTATTAGACTTCTTTACGCCATTTGTGAAAGGCCGCAAAATTGGTATCGTCGGTGGTGCCGGTGTGGGTAAGACCGTCCTGACGATGGAGATTATTAATAACGTGGCCGAAGGGTCTGGTGCAATTAGTATGTTTGCCGGTATTGGTGAACGCATCCGTGAGGGCCACGAGCTGTACAAAACATTAGGGGATAACGACCTACTAAAAACGACAGCTATGTTCTTTGGCCAGATGAATGAAAACCCGGTCCAACGTAGTTTAATTGGCCTCAGCGCCATTACGTTAGCTGAATATTTCCGTGATGACCAGAAAAAAGACGTGTTACTGTTTGCTGACAACATGTACCGCTATATTCAGGCGCGTAACGAGGTATCGACCATTATCGACCAGACCCCAGCCGAAGGTGGCTACCAGCCAACTGTCTTTTCGGACGTTAAAACTTTCCAGGACCGCCTGGCGAGTAATAAAAATGGTTCGATTACTGCCTTGCAAACCATTTATGTGCCGGCCGATGACTTGTCTGACCCAGCGGTGCAGATGATTCAGCACGAATTGGACTCGACTATTGTGTTGTCTCGTTCTGTGGCAGCGCAAGGTATCCGCCCAGCTGTCGATATCTTGGCGTCAAAGTCCAGCTTGCTGACGCCAGAAGTAGTCGGCGAGCGTCACTACAGCCTGGCGACGCGGGCAACGGCTATTTTGCAGAAATACGAATCGCTTAAGGGTATTATTGCCATTATTGGTGAGTCGGAGCTTTCGGCGGAAGACCGTGAGGACTATAACAAAGCTAAACAGTTGATTGAGTTCTTCAAGCAGCGCTTTAACGTGATGGAGAAAGTGACCGGCGTACCAGGTGAGCACATGACCCGTGACAACACGCTTGATGGCGTTGAGGCAATTATTGGCAAGACAGAAGAAAAGGCTAAAGTGCCAGAGGCGAAACCTGCGGAGGCGGCCCAAAAACCAGCCGAGCCAGCCGAAGCTAAGCCGGCTGATGAAAAAGAGAAGCCAACCGAACCTGACCATAAAGAAGAGAAATAATGGCGGACGAAACAGCGGCTCCAGCAATGCCAGAACCCGAGCAAGCACCCCAGGCGGCTCAAATGCCTACCGGCAAACCCACCATGGCCGTCAAAGTGTATGCGCCATTCCAGGTCTATTTTGAAGGTGATGCTTTTAGTGTGAGCGCTATTAATGCTACCGGGCCATTTGACGTGTTGCCGCGGCACCATAATTTCTTGTGTATGCTTGTCCCTTGTAACCTGCTTGTTAAAGCTGCCGACGGGACCGCAAAGACGATTAAAATCCACCGAGCGCTGATGCACGTTAAGGCTGATCGCGTCGTTGTCTTTATGGACGTCTAGTTTGTGATGAAGTAATCAAACGCAAAGGTTTGGTTAGCTGTTGCTGCATTGTTGCTGCAGATACTAAAGCTGGTGCTGCTACGGTTAACGTAGAACTGTAAGAGGCCAGCTGGGCCACCAATTGGCGTCACAATAACATGGGGTTGGTTGGTGTAAACCTGTTGGAAAGTAATTTGCGCAAAACAGCCAGCGGTCGGGTTGTTGCCCGTGTTGATAGTGAGTGTGCCGGTTGTGTCAGAGCCGTTAATTGATGCCGTACCGCCAGACCCAAGCACTGATGAGTTAATTGAACGGCTTGGTGATGACCCGGTAAAGCTTAAGTGGTTAGGGATTTCCAGCGTGGCGTTGCCGCTTAAAATCAGCCGCGCGACGGTAATTTGCGAGGCAGTCATAGCGCCGCTAAATGAGGATGCGCCGGAAACATTAAGGTCACGGACGGTCGTAGTCCCTTGGATGGCAGTATTTTGGGCAACTTGCAGCGAGTTCACTTGGGTTGAACCCAGGTTGGCCGTGCCGGAAATTGTCAGGTTTGGTGCCGTGACGCTGCCGCCGGTTTGGAAGTTGCCAGCCACGTTGAGGGCCCCGCGGGTCAGGGTTTGGCCGTTAATAATAGCGTTCCCCTGGATGGTCAGCGTTTGTGAGGTATTCCCAACGCTGGCATCGGTATTGGCTAATTGCTTCAGGCTGTCTTGGCTGAGGGTTTGGGTTGCGAGGTTTGGCTGGGTTGGTGCTTTCTGGCTATTTAAGTAATTAACGATAGCAATCGCGCCGGCCACGACCAATAGCAAAATAAAAATCAGCAGGTAAATGTTGACCCTTTTGAAAAGGCGGCGCAGCGGTGATAATTTTTTATCGGCCGTCTCTTGGGCGCTGTCGGTATCAATTTTGGCAGCGGCTTCTTCGGCCGCTTCCTCTTCAAGCTCATCGGGCGTTTTACTCAGGGCATCAGCCGGCGCTTCCTGAGATCCAGATTCTGTCGAATCTGCCGAAGAAGTGGCAGCATCTTTTGGTGCTTCCTCGTCTGGCTTGGTTTCCTCTGGTGAGGGCGTGTTTTTATCGCTATCCATAAGCAGTATCTCTAGCTTACTATACTTACCGACGTGATACTATACATATAGCGCTTATGCAAAAACGGAGAGGATGGCACTATCGTGTGGCGGCACTGCTGGCAGTGCTTGTTTCGCTATGTGGGGCGAGTGTGGCTTTTGCAACCAACGACCCAAGCTCCAGCCATTACCAACTGACGCAATCACAATTTGGCGGTGGTGGCGGGTCATCGCTGCAGAGTTGTTCGGGCCAATATTGCGCCCAGGCTTCTATTGGCGACCCAGCAACCGGCGAGAGCGATGGCACCAGCCATACCGCCCAGTTCGGCCCAATTACCAGCAGCGACCCGTCACTTGATGTGATTGTGAATAGTGGCGTGTCAGACCTTGGCGTGCTGACGACCGAAAGGACTGCTAGTAAAACAACGACAGTGAAGATTCGCAGCTACCTTAGTAACGGGTATATTTTGCAGATTATCGGTGATGCACCAAAGTACAATGGCCACGCTTTAACGACCATGACAACGCCAAGTCAGTCAGTTCCCGGTACCGAACAGTTTGGTATTAACCTGGCAACGAATACTAACCCAGGCATTGGCGCCGACCCTGTTCAAGTGCCGTCGAGTACGACTAGTTTCGGGTTTGTGACAAACGATTACAAATCACCAAACCTTTTTAAGTATGTGAGCGGCGATACAGTTGCTAAAAGTACCAGCGCATCAGGCGAGACGGATTTTACGATTAGTACTATTGTGAACATTTCAAGTGGCACGCCAGCAGGGCATTATTCAGGGGACTTTGCGGCGGTGGTTATTCCGGTTTACTAAATGTGATATTGAGAAAATAAAATACTCGGCTGATTTGCCGAGTATTTTTCTTATGATCAACCCGAGCTTATCCTTACGACATTACGATTGTCGCATCGATGATATTGTTCGAATTATCTGGGTCCTGGCTTGTTTGAAGTAGGGAAGCATCAAGCCGAGCTTTACCAGCCACTGATGCTGTTGCGCTAAAGGTAAGTGTCGTTGAAGCACCTGAGGCGAGTGAAGGAACCGACCAAGTTATTGTTTGCCCCGACATTGTTCCACCACCCGACAGCGAGGCATTGGTGAGTGAACTAGGGAAGAGTGCGGTAAGCGTGGCATTCTCTGCCGCTGCCGGACCATTGTTGGTTGCGGTAATGGTACAAGTTACTGCTGTACCAACTTGAGCGGTCGCAGGACAACTTAACGCAACTGAGGTATCCGCATTGACAGGTAGTACTGTAAACGATTGCTGTACTTGTGGCGCTGCACTGTAGTCGCTATTTCCTGCCTGGTTAGCGTCGAGTGTACATGTGCCGTAGCCTGGAAAACTCACGACACCAGAACCATCGATAGAACAAACACTCGATGATGAAGAATCAACGGTTATTGTGACTGGTAGACCTGAAGTTGCTGAAGCGGTTGGGGAATAAGTGGCGCCATCGATGACCGCATTAGTTGGAGCCGTTGAGGTAAAGGAGGTTGTTTGATGGGTGAGTTCTGTGGCGATTCGGCCAATCTCACTCGTGTAGCTGTTATTGAACCATACTGCGCCATCAGGGCCTGTGACAATATGCTCAAGAGATCCCGCTTGTGCGTCTGAGACCGGGTACTCCGTGATGGCGCCTGAAGTTGTAATTCTTCCAATATTGTTACTCCCATTTTCGACATACCAGAGCGCTCCATCGGAGCCAGTTGTAATACCTGCCGGTGCATGTGGCGCTGTGTATTCGGTGATGGCTCCCGAGGTTGTTATTTTTCCGATTTTTCCAGAACCTCCTTCGGTAAACCACAGATTTCCATCGGGTCCAGTAGTGATATCTTTAAAGTCAGCGCTGTATGTGGAGATTGAGTAAGTTGTAATTACTCCTGAGGTGGTAATTTTACCAACTTTCCCATTGCTACTACCCGTAACTCCTAAAACAAACCATAAGTTTCCATCGGGTCCGGCAGTAATACTAACTATAGCCGGTGATATGCCCGATGCGGGAACTGAGTACTCCGTGATAGTACCTGAAGTCGTAATTCTTCCAATTAAGGTACTAGTTGACTCTGTAAACCACACGGCACCATCTGACCCTAAAGTTAGGGTTAGGGGTATGTGGCCACTCGAAAGCGGGTAAGTGCCGAGTACTGTCCCACTTGTCGTCATGTTGACTATGCGGCCTACACCAGCGGTATTCTGATCTGCATACCATAGATTACCGTCCGATCCTCGAGTAATCCCGTATTGGCCGTAGGTGCTCGACCCATTTGGATAATATTGGGTCAAATTCCCAGTTGGTGTCACCTTGCCAACGCGTGAGCTTGAGTATTCGTTGGTGTACCAGATATTGTTATCGGGACCGAGGGCAAGATACCCTGGACGTGTAGTTGAAGGGAGTTGAACGGTATACTCAGTTACTGTTCCTACTGCGGCATGTGCCGGCTTTACGATGGGTAGTGCCCCCAACGTAGCTGTAACAGCTA
>DATMTU010000080.1:0-1746 GCA_035564035.1 Dongiaceae bacterium
CTTTACGGTCTGCGAATGCGATCGCCGGTCCAACTCCTTCGGGAGGGAGGCCGGCGATCTGGTTCGTAGGTCGTTCAAAGGTATAATGACCTGAATAAAATAGGGTTCATTAAGCAAACCCGGGGAACTGAAACATCTCAGTACCCGGAGGAAAGGACATCAACCGAGACTCCCGTAGTAGTGGCGAGCGAACCGGGACCAGGCCAGTGCTGTCGTGACATAAAGCCGAACGATCTGGAAAGGTCGGCCATAGCGGGTGATAGCCCCGTAGGCGTCAAATAGCGACAGCCTCGAGTAGGGCGGGACACGTGAAATCCTGTCTGAACATGGGGGGACCACCCTCCAAGCCTAAGTACTCCTCAATGACCGATAGCGAACAAGTACCGTGAGGGAAAGGTGAAAAGCACCCCGACAAGGGGAGTGAAACAGATCCTGAAATCGGAAGCCTACAAGCAGTCGGAGCCCCCAAGCGGGGTGACGGCGTACCTTTTGTATAATGGGTCAGCGACTTCATGTGTCGAGCAAGCTTAAGCCGTTAGGTGTAGGCGCAGCGAAAGCGAGTCTGAATAGGGCGCTAAGTTCGACGTATGACGACCCGAAACTAGGTGATCTATCCATGAGCAGGTTGAAGGTTAGGTAACACTAACTGGAGGACCGAACCCGTGAATGTTGAAAAATTCTGGGATGACTTGTGGATAGGGGTGAAAGGCCAATCAAACCTAGACATAGCTGGTTCTCCGCGAAATCTATTTAGGTAGAGCGTCGAATGTATTCCTTGGGGGGTAGAGCACTGGATGGATGCGGGCTGCGCGAGCGGTACCAATTTCAACCAAACTCCGAATACCCAAGAGAACTGTTCGGCAGACACACTGTGGGTGCTAACGTCCATGGTGAAAAGGGAAACAACCCTAACCTGCATCTAAGGCCCCCAAATTATGGCTAAGTGGGAAACGATGTGGGATTGCTTTGACAATCAGGAGGTTGGCTTAGAAGCAGCCATCCTTTAAAGATAGCGTAACAGCTCACTGATCAAGCGATCCTGCGCGGAAAATGTAACGGGGCTAAAGCCATGTGCCGAAGATCAGGGCTTGCATAGCAAGCGGTAGCGGAGCGTTCCGTAAGCCTGTGAAGGTCAATCGTGAGGTTGGCTGGAGGTATCGGAAGTGAGAATGCTGACATGAGTAGCGATAAAGAGTGTGAGAGACACTCTCGCCGAAAGACCAAGGGTTCCTACGTAAAGCTAATCTGCGTAGGGTTAGCCAGCCCCTAAGGCGAGGCCGAAAGGCGTAGTCGATGGGAACCAGGTAAATATTCCTGGGCCAGTATGAAGTGACGGATGCGGTAACTTGTGAGGGCTTATTGGATTGTCCTTGCAGGGAACGTGTCCCTGGAAATAACTCATACAGAGACTGTACCCGAAACCGACACAGGTGGTCAGGTAGAGTATACCAAGGCGCTTGAGAGAACTATGCTGAAGGAACTCGGCAAATTACACGCGTAACTTCGGGATAAGCGTGACTCACTCTACGCAAGTAGAACTGAGTGGCACAGGCTAGGGGGTAGCGACTGTTTATCAAAAACACAGGGCTCTGCGAAGCTGTAAAGCGACGTATAGGGTCTGACGCCTGCCCGGTGCCGGAAGGTTAAAAGGAGTGGTGCAAGCTGCGAATTGAAGCCCCGGTAAACGGCGGCCGTAACTATAACGGTCCTAAGGTAGCGAAATTCCTTGTCGGGTAAGTTCCGACC
>DATMTU010000081.1:0-3404 GCA_035564035.1 Dongiaceae bacterium
GGACACAGATTTCAATAAAACCCAGGGAATGTTCCACAGGAAAGAGTCAGGGGCCTAGAAAGCTGAACCTCGTGAGGTTGTCAAGCCAGCTGAGGGCAATTAGGATTTGCTGTCATGCAACAAGGGACATGTTTCTTCTTCCAGGGTAGACGGTCACAAGGTATTTAGGGAAAGGGGAGGGTGTGAGAGGTATCTTGAATTTCGGGAACACTGTTTCCTTAGATGATCTGGAGGCCTCTGGGACCCAGTCAGTGCTCCAAGTGGACATTCCATCCAGACTGAGACACACGGACCTCTTCCTCGATGGCCTCCCCTCTCTATTTGGGGGAGCTCTCTCGGCCACGCTGATTCCACTTGGATGTGTCTTTCCCACGTCACACCCTTTGGCATGCAAAGATATCCTTCCATCGTTTTCTAAAGAGACCCGGTGTATGTATCTTTTGAGCGATGATGAGCATCAGACACGATCCCTCTCCGTGGCGTGGTTTCGGGCACGACACACCAATACGGGGACACATACATTCCACGTCCCTCTCGGCCATCGAGAGAGGCCGTGTACGGCACGTGATGCCACGGGACCGGTGAGGTCCTCGGGTTCAGCCCTCCCTCGACTTGGCTGTGGTCTTTGGTTTTGCTCTGTTCCGTGTGTGCTTTCTGACCCACGTGATCTCTCCGGATAGGGCACCCCATCCAAGCTCAAACCCATCGAGTCTGTGTGACTCCTATTCACGCATCAGGTGGGGATATCGACGCCCTCCACGTGGATCCATAACAATCGCCGTTCTGGGTTCAGGAGGATCCTGTTGTGTGTTCTGGGCGCGCTACGTGCTGTCCGTGTGAACTGTGGAATGAGGTTCGTGACATTGAACAGGAGACAGGGATCAAGACCATCCCCATGGAAAAGAAATGCCACAAACCAAAATGGCTGTCTGGGGAGGCCTTACACATAGCTGTGAGGAGAAGAGAAGCGAAAACAGAGGAGAAAAGGAAAGATACACACATCTGAATGCAGAGTTCCAAAGAATAGCAAGAAGAGATAAGAAAGCCTTCTTCAGCGATCAATGCAAAGACATAGAGGAAAAGCACAGAATGGGATAGACTAGGGATCTCTTCCAGAAACTCAGAGATACCAAAGGAACATTTCATGCAAAGATGGGCTCGATACAGGACAGAAATGGTATGGACCCAACAGAAGCAGAAGATATTCAGAAGAGATGGCAAGAATACACAGAAGAACCTTACAAAAACGATCCTCACGACCCAGATAATCACGATGGTGTGATCCCTGACCTAGAGCCAGACATCCTGGAATGTGAAGTCAAGTGGGCCTTAGAAAGCATCACTACGAACAAAGCTAGTGGAGGTGATGGAATGCCAGTGGAGCTCTTCCAAATCCTGAAAGACGATGCGGTGAAAGTGCTGCACTCAATATGCCAGCACATTTGGAAAACTCAGCAGTGGCCACGGGACTGGAAAAGGTCCGTTTTCATTCCGATCCCAAAGAAAGGCAATGCCAAAGAATGCTCACACGACCGCACACTTGCACTCATCTCACACGCTAGTAGAGTCATGCTCAAAATTCTCCAAGCCAGGCTTCAGCAATATGTGCACCGTGAACTTCCTGATGTTCAAGCTGGTTTTCGAAAAGGCAGAGGAACCAGAGATCCGATTGCCAACCTCCGCTGGATCATGGAAAAAGCAAGAGAGTTCCAGAAAAGCATCTATTTCTGCTTTCTTGACTATGCCAAAGCCTTTGACGGTGTGGATCACAGTAAACTGTGGAAAATTCTGGAAGAGATGGGAATACCAGACCACCTGACCTGCCTCTTGAGAAATCTGTACGCAGGTCAGGAAGCAACAGTTCGAACTGGACATGGAACCACAGACTGGTTCCAAATAGGAAAAGGAGCTCGTCAAGGCTGTCTATCGTCACCCTGTGTATGTAACGTATACGCAGAGAACATCATGAGAAACGCTGGACTGGAAGACACACACGCTGGAACCAAGATTGCCGGGAGAACTATCAATCACCTCAGATGTGCAGATGACACCACCCTCATGGCAGAAAGTGAAGAGGAACTCAAGAGCCTCTTGATGACAGTGAAAGAGGAGAGTGAAAAAGTGGGCTTAAAGCTCCACATTCAGAAAACGAAGATCACGGCATCCGGTCCCATCGCTTCATGGGAAATAGATGGGGAACCAGTGGACACGGTGTCAGACTTTATTTTTCTGGGCTCCAACATCACTGCAGATGGTGACTGCAGCCATGAACTTAAAAGACGCTTACTCCTTGGAAGGAAAGTGATGACCCACCTAGATAGCATATTCCAAAGCAGAGACATTCCTTTGCCAACAAAGGTTCGTCCAGTCAAGGCTACGGTTTTTCCTGTGGTCATGTATGGATGTGAGCGTTGGACCGTGAAGAAGGCTGAGCGCCGAAAGAATGGATGCTTTTGAGAGAATGGTGGTGTTGGAGAAGACTCCTGAGGGTCCCTTGGACCGCAAGGAGATCCAACCAGTCCATTCTGAAGGCGACCAACCCAGGGATTTCTTCGGAAGGACTGATGCGAAAGCTGAAACTCCAGTCCTTTGGCCACCTCACGCGAAGAGTTGACTCATTGGAAAAGACTCTGATGCTGGGAGGGATCGGGGGCAGGAGGAGAAGGGGACGACAGAGGAGGAGATGGCTGGATGGCATCACTGACTCCATGGACGTGAGTCTCAGTGAACTCCGGGAGTTGGTGATGGACAGGGAGGCCTGGCGTGCCGCGCTTCATGGGGTCGCCAAGAGTCGGACACGACTGAGCGACTGATCTGATCTGATCTGATCTGATGTGCTGTCCGTGATCTCACGTGCCTTTCGGGCATGGGTGATGGAGACGGACACCAAGCGGCAGGGCGGCCATCTGGCATCTCGGCCTAGAGCGGTTTCACAAGTGACATCTCAGAACCGGGGCTGAGACAGCCATCCCTCCCCGGGCCCCCCTCGGTGGTGGCCGGGATGGGGGTGGGGTGGGGGAGTGTGAGGTTAGGACTAGATGTACAAACATGGGAGATGAGTATACAGCTGAAGTTTCAAGTCTGAAGACTAGATGAAATAGCCTTAGCTGTTGCTGCTACTGCTGCTAAGTCGCTTCAGTCGTGTCCGACTCTGTGTGACCCTATAGACTAACTCAGTTCAGTTCAGTTCAGTTCAGTCGCTCAGTCGTGTCCGACTCTTTGCGACCCCATGAATCGCAGCACACTAGCCCTCCCTATCCATCACCAACTCCCGGAGTTCACTCAGACTCACATCCATGGAGTCAGTGATGCCATCCAGCCATCTCATCCTCTGTCTCCTCCTGCCCCCAATCCCTCCCAGCATCAGAGTCTTTTCCAATGAGTCAACTCTTTGCATGAGGTAG
>DATMTU010000082.1:0-1768 GCA_035564035.1 Dongiaceae bacterium
CTTCCCACATTATAGTTTCCACTCTTTCAGCAATAGAGAACAAGGTCATGTCACCTGCCTGTTCAGATAACTTCTTTGCAACTTGTTTGATCACCTGATTGCGTGGATCAGCGATAGTATACACGGGATGCCCAAAGCCAATAATCACTTCTTTGCTTGCCAGTCGTCTACGGATATCTGCTTCAGCTTCATCTGCATGTGTATAGCGGGCTTGTATTTCATATGCCACTTCATTAGCGCCTCCATGTTTAGGGCCACGCAACGCGCCAATCGCACCAACAATACTGGCATATAAATCGGAGCCTGTCCCCGCAATAACCCTAGCAGTAAATGTCGATGCATTAAACTCGTGTTCAGCATAGAGATTCATAGATACCTGCATTGCATGTATCCATGATTTTGGCGCCGGTGCACCATGTAACAAATGCAGAAAATGGCCACCGAGTGTTGTTTCGGAAGTTTCTACATTTATTTCACGTCCATTTTGACTAAAATGAAACCAGTACAAAAGAGCAGATCCCATCGAAGACATCAAGCGATCCGCAATCGCGCGTGCGCCGGCCAAAGGATGACTTTCCTTTTCTGGCTGAACAGCTCCCATAACAGAAACGTAAGTGCGCAATACGTCCATCGGGTGCGAAGTAGAAGGCAATTCTTTTAGAACATTCTTAGCAATATTAGGAAGACTACGCAAAACAATCAGACCAGACTCATAAGACTTCAATTGTAATTTTGAAGGTAAGTTACCATAAACCAACAGATAGGCTATTTCTTCAAAACTTGCTTGATCAGCCAATTCCAATATATCATATCCTCTGTAATGGAGGTCATTCCCGCTCTGTCCAACCGTACTCAAGGCCGTATTGCCAGCTGCGACACCTGATAGAGCGACACTTTTTTTGGGTTTAAATGCTATCGGTGAAGGATCTTCCATTTTCTATTTTTTAGCTTTATTGAATAATTGATCTAACCTGGTTTCATAGTCGTAATAATCAATGCTGTTGTACAATTCTTCCCTTGTCTGCATAGCGGGGATTACTTCTAATTGGCTTCCATCTTCACGTATATGTTGGTATACATTCTTTGCAGCCTTGTTGGCAGCCCGAAATGCGGACAAAGGATACAGCACAATGGACACATTTGCCCGCCTTAATTGCTCCACGGAGTAAATAGGCGTCTGTCCAAATTCTGTAATATTGGCAAGGATCGGTAAGCCCGTTACTTCACTAAACTTTGTGTATTCTTCTATGTTTTTCACCGCTTCTGCAAAAATGAAATCAGCCCCTGCTTCTTTATAAGCTATAGCTCGCTCTAGTGCACGGTCAAGCCCTTCAGAAGCTAATGCATCTGTACGTGCGCCAATAACAAAGTTTTCATCTATACGTGCATCTACCGCAGCTTTCAACCGGTCAACCATTTCAGACTGTGCAACCAATTCCTTGCCAGGCCTGTGTCCGCATCGTTTAGCGCCAACTTGATCTTCTATATGTACAGCAGCAGCTCCAACTTTAATCAAGGACTTAATTGTTCTAGCCACATTAAACGCAGAAGCTCCAAACCCCGTATCAATATCAACCATCAGCGGTAGGGGGCAGACATTCGTAATCCGGTCCGCATCAATCAAAACATCCTGTAATGTAGTAATGCCTAAATCCGGAATTCCTAAAGAACCAGCGGCAACACCGCCGCCTGAAAGATAAATGGCTTTAAAGCCGGCCTGCTCCGCCAAAAGTGCATGGTTAGCATTTATTGTACCAACGACCTGAAG
>DATMTU010000083.1:0-5999 GCA_035564035.1 Dongiaceae bacterium
GTTTTTCCGGCGAGCAGGGCAAAAGCTTGGGGCAAAACAGCCGCTACACGAGGTACGAAATCCTCGTCGACCACATAAATTGCATCATATCGCAAATAAGTACAGCCTCGACCCTGAACAATTTACGGCAATATGTCGCAAACAGCTTCGCTATTGGCTATTATTAAAATAAGGAGAAACTATTGTGATAACAGCTTTTAAAGTTATTGTGAGCGGGTTCATATTTAATAATCAAGGGCAACTGCTTGTTATTCGTCGCTCGCTCGATGAAGAAAGCTTTCCTGGCATGCTAGCGATTCCCGGCGGCACGACGGAAGTTGATGAGCAAAGCGGCCTACAAAATGATACCGTCGAACACACATTAATTCGAGAAGTGAAAGAAGAAACCGATATTGATATTGCTATCACCGAGTGGATGGAATCAAGCGCAATAGTCAAAGATACGGCAAAGCTCTACCTTTTCTTTAAGGGAAAAGTTACTGGCAACGAAGTGCCGGCAACTTCGCCAGAAACACCAGAAGTATTTTGGGCAAACCTTGATGATATTTCACCCGACGAATGCACACCATCACTTAAAAACTTTATCGTATCGCACAGGTAAGCCATGACCGCACCTCGATCAACAAAAGAAGAACGATCATACCAAAAACAGAGAAAACAAGAAGTAAGTGATACTTGTCCATTTTGCACCATTAACGCGGGACACCCTCAATATGTCCATGAAACGGCTCATCTAAAGGTTATCCGCAACCGCACCCCATATTCGCTGTGGGATAGCCAGGGTGTCGTCGAACATCTTATGATCGTACCAAAGCAGCATACAAGCAAGTTGGGCGATTTAGGTGAAAAAGCCGCGTTGGAATATATCAAACTCGTCGATAGGTATGAATCCGCAGGGTATAATTTATACGCTCGATCAGTTGATTCGACGAACCGCAGTGTTGCCCACCAACACACTCACCTGATAAAACTTGACGGAAAAGAGCGGACTTTCTTGCTCATGATGAAAAAGCCGTGGTATGTTCGAATTACAGCGCCCGGCCTCTCATCGCGCCCCTAGTGATATAATAAAGCAATGACGTTCGACTCCCGTTACAAAGCCCTTAACGCTGCCCAAAAACAGGCCGTCGATACTATTGACGGGCCCGTTATGGTTGTTGCCGGGCCAGGCACGGGAAAGACCGAGCTTTTAAGTGTGCGTATTGCCAATATTCTGCAAAAAACCGACACCCTGCCGGAAAATATCCTCTGTTTAACCTTTACCGAAAGTGGCCAGGCAGCCATGCGCGAACGCCTGGTTGGTATTATCGGTAAAGACGCCTACAAGGTGGCCATCCACACCTTCCACAGCTTCGGGAGCGACGTGATGAGCCATAATCGCGAATATTTCTACAATAACGCGCAGTTTGAGCCGGCCGACGAATTAAAGCAATACGAGGTGCTACGTTCTATTTTTGAAGAACTCGACCACGGCAATGTGCTCACTAGCACGATGAATGGCGAGTTTACTTACCTTAACGATACGAGCCGGATTATTTCCGAACTCAAGCGAAACAGTGCCTTAACCGACGCCGAGCTGCGTGCGGTCATCGACCAAAACGAAGCCGCCCTCGATTTTGCCGAGCCATTACTCCAACCAATCCTTGCCGAACGGGTAAGCAAAACGACTGCCGCCAAACTTGCAAAAGTACTCGAAACACTCGAGCAGCAAGCTGCACAAGTCGAACCATTATACGAAGTAACACCTCTCGTAAAAGTCATTACCGAATCACTCCGGGCGATGCTTGATGAAACCGAAACGGTGCACCCAACCAAGCCAATCAGCGCCTGGAAATCACAATGGCTCGAACGAAACGAGCACAAAGAATTGGTGCTCAAGGACCGCAAACGCCTGGTGAAATTACGCGCCCTGGCAAGCATCTACTTTGAGTACCTTGCCCGCATGCAAGCCCAAAGCCTCTACGATTTTGATGACATGATTATGCAGGCAGTCCATGCTATCGAAACCCAGCCCGACCTACGCTTTAACCTGCAAGAACAATACTTGTATATTATGGTTGACGAGTTCCAGGACACTAACTTGGCGCAGCTGCGTATTTTGCACGCTCTTACCGATAACCCAGTCAACGAAGGTGCCCCAAATATTTTAGTTGTCGGCGACGATGACCAGGCGATTTACGGCTTCCAGGGTGCTGATGTAAGCAATATTTTAAGTTTTTCCGACACGTATCCGACACGAAAACTTGTGGTACTCACCGAAAATTATCGTTCCGAAGCAGCCATTTTGGCAGCCTCGCGCACTGTTATTGCCCAAGGTACCGACCGGCTTGAATTGCGTATTCCCGAGCTCGACAAACAACTCACCGCCCAGCGTACAGGGCAGGGGAGTGTGTCACTATGGCATACTCCAACAATTAACGATGAGCGCCAAGCGATCGTCGACGGCATCGCCCAAACAATCAAAAAAGGCACAGCGCCTTCCTCAATCGCCGTATTAGCCCGTCGTCACGCTGATATTCAAAGCCTGCTGCCCTACTTTGGCGCGGCTGATATTGCCGTGCGGTATGAGCGGGAGGAAAGCGTGCTTGATAGCCCGCCAATTCAGGCACTTGAACAACTTGCAAAAGTGATCGTTGCGCTCAGCGAAGGCAACCACCAAGTCGTTGAAGCGGCGCTGCCGGAATTACTATCACACCCAGCATGGGGAATTGCCCCTGAAGCGCTTTGGAAATTAAGCCTCACCGCGCACCGCGAGCACCAATTCTGGATGGAAGTTATGGCGACAACACCCGAGTTTGCGCCCATCCACGCCTGGCTGATTGCACGCGCTCAGGAAGTCGCCACAACACCACTCGAGCCAATGGTTGATGCGCTTATTGGCATGAACGAGGACGAAACGCAATTAAGCCCGTTCTTTACCTATTACTTTTCACCCGAAGTACTGCAAGATAACCCGAGCGCCTATTTGGAATGTTTGAATGCACTCCGCACTATTCGCACTAAACTGCGTGAATATCGCCCTGGTGTTACGTTATCGCTTAAGGAACTGCTCCATTTTATTGATCTTCACCGCCGGCTCGATATCGGCATTGCCGCAACGCGCTATTCGCTTGCCAGTGACGTACCGGCTGTTCAGCTTTTAACAGCGCACAAGTCAAAGGGGCTCGAGTTCGATACCGTGTATGTCTTTAATGGTGTCGATAGCATTTGGGGACACAGTGCCCGTACGGTCAGCCGTTCGATTAGCTACCCTGAAAACCTTCCGCTCGCCCCAGCCGGAAATAGCGCCGATGAACGATTACGGTTATTTTACGTCGCGATGACCCGTGCGCGTAACGAATTAATCATTACGTATAGCGACACCAATGATGCCGACAAGCAAACTCTGAAAGCCGACTTTTTAGTTGCCGTCGAAGCTCCAGTTGTCGAACAAGCCGAGCAAACGATTGCACAAGAAACCTACACCGCCCAGCTCGCCTGGTACCAACCACATACCGAACCGACGCTAGCCATGAAAGAACTACTGGCGCCCCAGCTTGAACATTTTAAGCTCAGTGCGACATCGCTGAACGCATTTCTTGACGTGACCCGTGGCGGCCCCCAGGCTTTTCTGTTAAATAATTTGCTCCATTTCCCAAGCGCCAAGCACCCGGCCGCAGCTTACGGAACCGCCGTTCATGACACCATGCAACAAGCTCACACCCATCTTTTGGCAACCGGCGAGTTAAAGCCGCTCGAAGATACATTGCATGATTTCGAAGTCAACCTGACCAAACAACGTTTAAGCGAGCATGACTTCCAACACTATTTGCAACAGGGGAGTGACCATCTTACTACCTTCCTTACTTCTGGTGCCGCTGTCGTTACACCGACCCAAAAAGCCGAAGTTGGGTTTGGCGGGCAAGACGTCCGACTTGGTGAGGCTCGTCTAACGGGTTCATTGGACGTTATTAACATCAACGAAGATGATCGAACAATCTGGGTAACTGACTATAAAACCGGTAAGCCGGCGCTGGCTTGGGATAAGGGCAGCGACGCAACAAAAATTAAACTCCACAAGTACCGCCAGCAGCTTTTGTTTTATAAACTTTTGGCTGAAGCATCCAGCTTATATAGTCGTTACCAGGTCACGAAAGGTCATCTTGCCTTTATTGAGCCGACACCGGCTGGCGAATCAATCGTCTTACCACTTGAGCTTGATGGCAGTGATGATACGCGTACCCGTCAATTGATTGAGGCTGTCTGGAAACACATCATAGCCCTTGAGCTGCCCGACACAAGCGCTTACTCTTCCGACCTAAAGGGGATTCTCGCCTTCGAGCAAGACCTCATTGACGGAATTGTCTAAAAGCGATATAATAGGACCATAGATAGATTGAGCTGCGACACTTGGGTATCTCTTGTGTGCGGCTTCTCTTATGAGAAGAGGCGAAAAAAGGTGGCTACGTGCCGCAGCTCTCTGTCTGTCCATTGACAAGAGATAGTGCGAAAATGTTCCGTGCTCGGGTTTCCCCAGGCCACAGAGCACGGAACCGGCCCACCAACGGCGATACCCCCCATCGGCCGTTGGTGGGCCACCTCAGACCCGGAATCCAGCTACTAGAGGCGCTGGGAGTCGGAAGCATCACCGCAATGGCGTGGTGATGAGCAATGCAACGAGGGCGCTCCTCGCTACGTGAACCGAATCGGACGATAATGTCCCGGCTCTCACGCGGCGAGGGCCCCTCGTCCAAAGCTTTACCGAATCCTATTCAACTCGAATTCACCTGGGGAGGTGATACAGTGGCTGGTGGAACGCAGAAAGAGCTCCTCGATAAGGCCGCTTCGGCTCTCAGCAGAGCCGAAGCGCGCCATACCGAGTGCGGACGTGCGCAGATCGGCACCCCGATGGGTACCGAGTACGCCAACGGAAGCACCCGACGAGCCGTCGACGAAGCGCGGCGGAACTACGAGAAGGCGCAAGACGCCTACACTCGCGAGATGTCCCGTTGACACCCTTCGAGTGGGCTGCTAGATTTTCTGGCGGCCCACTCGGGAAACACTATCTCTTGTCCGCTCAACCTGAACCATAAAATTATGAAATAATCATAAACTTTGTGGCCCAAGTTGAGCGTTTTATTTTGTAAAAACAAGGTATGAGATAATAATACAATGAGCAGTTTTTGGAACGACCTCCCGAAACCTTTCTTCATCTTGGCCCCCATGGAGGCCGTGACTGATGTTGTCTTTCGCCATGTCGTTGCCAAAGCCGGCCGGCCTGATATTTTCTTCACTGAGTTTACGAATTCAGACAGCTTTTGCAGCCCGAAGGGTATCCATAGCACCCGTGGGCGCTTGGCGTTCACCGACGATGAACACCCAATGGTCGCCCAAATTTGGGGCTCCAACCCTGACCACTTTCGCCAAATGGCGCAGAGGCTAAAAGAACTTGGCTTTAAGGGAATCGACATTAACATGGGCTGCCCCGATAAGTCTGTCGTGAAAGGCGGGGGAGGCAGCGGCCTCATTCGAACACCTGAACTGGCTGCCGAAATTATTGCTGCCACCAAAGAAGCCGGCCTACCGGTGAGCGTCAAAACTCGCCTCGGCGATGTACATCCCGACGAGTGGCACGATTGGCTCACGCACATTCTCAAGCAAGACGTTGTCAACCTCACTATCCACTTGCGTACTCGCAAAGAGATGAGTAAAGTCGATGCCCACTACGAATTAATCGCTGACATTAAA
The DNA here is from genome assembly GCA_035564035.1 of Dongiaceae bacterium. Lineage (GTDB taxonomy): Bacteria > Patescibacteriota > Saccharimonadia > Saccharimonadales > Saccharimonadaceae > Microsaccharimonas. Next base: position 5,728 of record DATMTU010000083.1, read on the forward strand.
AAGCTACGCGACGACATCGCCCCGCAGACACTTTTGACCATTAACGGCGATATTCGCGACCGCAAGCACGGCCTGGAACTTGCCGAACAATACGGCGTTGATGGGTTGATGATTGGCCGCGGTATTTTCCACGACCCGTACGCTTTTATCGAACGCGACGATACGCCAACACGTGAAGAATTGTTCGAATTGTTAAATTACCACCTCGATTTATTTGATAAATACTCAACTGAACTCGAGCCACGTAAGTTTGACCCATTAAAGCGGTTTTT
>DATMTU010000084.1:0-1660 GCA_035564035.1 Dongiaceae bacterium
CCAGCCTACGCAATTTCAAGGATGGCGAAATTACATATTTCACCGCCAGTGGTAAGGAATTGCCATTTGTCCCTGAATTCAAGACCCACACAATCGAATCGATGAAGGAAGCCGATACACTCGTGCAAAAATCAACGAAGCCAGTTGTGGTTATTGATGACACCAATTTCTTGTGGGCAAAAGACTATAAGCGGGGCAAGGATAAGAACCCGAAAAACAGCTTTGCCATTTTCAATGAGATGAAAGACGACTTTTTCACCCTGTTGGAAAACATCACCAAGAAGAAAACTGACCAAAACATTTACGTTATGGCCCACCTCGATGCCGATATTGAAGGTGTGAGCCGAATGAAGACGGCAGGCAAGGCGACCAGCGAGGGCCTTACTCCGCCCGAGGGCTTCACCAACATTGTGCTCAAGGCCAGTGTTGATATTGGGGAATTCGTCTTTGAAGTGAAATCTGATGGCACCGGCATTAAATCACCAGTATTTGGTGACAAGCCGATGTTTGACGGTGACACTGTGCCAAATGACCTCAAAGAGGTAGATAAACAAATTAGGGCGTATTTTGCGCCAAAGAAAGGGACTAAAAAATAATGGCTGAAAAGGGATTTTTGGACGACGTTTTTGATAAGATTGGCTCTTACGAAAACAACAGCGGATTCACTCGTGGCACGCACCCAGTAAAGATTTTGCTTGCTGAGGATGAAACCGACGCAAAGGACCGTAGCATCATTAAATTGTCTGTCGAGGGTGCCAACGGCGAACTCGGTGAGGCGACACTGTGGTTTCACAGTGAAGGTGGCGCTAAGATGGCAGTTACAAAGATTGCTGGTGCGTTGGTCCACAATGCGAGTGAAGACCGCAAAGATTCAATTCGTGAATCCGTTAAAAAACTTCTCACCAAAGCGAGCGAAATGGGCGACCTCGAGCTTACTAAAAAGGTGATTCTCAAGCTTATTGCTGAAAAGCTGATTGGCAAAGAAGGCTTCGCAGTTGCCGACCCACAGGGTAAATACTCGACCACTAAGTACGTTGATTTCTGGCACTATGAATTCCAGCTCGACGACGACGAAGCTCCAAAATCCGATGTCGATAAGGTTGCTGACGCTATGGGTGGTGGTGAAGAGGTAGCCGTACCAGAGGATGACGATGACATCGAAATCCCTGATGACCTCTAGGCATAAGCCTTTAGTTCCGCACGTTGAAAGTGGCGATTATGGCCGGAAGGTAGTTGTACTGCGAATTCCGGCCAACACGCCAAAGGCGCAAGAATATGAAGCTAGACGCTGGGCACGAAACCTAGCGAGAAAGATATCGAGCCCAAAACCATGAACGCATTTTTAATCGCATTACAAATCACGGCAGGATTTCTGTCACCGTTCGTCGCCATCTTATTCCTATACTGGCTCAGCCGGACCATTGGAAAAGCTCTCGACAACCACAAAATCAAGCTCCAAGCGAAATTGCTTGAAATTCAGAGGTCAGCACCATATGACGACATGGAATTTCTACAGCCACCAAACAAATCAATGATTACGGTTCGATTAATTAAAAATGGTAAGTCTGTTTTTGAAAAATCATTTAATAGGGACCTTAGTTAGTGAGTGGCTTCTTGGAAGCCGACATTAAAGAACGAGCAGTCACCAACTTTATTAAAC
>DATMTU010000085.1:0-3158 GCA_035564035.1 Dongiaceae bacterium
CAACTAAAATGCAAGCTATACCCGCCTCTATCGGAGGTGGTGGGTATAGCTGCATAGCGGCAGGACCAGGCTTCGCTTATGTGGGAGATACTATTACACTCTCGGGGCATTGCACGCCTATGCCATCAATAATTGCCTGGTATATCAGTTGCGGGAATATTACATATAATAATTCCCAACAGACTTCAGTAACGGTTGTAGTAACACCGAGTTGTTATCCTTCTATGCAGGTATATACTTACGGGCCTACAGGCTCACCCGGCCCTACTGTGACAATAACGATATATAATCAATTAAACGCAGGTAGCTTCTCACCATCCGGCATGACTATTAGCTATAATACTTCTCCGGGGCAATTGGCTATTTCCGCAGCTTCGGGAGGACAGGGCAATTACACTTACCAATGGCAATCCTCAACAGATAGTATCCACTGGAATAATATCTCAGGCGCGACAGTAGCAAACTATACTCCAGGCGACTTAACAAGCTCCGTAATTTATTACAGAAGAGTCGTGAGCTCTGTCAATAAAACGGCTTATAGTAATACGCTTACTGTCAATGTAAACCCACTGGCAATATCGGGGAGCACGCCAAATCTTAACCAAAACTATATATTGACGCGGGACGTCTTGATCGGAGGCGTTAATTCCCTGGCGCTCATTAACAGCCTTACCAGCGCGAATGTGAGAGCACAGGTTGCTTATTTTGACGGGCTTGGGCGCAATGACCAAAACATTGCCATACAAGCGTCTCCGAACAGTTATGATATCATAACCCCGGTAGGCTACGATTCTGTAGGCAGGCAGGATAAAAACTATCTACCTTACTCCGCTTCCGGTGCAACTGGCTCCTTCAGAACAAATGCGTTGAGCTCAACCGGATATACTTCCAGCGACCAGTATAGCTTTTACCAGTCGCATCCTGATTTTTCCATAGCGATCATACCCACTAATCCTTTTAGCCAAATCCATTATGAAGCCGCTTCCACCAACCGTGTCCTTGAACAAGGCGCTCCAGGGCAAACATGGGTTGTCGGCGGCGGGCACACTATAACTACGGCATACTTTGCTAATACAGCGCTTGATTCCGTGAAAATATGGACAGTAGCTGTCAGCACTACACCCGGAACCTTTAGCACTTATTCCACTTCACCTACCAGCAATTATGGCGCAGGTCAGTTATTCAAGACTATTACAACTGATGAAGCAGGGCATCAGGTTATTGAGTTCAAAGATAAAAACGACGAGACCATTCTTAAAAAAGTACAACTTACAGCAACAGATGCCGGCACTGGCAGTGGCTACAGTGGTTGGCTATGCACTTATTACATTTATGATGATATCGGCAATTTAAGAGCAGTGATACAACCCAATGGGGTCGCCGCTTTAGATGCTTCGGGTTGGTCTATGACCTCTACTATATTAGCGGAACAATGTTTCTGTTACGAATACGACAGCCATAACAGGATGTATATGAAACAGGTGCCGGGTGCTGCTCCTGTGTATACGGTGTATAATACAAATGATTTGCCTGTAATGACGCAGGATGGCAACCTGCGTGTTGCCAACAAGTGGCTCGTAACCGTTTATGACAGCCTATACAGACCTATCCAAACGCGGATGGATAGTATCACTACTCCTTTTGCCACATTAATTACCAATACCGCCGCAAATGCTTTCTATCCGGGGCAGGTGGGCACATTGCTGACACAAACGCACTATGATGATTATACCGGCCTGCCTTCCGGTTTGAGCGGTACACTCAGTTCAACCGGCGGATGGAGCAGCCAGTTCCCGGCGACAAGTAATAGCGTTGCACCGTTTCCACAATCGCCTGTTCAGAGCCTGGCTACTAAAGGATTGGTAACATGGACACAAACCGCCATAGTGGACAGTACGCCTGCGGCTTATATTTCCACTGTCAATATTTACGACAATAAGGCTAGGGTTATCCAAACGCAGACACAAAACATCACAGGAGGACTGGATGTTACCACCACTGAATACACCTGGGCAGGCCAGCCCTACTGGACAGTAGAGAGCCACCAAAAGAGCGGGGCCAACCCCCTGACTACTATTATCTGGACACAAAATAATTATGACCAGGCGGGACGTGTTACCAGCACTCTGGAAAAGTTCAACGACAACACTACCTGGGATACGTTAAGTGTGATGGTCTATGATGCGCTGGGGCAACTGGAAAAGAAATTGCTGGGGAAGCAACGCAGCGCTACCAATACCTATACGGCTATACCACTGGAAACGCAGGATTACCAATACAACAGCCGTGGCTGGCTGTTGGGTGTGAACCGAGCTTATGCAAAAGACGTCTCTTCTACAGATACCACCAACACGACCACCCAGGCCGATGGCGGAGAAATATTTATCCAGAGCATACAGGGGGTGAATACCGTTGTTTATCCAGCTACCCACTATTTTGGTTTTGATTTAGGCTATGACAAGATAAACGGGGTACTGATCAACAACCTGAGCTACGACACAGCCCGCTACGATGGTAATATAGCCGGGATGGTATGGAAAAATGCTTATGACAGCAAGGTAAGGAAATATGATTTTGGTTATGATGCAGTGAACCGGTTAACGACAGCTAACTTCGGGCAATATACCGGGCATGCTTTTACCAATGCTACCGTCAACTACAATGTCAATAATTTAAGTTACGATGCCAACGGCAATATAAAAACAATGGACCAGTATGGGTTGAAGAGCGGTGGCAGCTCTGCTGTCATAGATCAGCTTACCTACACTTACCAGACGAATAGTAACAAATTAGCAAAGGTAGCTGACGCTGCAGCCACAGACAGTACAGAGCATTTAGGAGATTTTCAGGATGGTACTAATAGCGGAGATGATTATGCTTATGATGGTAACGGTAATATGATCAGTGACCAGAACAAAAAAATTAGTTCAATCACTTATAACTATTTAAATTTACCCAGCGTTATCAGGGTAAGCGGCAAGGGAAGTATTTACTATACGTATGATGCGGCAGGTAATAAATTAAAAAAGACAACAGTTGATAGTACGGCATTGCCGGCGAAGATTACCACCACTTTATACATTGGAAACAGTGTTTACCAAAATGATACGCTACAGTTCTTTGGCACGAGTGAAGGCCGGGCAAGGCCTGTTGGGAAT
>DATMTU010000086.1:0-1619 GCA_035564035.1 Dongiaceae bacterium
ACCGTGAAAGCCATCATAATCGCCAAGACGTTTAACGTGCCTTAACAACAATTCCTCACCTGTAGGCCAAACCCATTTGTATTCTTGTGCCGATGAAAGGAACTTTGCGCCGTCATTAAATTTGGGAAAGAAACGGCGAGACTGCGCTACTAAATCGCCAAGGTTTTTAAACTCACGATCAAAGATTACACCACGCCAATAAGAACCATAGCCTTGTCCTACTCGGCTGCGAAAGCGCATCAATTGAGTAATCGTCTTACCCGGCCCTCTTGCGCCGTGGTAAAGTGTAATATCACAAGGCGATGTTATTGCAAGGGCTTGGGAACCGGGCAATGGCTCCCAAATTACGTTGTTAGGTTCCACTTGCATGTTCAATCAATTTATCTTGCTGGCGAGTAGCGGCAATTTCCCATTCGTCTAAAGGAACTTCCGTAGGAACGCGCATCACATTATTGGCAATGCCTACATTGGTTTGGACATTGACCGTAGGACCGGCATCTTTCGGCATAAAGCCCGCTACATCGGCAAACAGACGCATCCCGGTCAACTTGTCCTTATCCTGCCCCGAACGATCGACGCGGTTCTTCAATTCCTCTAGGAACTCGCGCTTAGTCCACGAAAAGCCGACTTCTCCGCGTTCCTCCCTTAAGGTGTGAATCTCACGTTGCAATTCAGGGTCGGTTTGCCAAATCTCCGAAATAATCATGCACTGGCCGGTGTCCCAACCCAATTCAGGGTAAGCAGCGCGTACATTCAACGCGGCTTTATAACCCGTCGCTTGATCCCTGTAGGCACCAAGGCGAGCAATTTCAGCCGCGACAAGTTTAATCATTTGTTCGCGCGGGATAGTGCTAGGGACCGTCATTGCCTACATCTACATTCATTTGCGCTCTATTCCAAGCCTGTAATGCAATTAACTTGTCAGTATTGTCTTGCGCTGCCTTTAGTAAGGGAGGAATTGCTTCACAACTGGTTCCTGCAACAACTGCGCAGGTGGTTTCGCGGGAGTCGGGCACACCCGCTGTTGCGGGATGGCTGAGATAGCCTGCGGTCTTGGCGCGCAGGCGCTCATAGCGATCATTGCTAGAGGCAATAGTTGCTTGATAGTCATTTGTCACCTTTTCCGTAATTGCATCTTGTGCTTGTTTGACTTTGATTACGTTTTGCTTAGCATCATAAGCGGCCTTTACTGCGGCTAGTTGATAGTTTGAAACAGTAGTATCAAACGCAGTTTGCGTATCTTTTGCTAACGTGCGGGCAGAATTACGTTCATGCGTCAAAACACCGATGTAAATGCCTACAAGGATGACGAACAGACCCGAGACAATATATTTCCAATACTTTGAAAGTAATAGTAAACTTGTCATGTTTTAGCACTCACATCTTTAGCCGCATCAACTGCCGCATCAGCAACATAACCAGCAGCAGCGTTTGCATCATTATCCCCTGACATATCGAAACCAATCCCCGAACGACTAGCATCCATCTTCAACTTGCCAACTGGACCGCCTACAGCAAGTGCGAGAATAACAGCAATCATGCTAACGACAAACCCCGCCATGCCACCGGCAATAACATAAATAATCAAACGATAAGTCTCAGCAGGCCAATTGCCCCAA
>DATMTU010000087.1:0-1575 GCA_035564035.1 Dongiaceae bacterium
TCCGCTCATTGCTAGCTGGATCGTCCTCTACTTAGTCAGTTACGTTTATTTCTCCTACCGCGGGGCTGCTCTTAGCGTTGCCTGGGCATGGGCGACATTCTGTCTGGACGCGGCATTTCAGCATCTTACGTACCGCTCCTATTTCACAACCTTTTTGACGCTCGTCATCACCGTCATAATCGGCATCGCTACCATCGCTTTAAACCGCGTCAAAGAGTATGACGAGCAACAGCTCGTGAAGAGCCGCCAAAAAGAAGCTCTGCAGCGCGATCGGATGAACACACTAGTCAACAATCTGGCTGACGCTATTATCAGCACTGACGAACACGGGGTCATCCGTTTGTTTAATGCTGCCTGTTTGAACCTTCTCGACACCAACGCCGACTTGATCGGCCAATCGATCGACAAAGTCCTCCACCTAAACACCGTCGATGGCAGCACGGTCAAGCTTCTTCCTCAGCTCAAAAAGGCCAAAAGCGTGACCGTAGACGACTCATTTATCATGCCGCTTGAGGAGAATGAACATCTACGACTGGAAGTGACATATTCACCAATTCGTGGCGAGTTCGCCGGTAATCAAAAAATAAGCCATGACGGCTACGTCATTATTATTCGTGATGTGACGAAGGCCAAAAGCCTGGAAGAAGAGCGCGATGAATTTATTAGCGTCGTCAGTCACGAACTGCGCACCCCGATTGCCATCACCGAGGGAACTATCAGTAACGCCCAGCTCATGGCCGAACGGACTAATGATATCTCAAAAATAAAGGGCAGCTTGGGCGAGGCACACGAGCAGGTCGTTTTCCTGGCCAAAATGGTCAATGATCTTAGTACTTTGTCGCGGGCTGAGCGCGGTGTAGCCGACGCTGCTGAACTGATCGATCTCACCGAACTTGCTCACCAACTCTACAATGAATACGCGCCGCAAGCCGAGGCCAAGGGACTACATTTCAACCTCAGTATATCGCCGCATATCGGTGCCGTTTCTGCCAGCCGGCTGTATTTGCATGAGCTTTTGCAGAACTTCATCACAAATTCCATCAAATACACCAAAGAAGGCCAGATTGACCTGACCTTCAAACACCACGAAGACGAGATTGAATTCAGCGTTAAAGACAGCGGAATCGGCATTAGCAAAAACGAGCGTGACAAGGTTTTTCAAAAGTTCTACCGCTCCGAGGATTATCGGACGCGCGAAACCGGCGGAACTGGCCTAGGGCTCTACGTAGCAGCAAAGCTAGCGCACAAACTTGGCTGCAAGATTAACCTAAAGAGCCGCCTTAACCATGGCTCCACCTTTAGTTTCACGCTACCTCAGGCCAGGCCAGCCCAGCAGTAACCGCACCACCTACTCATCAATAGCTAAATAATGAATATTTCGATTTTGGGCCGTGACCGAGCGACCTTTCCAGGTCACACTATGTGTCAGGTAGCGTACAACGCTTGCAACAGTCAAGCAGGCTTCCTGAATCACTGCATACGGCCACAAAATTACTACCAACCATGCAAAGCGCGCCCAAACAACTCGTGCAAACATCCAGAAAAAGATCGCTACTAAAGCGTACGACACGCCTG
>DATMTU010000088.1:0-3964 GCA_035564035.1 Dongiaceae bacterium
CCACCGTAGTGCCCCATGTTACTGTTGAAATAAGGCGGGTCACAATAAAAGAAAGCGCCCTCATGGTCGCGGCTTTTGATGATATATAAAGCGTCGGCACATTCTATGGAAGTACGTTCCAGCCTTTTGATATACATATCGGTGAACATTGATTTTTTGAAGCCGTTCCTTTTAGGCATGGAGTTCTCTGTCTTGTCAAAACCCCAGGGGCCGTTCATCTTGGAGGAGAATGCCTGCGAACAGATCACCCATACAGCCCACGCCCGCTTGATCTCGTCAAACATGTCCGGGTTGTTGTAGATGACCATTGCCTTTCGGAAACTGTCCCTGCTGTGCAACGTCAAATCGATTTCCTTTTTCAGTTTGGAGAACTGTTCTTTGATGACACGGTAAAAGTTCACCAGCTCCCCATTGGTGTCGTTGATGACTTCCGATTTACTGGGCGGCTTCGCAAAAAACACGGCAGCGCCTCCGGTAAACGGTTCGCCGTATAAAATATGTTCTGGGATAAGCTGGACGATAAGTGGCGCCAGCGTTTGTTTACCGCCGTAATAGGTCAATGGCGGCCTTAGTTTTATTATTTCCATTACTCACACTTTCTTTTCTTCACAATAATAGATTCCTCAATAAGCTAGCAGTTCGAGTTATTTACAGATGCGGCCTCTTTGGCCGCTTTCTCTCTTGCACCGTTTTATAGCCCAATAGCATTTCTCTTCGGGTAACGGCTTTCATGGAAGCATCGTAAATACGGATGCTCTTTGTTTCGGGGCTTGCTTCTATAAAATAGGCTTCTTCTTTGCCGTTTTTTACGATAGCAACTTCATGTAAGCCGCCCCTCTGTAATGATTTCAATGTTTCCAGTTTTTGTTCCTTTGCTCCAAAGGCCATCGGCAAAGTGGATAGTACGCTTACCAGTCCGTAACTGGGATAAAACTCTTTGGCCCCTGAAAAGAAAAAAGGTTCTCCTTCCACATTTTCTATACCCGGAGTAGCTTTCATCCAGTATTTTTGTTTATTGCCTTCTGTGTCCACATAGGATTTCAGTATAGAGCGCCCTTCAAGCAGGTTGGACGCTTCGTCTTTTGTAAACGGTGAGGCAGTATCTGTAAAAAACATTCTTCCTTGTGCATATTTCGCCTCTAGATCCCTTCCCACATATCGCTGTTCATAAGGCATGTCCAATAAATACCGGATCTTTAAAGCATCGGAAACCACTTTTCCTTCCTCTGTTGCACTGAGCATTACCAGGTTGGCAATCGCTTTGTGGTAAGACTGTAGCAGCGCTTCATTGCCTTTACCAATCCGCTCGAGTCTTTCTTCCAACTTTACAAAATCTGTTTTCCAATTAAGGCGCTGCATCAATGCTTCTAATGCTTCGGTGTCAATACCGCTTATAATTTTATGCTCAAAAGCCGGCACTTTAATAAATGTTCCCTGGTAATAAGGGAAGGACAATCCGTCTGCGCCTTTGTCAATGTTCAAAACAAACTTTATGGACCGGTATCCATCGCCCTGCTTAATGATGGCCTGGGCGTTATCCCCTTCCTTTAGTGATTTAGAGAGCGGTTCGAGATAGGTTTCCCAGCCCCCGCCAAATCCTAAAGCCGTCAATTTATCCAAAATCTGTTTTACGTCGCGCTGCATAGATTGTCCTTTTTGTTTTTTAATCAATGTTTATTATCTGCCCACACCTTTATGTTGGTTCTGATGCCGGTTCTGTGTCCAGTTCACTTGCTTTTCCGGGCTGAACTTTTTTTTTACGTCTTCGGAAGATGCTTCCTGTGTAACGGGCTGGGATCTGGATTCACCTATGGATTGCGACTGGTTCTTTGTTTCAATGACTGCATAGTACTGGTCGCGCACATCGATTCTGCCGGCTTTCGGATTCACGGACAAAAAGCCTTTCTCTTCCTGGTCGTTGTGAAAGAGGGTAACAGCAGTCATGTTGCCCCTTCTCAGAGAGGACGCCACAAAATCAGGGTTCGTCTGCAACTCTTTTACCGGGATGCTTAATTGCTGCAATGCGCCTTCAATAGTGAAGGGCTTCTTGCTGTAATACCTTTCATGATACTGGCTTAAAGGATAGTTGCCGTTCTCGTCCTTAACGCCATTGATGTCCAAAGAAATAAAGGAACGGTAGGGCTCTCCTTCCTTGTTGAACAATTTCTTTTCCACCCCGGTGTCCTGTCCCCATTTCAATAGGTTGTAGGCTTCCTTGGCTGTAATGCGCATAAAACGTGGGAAACGCTGTGTGCGTTCCATGCCGTTGGCTTCTTTTATTAAGGCATGCAGGTCGTTCAAATAACCTTTTCTTTTTTCGTAGTCGATACGGATATCCAGGGAATAACTCATCTGGTCGCCTTCGACCTGCGATGTTTTGTCCAGGGAAAATTCCTTCATTCCTGCACGGATACTGCTTTCGATCTTTTCATTAAAGAAGTCCCCGAAACCGGACATCTTCACGCTCTCTTTCAATTCTTCGAGGTTGTCAATCGGCAACCCGTTCATCTCATTTTCCATTTGCGAAAATTTTAATTAGTAAAAAAATAAACCTGTCAATAACACTGATAACTATCCGCATTACCTGTTAGTTAATGGATATGCATACCCTGCTTCTTTTCATTTTTGCCTTTTTGTCCAAGGTTCTGGATCCACCAGCCTTCCGGCCTTTGCTGTATTTGTTCTGGTTGCTTGCTGGGCAAATCGTTGCCCCTTTCTTTGGCCGGATCAAAAACCTGGGGCAAAGGCAGGTTGCCGGCTTCAAAAGCGGGAAGCGCCTGACCAACACGCAGCCTCTTTCGAATACGAAACACTATACGGTCAGCACTCCTTTGAAGTATCCGCCTTACGGGATTCTGATAAAGGTGCTGCTCAATCTTGCGCGACTGGTAGCGGAGCATCTTGTGCAATGCATGTTGGTCCAGAGACGCGCTTTCCCTGGTATCATACTTATTGTAAAGCCTTTGGTACTCCTGTAGTTTTATGCGTTGGAAGTTGCGGTCTTTGAGCACCGCCTCCCCGTACACACCGGCACAAAGCTTTTCAATACTGTTCCAGTTGCCCAGCTCGGTGAGCAGGTTGTCCTCTTTCTGTAAAAATTTGGTTTCCATTTTTAAAAAGTTTTATTGCAGCAAAAATTTTATTGCAGCAGCGGCTTTGCTTTCAGGAGCTTTCGCTGGTTTAATTTGAGTGTTGCATTCCGGTCACCATGCTCTTCCATTAGTTCTGAAACAAAATCCTTGCTCTCTGCAATCGTGAACTTTGGAAAAGCAACGACGATGGATTGCCCCAGTATATCCTCAGGCTTGCCCCAGTCTTTTCTAAACAACGGTTTTGTTTCATTGTCCTGGACAGCAGAGCGTCTTGCCTTCTTTTTGTCGCGGACATAGAACCTGAGCGAAGAGGCATTAAACGGGATACTGGAGAGGTTATGGAGCCTGTAACGGAAAAACAACACATCGTTTCTGATATAAATTCCTTCAAGGGTAAAATCAATACCGTTTTTGTTTTCGTGTACGCCATGGATAAAGGAAAGCATCCCGTTTACTTTACCCGCAAAGCCTTCCAGCTCTTTGCTGTTGAGTGAAACGCCGTTAAAATCAACCGGCGCATAAGGCGGCTGCCTCCTTACATCCAGCACCAGGTACGGTGGGTCATCTGTGTACTTTACATTGAAGGCGTAAACCTGTCCGTCGGTAGTGATCACCGTCAGGCTTGATGGTTCGAAGTTTTTACTTCCCGCTTTGACTTTAAGCACGTTCTCCGATCCTTTGACCCTTTCAGCAAGGATGGCAGCATCTCCTCTATCTGCACTTTGTATCTGAGAAGGAAAGATGAGCGTGGTTGTCTTGTTCCATGTGATCGCAAGATTATATGTAGGAATGATCGCCTGCTCGCCGATATCGGATACATCTTCTATTTTCTGTGTTTTCTGTGCTTTCAGATTGCCTGCAATCCAAATACC
>DATMTU010000089.1:0-2409 GCA_035564035.1 Dongiaceae bacterium
GCCAGGAATGGCGATGGGAAATACTGCAAAGACCCTAGAGGATAAACTAACGTCAATCCCGATTCTTGGCAGTGCTATTGCCAATTCACAGAAGAAATCCATTGGTGAATTCAATACCGCGACGATCAATAAGGCGCTTGCACCGATAGGGAAGGCACTTCCAAAGGGATTAAGTGGGCGTGATGCTATTGCCTACTTGCATGACGCAACCTCAAACGCATACACGACGATTCTAAACCGTGTTGGTACTGTCCAGGCAGATGCGCCATTTATTCAGGACATGGCACAACTACAGGCCAACATCGGTAACATGGTCAACACAACCCCTGAAATCAGGGCGAAATTACAGAATATCGTGCAAGACGAAGTGTTGAACAAGTTGCCGCCAAATGGTCAGTTAGAAGCATCATTATTCAAGCAGATTGATTCTCGTCTTGGCTCTTTCTCGCGTGAATTCAAGGGCCAGAATAATGTCTATGCTAATGATGCTGGAGGTGTTGTCGCTGAACTTCGTCAATCCTTGCGCGATATGCTCCGGCGCGGCGCACCTGAAGAAGCGGGCGCATTGGATGCGGCAGATCGGGCATTTGCGATTAGATCTCGCATTACTCAGGCCGCTAGTTCTCTCGGCGCTAACGAAGGCGTTTTCACTCCGGCTCAACTCTTGAATGCAGTCAAGTCTGGCGACAAAAGCAAGGGTAAAAGGGCATTTGCACAAGGGGATGCCTTACTCCAAGACTTTGCAGATCGCGCTAAAAGCGTGATGGGAAGCAAATACCCTGATAGCGGCACAGCGGGGCGTGGGATACTAGCGGCACTCGTTACAGGGGGCGCAGGCGTTACAAGCCCTGTCGGCACTGCTGCGGGGCTTACGGCAGCATCATTGCCTTATCTTCCGTTCATGCGGCTGACCGCATCTGAGGCTTCAAAGATTCCCGCTAAGTCTGTTCAAAAACTCGGCCAGCTCAGCAGTTTGCTAGGACAAAGCCCTGTCACTGCTGTGACGACTGCGCCAGTAGCTAACCAGCTTTTTCAGCCTAAACCATAACCCACGAATAATCCAATTTGCTATGAACATGCCGGATACAACCGCCGCAGTCCATTCAGGTGTTCCGGGTTTAATTTCTAAATTCATGGCTTAGAACTCCGTCAAAGTTTGAATTTACCACATTCCGCCAAGTGCGGGGTTTCTCATTTCTGGAGCTTTCAATGTCATTCAGATTCATCAACCCAAATACGCAGTTCCTAGATGCTAACGGGCAACCGCTAGCTGTCGGGTCACTGACATTCTACGAGCCATCCAGCACTACACTAAAAACAACCTACAGCGATGAGGCGTTGACTATTGCAAATACGAATCCTTTGCCGCTCGATGCGTCTGGCCGCCCTTCCAGTGAAATCTTCATATCAGGCCAATATCGGGTTATCCTGAAAGACTCAGGCGGTGTCACGATATGGGATAGAGATCATGTTGACGAGGCTGTCACGGCTGCATCAATCCAGAATGGAGCAGCGAACTATGCTGGGCTTGCCAGTGGCAGTGCAAACGCTATTGTCCTGACTTTAACTCCGGCGATTAGTTCGCTTGCAGATGGTTTAATTGTCGGATTCCGAGTCTTCGCCAGCAATACCGGCCCTGTCACCATTAACGTGAATAGTACCGGCGCTGTTTCTGCTTCAAAGGGCGATGGAAGCCCGCTAGCGGCAGATGATCTGCGTCAGAATGAGCTAGTCACATTCCGCTATAACCAGAATCAGACGCGCTTCGACCTCTACAGTCCAGCCAATGCCTTTGTGCAGAAACATGGCGCGGATACCAAGACTGGAAATCTAACGATTGACACGGGCAATCTAACAATAAATGCGGGACAGCTAAAAACGGCAGCTCGAGTCAGTGTTGCATCTGCTGTTACGGTTGACCTAAGTGCAGTTTTATCAAACACCGTCAATATCACCGGCAGCGTCCTGATTACGGCAATCACGCTGCAAGATGGCGGTCAGATAAGTGGAATATTCCAGGATGCAACCACGCTCACGACCAGCGCCAGCTTGGTAGTGGTTGGCCACGCATCCGGCGAAACTTTGAATATTTACGCCGGAGATACATTTACCGCATTTGCTGATTCAGTGGCGACACGGTTATTTATCCAGACCCCGCATGTTTTGGCATCCGGCAACATTTCAACGACTGGTGATACCACGGTCACGATACCCGCAGGAACATTTAAGAAGCTGAAGCTGACGGCTATGGGGATTGTTTCTGCGTCAAATTATCAAGGATTTCTAACGCTAAACGCGGATTCAGGTGCAAATTATCGCTGGCAGCAGTTTTATTCTAATTCCGGTTCAAGTTCAGGCGCGACTGGCACAGCGGGTCAGGCCGGAATACTAATCGCTGCTGATTCTACG
>DATMTU010000091.1:0-2474 GCA_035564035.1 Dongiaceae bacterium
CAGCTTGGTTGTGGCACGCTGTCGGCCCGAAGGGGCAGATCATCACATTTGCAGAGCACTATCAACGAATGTGGACTGTGCCTGAGCACGCTGCTGTCGTGCATCAAATGGAAACTGATTTTGGTAAGGTGCCTGAGATACGAACAGGTGACCCCGCAGGTAAACAACGTAATGGAATTACTGGAACTAGCTACATTACGGAGTATGCCGATAAAGGCATCTATATCGGTGTTGAGGGGGTGCCTCACGAGGTATCAATCGGCATTGAGAAAATGCAGCAATACTTCAAGTTCCGGGATGACTCGCCTTGGGGGTTCGGTAAACCTTATTGGGTTATCAATCCTACGTGCCCTTATTTTATTCGGGAGCTGAAGAAGCTTCGTTGGGCCAGCTATACGTCCGACAGCTTGAACTACGCTAGTAACAAGCAAGAGACAGTACACAAGAAGGATGACCACGCTTTTGACAGTGCGCGGTACTTTGCCACGCTCCAGCCTGACCTAACCCCTGTCGAGGGTTCGCACCCTACCACCTTCAGTGAACGTGCGATAAGCTACGATGAAATGCTATCCAAGATTGCGGCTGACCCTAACGAACAGTGGGTGTCTGAGAAGCCGTTCTGGGAAACCGAGTATAGTTATGAGGACTATTGATGGAACCACAAGCTCGCTTTAAGGTAGTTGACTCGCCTGCCCTCCAGCCGGGAGAGGACTTTTTCACTCGTAGTGTCAACGGGCCGTTTATTGACACTGTTACGACAATTGATCTGCATCGATACACACTTGCCCAGGTCAAGAGCGGTATGCGAATCTATGTAAGCCGTGATACGGTGAGGGAGTGGGCTGAGCAGCTAGGCTTGCTCGAAGTTCGCAGCTCTAATGAGTACCAAGAGGGGTATAAAGAGGGCTACGAGGATGCGCTTAAGGAGGCCATCGGTGCAGATATTAGAAATATCGCTGATAGGCTTGGGCTTGTTGCTGATTGGCTGGATTCTTTGGCTTCTGTGGAAACAGATGAAGAATCAGCAGGAGTTTATGCTGAAACAGCAGCAATTGATGAATGAGCAGCTTCACTCTACTCAAGTTAGCTACAACCTTTTAATCGATAAGGCAATTGCCCTTGTTGGGACTTCCGACCCGCTGGCGTTTCAGGCTGTGCAGGCGATGAATTCTGAGGCAGAATACGAGGGTCAGGCACCTTATGATCCCTCAGACGAGGGCGAGATTGCGAGACTGAACGCAATGGGCCGTATTGCCCAGGAGGACATCTACAGTGGCGAAGATTACGACATTGCAGCAGAGCTTGGCGTCGAGCCCGGATTCTTCGTCGCCCCTTCCGACGACACTCCCCGATGAGCAGCAAGTCTCGGATATAGAGAAGTTCCGAAAGACTAAGGATTGTCAGCAGCTTATTTCTTGGATTAAGGGCGAGCATACTAAAGCTAAGAACGCTCGCATTACCAAGCAACGCCAGTGGTACATGAACATGGCGATGTTCTATGGCAATCAGTGGATGCAGGTTACCGGCTCTAAGTCAAGTTTGGATGACAGGGCCGGAAAGCTGTATCAGCCTTCACGACCGTATTACGTTAAGCGCCGGAGCATCAACCGTACCCGCTCGTTTGTGCGTACTGAAATGAGCAAGTTCCTGTCGCAGCTTCCCATTGCGCAGGCTGTTCCGGCTACGTCTACGGATGAGGACTTGCGAGCTGCCTATGCTGCCGAGCAGGTTTGGTCGTCGCTTACAGCTAACAAAAAGCTTAGAACACATTTCAGCCGTGCTACGTGGTGGCAGATTGTAACCGGCAACGGTTTTATTAAAACGTGGTGGGACCAATCAAGCATCTATGATAAGGCTACAAACGAGACTGGCGATATAAAGTTTGGCTCCGTAACCCCGTTCCATCTTTTTGTACCTGATCTTCGGGAGCAGGAGATTGAAGATCAGCCGTATGTAATTAACGCTTACACTAAGCCCCTTGAGTGGTGTGAGGCATACTACGCAGACGAGCTAAAAGGTGTTAGCCTTAAAGCTAGTACTACCAGCGCAGATAGTATTATCGAGGGCGGATACCTTAATCTATCTACGGCTAAGACTCTTGATTCTTGTACTATCTACGAGACTTGGATAAAGCCAGGGGCACATAAGCTACTCCCGAATGGCGGGGTCATCATTAGCATCGATGACGTTCTCGTGTCAATTATGCTTGATGGATTCCCTTACGAACATAATCAGTACCCGTTCACTAAGTTTGAACACATTCCTACAGCTACGTTCTATGCTGATAGCCCTCTTGTGGACACTAATCAGCTTCAGCGTGAGTATAATGAATTGCGGAGTGATATCTCTGAATTTGGGCGACGTATGGCACGTCCGCAGTGGGTAGCTCAAAAGGGTTCCGTCGTACCCTCCAAGATGACTAATGAGCCAGGCTTGGTTATTGAGTACCGACCTGGAACGCAAGCACCGCAGCA
>DATMTU010000092.1:0-1918 GCA_035564035.1 Dongiaceae bacterium
GTTGCTACAACAGCACCTACCGTCAGTGAAGATGTAACAAACCCAGGAACGCCAGAAGAGCAATCGGTACCTTTCTCAAGGTTCCAGGAGGTTAACAATGGCCTTAAAGAGGAACGCGAGGCACGAGCTCAATTAGAGGAACGTCTTGCCGCAATCGAAGCTGCTGGAAACACTCCAAATGACCAGGAAATTGACGAAGATGTAAAGAAAATTCTCGACACCTACGCCAAGCAAAGTGGTCTCGTAAGCAAAGCCGACCTTGAAGCTGTCCAAAAGGAAGCTGAATTGAAACTCCAAGTTCAACAAGACATCGCTGACCTTACAAAAGAGTTGAATGGGTTCGATTACAACAAAGTAATGGAACACGCCAAAGAAGCTGGCCTGAGTATTAACAGTAAAGCCGACCTCAAATCTGCTTTCATCAATATGAACTACGCTAATGACATTGAGAACGCTAAAAAGGCAGCCATTGCCGAGTTCCAAGAATCAGGACGTACCACAGGTGAACTTTCTTCAACCGGCACCCCTCAACCTACCAATGAAGAACAAGTCCAAGGTGTTAAAAGTCGCATTGCGCTGACTCGACAAAAACTTGGCATCTAAAAAAACTAACAAAGAAAGACTAAACATATGTCACAAGCAACCGAAGCTTCTGTCTCTGCTATCTTAAAGGAAGTATATCCTGGTGCAGTAGAAGACGAGCTTAACAACGAAATTGCTCTTTACGCCGTATTGGAAAAAGAGAAGGTTACTGTGGATGGTCAAGGTAAGCGAATCGTTCGTCCTTTCCGCCTTAACCGTAACCAAGGTTTTGGTGCTCGTTCAGACACCGACCTTCTTCCACAAGCAGGTTCACAAACTCTCCAGAACGCTCAAATCAACATGTCAACAAACTACATGGTTGGTCAAATCACTGGTCGTGTTATCCGTACTTCTTACAGTAACGATGCCGCCTTTGAAAACGCTCTGGCAGAGGAAATTGAATTTGGTCTGACTGACTTCGCAAACGAAATTGGTCGCCAACTTTACAACGGTGCAGGTCAACTTACTAAGGTTAACGGTGCAGTTAGCGCAGCAACAGCCGTTGTTGTTAACAGCACGCAGTACCTTGCAGTCGGAATGACTGTCGAGTTCTGGAACGGTTCTACCAACCAGACTACTAACGACGCTGGTCTTCCTACTGGTCAAACTGGTACGGTTATTACCGCTATCGACAACGCTACTAACACGATTACTGTAACGACTGCTCAGACTATTACTAGCGGTGCAACCGTTGCTCGTGCCGGTAACAACACTAGCGCAACTGTCACTAAGGAACTTAACGGTCTTGACACTACTATCGACGATGGTACTGACTACTCAGGCCTTAACTACTTTGGTGTTAACCGTGCTACTTACCCAGTGCTTTACGGAAACCGTACTGACGCCGCTGGTACACTGAGCGAAACCCTCCTCCAGACTGCTTATGACAACGCTCGCCAAATTGGTGGTGGTATCATTGACGCAATCTTTACGGACTACGGTACTCGTCGTGCTTACACCAGTCTCTTAACTAGCTTGAAGCGATACCCACTTGAAGGTATCCAGTCTCCACAATTTGCAGGTGGTATCAAGGTTTCACAAGACCTTCGTACGCAACTTGGTGAAGGCCTCAGCTTCTCAGGTGCAAGCGTGATTCCATCACGTCTGAGCATCCCTAAGAAGGCTTTCTTGCTCGACACTAAGAGCTGGCACTTGTACCAACAAAGTGAAGTTGAATGGGTTATGAACGGCGACAGCATCCTTACACCACTCGTTTCGATTGGTTACGATGCATACAAGTTCGTTATGTTCTACGACGCACAACTGTATTCAGAGGCTCCGAACCGGAACGCTAAAGTAGTCAATACTTACTAGTATCTGTCAAGAGCAAGATTAC
>DATMTU010000093.1:0-2043 GCA_035564035.1 Dongiaceae bacterium
ACTGCGCAATAATATCCCCTAAATTTGCCCTTATGTATTTCACATCACATGATTTAATAAATAAGCAGACTGGGGAGCTAGACAAGTACTACCGCCTCTTGCGCAACTTCCGTGATGTGAATAACAAGGTTAGGCACTCCACTGTCTTAAGCATCGGTTTTTTGCCCAAAGACCTGACGCGAGCAGATCTAAGTGAGATTGCAGAACTTATTAATAACCGGTATTTACACAAGCCTTCTTTATTTAAACCTAATAACGAACGTGTTAAGTATTGGCTGGAGGAAATATGGCGAAAAATAATTGATGGTCAAAAGCTTGATATTGATTTATTTAACCCTCATAATCAGCATATTGTTGTCAACAGCCTCTATCATGAAGATGTCAGAGAGGTAGGAGCAGAATGGCTTGCCTTGAATGTCTGGAAGAGCCTTAAATTAGAAGAAACTTTGCGTGGTTGTGGGTTCACAGAGGATCAGATAAAACTGACGGCTACCCAAATCATTAGTCGGGCCGTCCATCCAGCTTCGGAGTTGGCCACCACCAAAATAATAAAAGACAACTCGGCCATCTGCGAATTGACAGGGTATCCGATTGACAAGATTAATAAGGATGCCCTATATAGGAATGCCATCCGTTTATATAAGTGTAAGGCCGAACTGGAAAGAAAGCTTTCCAGCCGGACTAATGAACTTTTTAATCACCAGGAGCGTATCATTTTATTTGATCTAACAAACACCTATTTTGAGGGTGAGAAAAGATCCAGTGAATTAGCTAAATACGGGCGCAGCAAGGAAAAAAGAAAAGATGCCAAATTAGTTGTATTATCATTAGCGATCAACGAATTAGGGTTCGTTAAATATAGCAGTATTCATGAAGGAAACTTTGCTGACACAAGTGATATCAGCGCTGTTTTAGATAATTTAATTATTAACACTGGCAAAGAGCCCAAGACGGTTATAATGGATGCAGGCATAGCCACTGCGGATAATCTAAAAGTTATCCGTGATAAGGGGTATCACTATATATGTGTAAGCAGGGAAAGGCTAAAAGACTATGAATACCATAATGGTGATAACCCTGTAGAAGTAAAAACCCAGTCAGGCAAGATTATTACATTAAAAAAACTCAAGAGTCCCGGTAACGGTAGCCATTATTATGAGATCAACAGTCCTGCCAAAGCACTGAAGGAACAGTCCATGAAATCAAGCTTTGAAAAAGGCTTCGAAGAAGGGCTAGAGATTGCCAAGGCAGCACTCATCAAGGCTCGAGGCATTAAAAAAATACAAAAGGTTCATGAGCGCATTGGCAGGCTCATGGAGCGATATCCTTCTACCCACAGCAGGTATCAGATATTCGTTATTGAAGATAAGGACCGAGGAGTCGCTACAGATTTATTATGGGAGAAGATAGCCACCAAGGAAGAAGAAAAGAAGCTTTCTCTAGGCCGGTACTTTCTTCAGACAAGTATGGATCTGGATGAAACCCCTAATGTTTGGCTTACTTACAATCTAATCAGAGAAGTGGAGTCCACATTCAAAACATTGAAGACAGAACTGGACTTACGGCCCATTTATCATAAAAACGATCAGAGCACAAAGGCTCATTTAAATTTAGGTATTCTGGCTTATTGGCTGGTTAATACCATCCGGTGTAAGCTCAAACAAGAAAATATCACATGGAGCTGGTCTGAGATTTTAAGGATTGCCTCCACCCAACACTTTGTGACCACCAAAGGCCAAAATACAGCTGGCTTCCATGTAGAAACAAGAAAATGCAGTAACCCAATTGATGATCTCAAATTAATCCAAGGAAAACTGGGCATATCACCGAAGCCATATAGAATAGAATCAAAAAACAAAGATGTAGCCCAAAATGCTGAACTCAAAAAAAATCAAGCCCAGCAACAGTCTACATCTCCGCCTTTATAATGCGCAATGTGGGTTAAGTCGCTGAAGCAATAAGGTCGTTTTCCCAGCCCCCCCTTGCGCCTAAATAGCAATTAATCGCTCATGCCAGTCAATTGACGCATGCAGAGGAAGAACC
>DATMTU010000094.1:0-4706 GCA_035564035.1 Dongiaceae bacterium
CAAGTATTGGTGCTGTTTTGCAAGCCAAGGGGGCAAAAGTCTCAATTCAAAAATGTGACCCGTATCTTAATGTGGATGCGGGTCTTTTGAATCCGCGCGAACACGGGGAATGTTTTGTGACGAAAGATGGTGCTGAAACTGACCTCGACCTAGGCCACTACGAGCGTTTCCTTGATATTGAGTTGACGCAGAAAAATGCCACGCTATCGGGCCGTCTATTAAGCCAACTAATTGCCGATGAACGCGCCGGCAAATTCAACGGCCAAACGGTACAACTCGTGCCGCATCTCACGGGTGCTATTAAAGATGCGATTGCCGATGCGGCAAATGGGTCTGATATTCATATCGTTGAAATTGGTGGGACAGTAGGAGACTACGAAGGTTTGAGCTTCGTCGAAGCGATTCGTGACTTTGCGAACCGCGTTGGCCGCGAAAATTGTTTCTACATTCACGTGGTGTACGTACCATTTATTCAGACAAGTAAAGAATTTAAATCAAAGCCAGCTCAAAACGCATTGAACGACCTACGCGGGTTTGGAATCGTGCCAGACTGTGTCGTGGTGCGCACCGATGACCCGGCACCCGGTGATATTGCTGCCAAAATTGCTCGCTTTAGCGGTGTGGCCGAGGATGCAGTTATTCTGCTTTCTAACGCGCACACTGTTTATGAAGTGCCCCTCACAATTTACGCCAGTGGTATTGGCCCTGTTTTGGAACGGTTCACCGGTAATACGAAAGTTCCCGATTTGTCGAAGTGGCGCCAACTTGCCGAAGCGCAGGAAACGCGATTCCCTCAAACTGTTTCAATTGGGCTTGTGGCGAAGTATTTGGATAACGAGGACACGTACATTTCAGTGCTTGAAGCCCTCAAAGCTGCTGCTTGGGAAGAGCAGGTGAATCTTGATTTGAAATGGATCAGCGCCGAAGAAGCAACTGACGCCGAGCTTGAAGCAGTCGATGGCATTTTAGTACCTGGCGGCTTCGGCAAGCGGGGTATTGAAGGCAAGGTACAAGCGGCAACATATGCGCTCGAGCACAAAAAACCATACCTTGGTATTTGCCTTGGCCTTCAGGTAGCCGTGATTGCCGCCGCGCGAAAAGCTGGGCTAAAAGACGCCAATAGTACTGAATTTGATGCCGAGACAAAGCAAAATGTCGTCTATATTATGGAAGGCCAAGCAGGCAAAGAATCAACCGGTGGCACACTTCGCCTCGGTGATTACCAGGCAGTGTTGAAAAAGGGTTCACTCGCCGAGAAAACCTACGGAATTGATAAAACGACCGAACGTCACCGTCACCGTTACGAGGTAAATCAAAAGTTTACCAAGGATATCGAGAAGGGCGGACTGGTTATTTCAGGTACCTCGCCAGATGGTACATTGGTTGAATATGTCGAGGCAAAAGACCATCCTTACTTCTTCGCCACTCAAGCGCACCCAGAATTTCGTAGTCGTCCAAGCAGACCGCACCCAATGTTTGTCGGGTTGATTAACGCTGCAAAGCACGAGTAATTTTTAACCTCTGGTATAATGACAGAGATGGAACAACAACTCGCAGCTATTATTACCGATCTCTACGGCCTGGCGATAACACCGCAAATCTCACGGCCTAGTGCTGAATTTGGCGATTATGCCACCAACGTTGCGCTCCAACTAGCAAAACAAGTTGGTAAAAACCCACGTGACGTTGCCGAAGAAATTGCTGCAAAACTCCGCGCGACTGGTGCTTTTTCTGAAGTCACCATTGCCGGCCCGGGTTTTATTAATGTCCGTGTTTCGGGCGCATCAATCGCTCGTCAACTCGAAAACGAATGGTCAGACCGCTACGGCGAAAACCAAGACGGTGCCGGCAAAACAGTTATTGTTGAATACCCAAGCCCGAACATGGCCAAGCCTTATAGTGTTGGCCACTTGCGCCCTGGTAACCAGGGCTGGGCAGCGCGGCAACTCATGGTAGCAACCGGTTGGAAGGTGATTACCGACAATCACCTTGGCGATTATGGCGCTCCGTTGGGTATTTGGATTACCGGTTTCCGCACATTAAGCAGCGATGAGGCCTTGGCAAAAGACGGCGTATATGAACTTGGCCGCGTCTACATTGCCATGAAAAAAGCGCTCAAAGAAGAAGCTGAACGTGGCGAAACAATCCTTGCCGACCAAGTGCAAGATTGGCTCTTGAAGTATGAAGCCGGTGACCCAGAAGCAGTTGCGTATAGTAAATTGTTCAATAAAATTTCACTTGAGCATATCCATACCGTTATGGGTCGTTTGAAAATCTCGACCGATTACGAGCTTGGCGAAGCCTTCTTTGCACCAAAAGGTAAAGATGCCGTTCAAAAACTCCTTGAAACAGGTGTTGCCGTGAAGAACGAGGACGGTTCAATTATTGTGCCACTCGATGATTTTGGGTTTGATGTGCCACTCTTGGTCCAAAAGAGTAATGGTGCCGCCCTCTATGCAACCAGCGACTTAGCAACTATTCTGTACCGCGAAGAAAACTGGCACCCCGACAAAGTTATCTATGCCGTTGGTGCTGAGCAACAATTCTATTTCTCACAGTTATTCGCCATGGCCAAGAAGCTTGGTATCACGACTGACCTGGTTCACTTATGGTTTGGTGTTATCGACCAGCTGAACGAAGATGGTACTCGTGAAAAAATGAGTAGCCGTAAGGGCGTAGTGCTGATGGAAGAGCTTTTGGATCAGGCTGAAGAAAAGGCGCGCGCCGTGGTTGAAGGCCGCGACGTTTCGGAAGAGGACGTCAAGAAAATTGCCCTTGGTGCCATTAAGTTTAGCGACTTTATCTCTGATCGACGAACTAATATTTTGTTCGATTGGAATACTATCTTTGCACTGACAGGCGTGAGTGGGCCATACGTGCAGTATGCTGCTGTGCGGGTTAATAAAATTCTTCGTGACAATGGTCAGGGCAACGCTTTCGATGAAACCTACGACTATGCCACCGAGAAAGACGTCATCGCTAAACTTTTGGAATACCCAGAAGTTGTTCGTCGTGCTGCAAATGAACTTGAACCGCACAAAATCGCTAATTATTTATACGAACTGGCGCGCGAACTGAACCGTTATTACGAAGCGACGCCAGTTGCGACAAATGAAGTAGAACCATCTATTCGTGAAGCTCGTCTTGGTATGCTTGCTAAAGCTTCACAGGTCTTTGCGCACGGTTTGAGCCTGCTTGGCATTGAAGTCCCTGAACGAATGTAGCATCTTATACTTGCGAAGATGTCGAAGAGGGGAGTATACTGAACCCACTATGACAGTGATTTCACATCAAACATGCATCCTTCTCGGTCTCATGCTCGATGCGTCCTCGACGTCGTAGTTTCGTAGTTCGTCACCAGAAACTCAACGCCGAGGGAAACCACCTCGGCGTTCTTTTTATGGAAGACGGACACACCGCGGCTCATGAGCGAGCTCGCACCTATCACAATCAGGAGGAAGCAATGAGCGCAACACTTACGGTAGGTGACCTTATGATTGAGGTCGTCAATCGTCGGTCCGACGGCAAGGTCTTCGCATTCGTCGACTTCGATCCCCGTGGTGTCCCGGGGTATACGAGCAACATCGCCGAGGTCTACGGGTGCAGCGAGCATCAAACGCAGCATCTGCTCGACGCTGTCGACGAGTTGAAGGACATGCCCCACTTCATCGTCGACCCCTACGGGATGCGTCCGTGTGTCTGCGGTGAAGACGGAGAGGTTATCGTACCTGCCGAGATTCGCGTTACAGTCATACCCGACTAGCGCGCGAATGCCGAGTGGGGCTCCGGGCCACAAGCCCGTATGAGCCCCACTCGCGCCTCGCTAAGCGCACTCACTTCCTCCTGATTGTTTTTCCCTGAAATGATATACTACTGAATGAAACGCGGGTGGCTAAGCGAAGGAGAAACACGGCAATGAATAAAAAGAAAACCATCACAACTGTCCAAGCAAAAAAGACTGTTGAAGCGGTGGATACAAAACGACAACGCGCTGAAGAAGCGGCAAAAAAAGCCGAGGCAGCAGCGAAGAAGGCCGAAGCAGCAGCGAAAAAACTTGCTGATGTTGGCCGAAAGCAAGTCCAGGGCCACTTTGGCGGCTTTATTGATTTTGTCCGTACCCAAGGGGTAATTGGCTTAGCAGTCGGTCTTGCTATCGGTACTGCAGCTGGTAATACGGTCAAAGACATTGTGAACGGGTTTATTAGCCCAATTGTGCAATTTATCGTTGGCTCAGGTACCACATTGGCGACGGCAACCTGGCACATTGAATTATTTGGCCGTAAGGCGGATTTTTTGTGGGGAGCAGCAGTATCGTCGACCATCACATTAATTGCAACGGCGTTGGTGATTTACTGGTTAGTCAACGTCTTTAAACTTGATCGTCTTGATAAAAAGAAAGACACTAACGCGTAGTGGATAAGAAGCTCGTTAATACTCGTCAGAAGAACCTGCTGTGGGTTGACCTTGAAATGACCGGGCTCGACCCGATGGAGGATCGCATCCTGGAAATTGGGGCGATTATTACCGATTGGAACCTAAAAGAAGTGGCAACGTATGAAGCGGCCATTAAAGTCGGCCCACGCCTTGTTGAACGTCGTATGAAAAAAGGCCCTGCGGCTGGGTTTTGGAACTCGGTTCCTGAAACTCGCGACGCGCTTATTGCCCAAAATAGGGAAAAAGGCCGTTCAGGCCGAGTCATTGAAAAT
>DATMTU010000095.1:0-2118 GCA_035564035.1 Dongiaceae bacterium
GCTTTTTGCGTACGAAAGGCGAAGGCGATGAGCATCGAACCGTAAAGAACGGCGTAGAGGCCGACAACCCATACCACGGCGACGCCTGCAGATACCGGGTTAAGCAAGGTAATGATACCCGCCAGCACACCAAGGATACCCGCTAATACCGCAAAGGTTCGTGACTCCCCGTCACGCTCTCCGTCGAAAAGGCCTTCGAGTAAATCGAAAACACCTCGAACTAAGAAGGTAATCCCGATAAAGAAGACAAATATCGTCGCCGTCGCTACCGGGTTACGCAACATATATACCGCAAGCCCGACAGCCAGAACGCTAAAGATGAGTTCCAGCCACCAAAACTTGTTCGAGCCCATCGACGAAAGCCCCACGATGATTCCGACGATGCCCCATATTAATAGGAACACGCTAAAGAAGACGATCAATAGCGCCACCGTTAACCCTGGCCAGAATAGGGCCAAGATACCAAACAGAATCGCCAGCACACCCTGGGCGATTGCCAAGCCCCATAGCTGCTTCGCTAGTGGACTTAATTCGTTTTTTGCCATTTTTACACTCCCTTTAAGGTTTGTGCTTACAGTATAGTCCTGGCTGGCTATTTTGTTAATAGATTGGCTAATAACCCTTTTACTACACCGCAGTGAGGCGGGACTGTTGCGCGAAATGGCGTTCTTTACAAGCGGCGGTATGGAAAAGAAGGTCGGGGTTTTGTTTACAATTCTCACAAATAAGCACGAGGTCGTTGCAGTTGGCAAAGGCGCAGTTTTCAAAGTTACTGGTTTCGCCTGCGCAGTGGGTACATTTGCCAATCGTTTTTGCGTGATCAGAAAAATCCACCGTCATACGGTTATCGAAAACGCGCAGCGATCCTTCCCAAAGGCCGTCGTCGCCGTAGGCTTCGCCATACTTTACAATGCCTCCATCAATTTGGTAGACATCCTGAAACCCACGTTTTTTCATCATGGCACTAATGACTTCGCACCGAATGCCGCCGGTACAATAAGTAATAATTTTTTTATCATTAATGTCATCGTATTTATCACTTTCGAGCTCGGCAATAAAATCACGTGAAGTGTTCGTATTTGGTACAATGGCGTTCTTAAACTTACCAATTTTCGCCTCGTGCTCATTACGACCGTCGAAGAATACCACGTCATCACCATATTTTTCGATAAGTTCATGTACCTGCTTTGGTTTTAAGTGAACACCGCCGCCAATCACCCCATTCTCGTCTACGTCAAACTCACTATCACTATTTTGAAACCCAACTAATTCACGGCGATGCCGCACGCTCATCCGTGGAAAGTCTTCTCGGCTACCGTCGCTCCACTTAAAAACAACATCTTTGAAACCAGGGTATTGCTTCGTCGCCTTAATATAGGCTTTCAAATCATCTAACTCACCGCCAACTGTCCCGTTAAGGCCTTGGCTGCTCACCAAAATACGCCCTCGTAAATTCAAACTATCAGTTAATGTCTTCTGCCATAACTTAACAGCCTCCGGGTCGCTAATCGGGGTAAATTTATAATAAAGAAGGATCTTTTGCATCGTCCCCAATTATACGCCTTTCCACCTCTGTTGTCTAGCACGTTGGCAAACCACCAAAATAGTACGCCTACCCGCTAGACAACAGCAAAAAGAGAGTATAATAAGAATATGCCCTACCAGCAAAGTCCTCTTGTGGATGAGTACATTGCCCGGTTCGGCGCCGAATCTCAGCGCCGCTTAAAACTCTTGCGAAAAGCTATTCAAGCAACTTTCCCGAAAGCTACTGAGGGAATCAGTTACGGCATGCCTACCTACACGCTTGGTAGTGGGCGAAATATTGTCCACTTTAATGCCAACCGAGGAAAGGTGGGCGTCTATGGCATCACCATCGCCTCCCACGACAGCGCCCTTCATACGCGTATGCAACCGTACCATACCAGCCGTGCTACGTTGCAATTTAGCAACGACGACCCCTTCCCAATGATGACGATTCGGCAGATTCTTGCCTACCAGGCCACGAAAATTGCTTCATTGGCATCATCAGCCTTTACAAAGAAGAAGTAGTTGCCAAATAGGGCGTTTATGCCAAACCCTGGAACCATTAGTCGGGCGGTTTCATCGAAAAATAAAAAT
>DATMTU010000096.1:0-11046 GCA_035564035.1 Dongiaceae bacterium
ATGGTGAAACGTATTATGAGCATGGTGAAGTGGTAGAATACCCACCGACAAAAGTTATCTTTCTCGATAAATCGGCTCGGCCGCTCGCTTGGCTTGTAAAAGATTTATGGGATACCCTTGCTCCCGATGTTGATAGTACTGAAATCCCAAAGCGCCCTGATTTTAAGTTTTTGAACATCGACCGTAATCAGTGGAAAGATTCGCTTGACCCGAATGATACTCAGGCCTACGACGTGAATCGTATTCCTGCTGAGCTCATTGAAGGGCTTCGCTCTATCTACAATACACAGCACGACGGTTCTTTTGATGTCGAGAACGAAATGGATAATCAGGTAATTATGATCGTCGACGAAGTTCGCGCTTCAGGAGCAACCTTAACTATCGCGCAGCAGATTATTCGACGCGCTTTTCCAAGCTCAAAAGTCTTTGGGACTTACTGGATGGATGGAACGGTGCAAGTTAATGGTGTCACGGGAAATGCTGATCTTCCCGTTTGGTACCGTGACGACAGTACAAATGCCAAGCTGACAACTGGGCGAGGCGTCGGCAATCGTCTCACGACGGGCATTACCCACCCCTCGCAATACTTTTTGAGTACACGCTTGCCAGAGGTTGATCAGCGTGCATTGCGACTCCGAGAAGATTTTAAAACATTAACCGATTCACTGGTTGCGCGTGAGGTTCCGTATATTCCTTACGTCCAGCGGGAAGATGGCGAAGCGCGTTCAGAAAAAATTAATGGCACGTCGTTGAAGGCCGCCTATATGGCGCGTCGAGCCATTCGCGCTGCCGACGCAAAAGAGTAATTTAAGATTTATAGCCTTGACTTTCTAAACCATTTATGCTTAAATATAAGCATACAAATCATAAAACCAAAACACCTTAAAAACAAGAAAAACCATGACCGTATTTAACTATTTACAACTTCAGCCTATCGATCCGCAGGATGACGGCACTGTTAGTGACTTTGATGAATATCAACAAGACGAAACGATCGACTTGAGCCAAGATGATGACGGCGAAGCACTGACCGAAGCGTGGTCGCATATCATCGAACGCGATGCCAGTGAAAGCACTGAAGCGCTTGTCGGGACTGGCCGTTAACGCGGAATAATCGCGTATACTAAAAAGAGATGATGGAATTATCCGACGAAGCATTTGATGCGCTGATTACCCGCGCCATGGATGAACTGCCCCAAGAATATATTAAGGGGTTGAATAACGTGGCGATTTTATACGCTGATGAGCCTGATGAGAACCAGCGCGAAAAAGCAAAACTGCGCCACCATGATATTTTGCTGGGCCTTTACGAAGGTATTCCGTTAACGCAACGGGGTGCCGGCTATACGTTTGTCTTGCCTGATAAAATAACTTTATTTAAGAATTCTATCTTGGCCGTTGTGCATACACCCGAGCAGTTATTCGCGCAAATTAAGCGCACTTTGTGGCATGAAATTGCCCACTATTACGGCTTAAATCACCACCGTATTCACGAACTTGAAGGCCGCGGCTAAAGAGGCCCACACCTTGGGCGTTCGGTAAGCCATTTTGGGCCACACGTGTACTAAACGCTCATGCTTCCATGGTATAATGGAAGTACATTCCGCTACTTGTTGAGGGCTGGATGGGAGGAGGATACACTGGCAAAAGTGCACGCACTGCGTCCGTTACTGCGAGGGGTAAAAACGACTGGGTTTTTACTGGCGGTGGTTAGCTTTGCGTCAGTTGCTGCGTTACAACAATCTCGGCCGGTTGGCGCCGAGAGTTTTTTGTTTCAAACAGTCCAGTGCGTTGTGGGGGCGGTTTTGGGCGATACGTGTCCGCAATCGTCGGGTTCCACGGGGCAAGAGGCAACAGTCACTTCATCATCGCGCTCTGCGTCTTCTAACGGGTCGTCGGGCAATGGGGGCCAAGGGCAGGGAAATGGGAAGACTTCATCGGCACCAACTGCCGGGTCGCAGCCATCCACTGGCGGAGCCGGCTCATTTGCGACACCGCCAATCGACCCCGCTGAAATGCAGAACAAAGCATTAAATAATTATGCGGCGCTCCCCGATACGCCAGCGGCTATTACCGATGGCATGCAACAATTTCAGGGGGCTTCGCAGCAGGTTTTCCCTTATGGGCTACGTTCGGCGGCATCAACCGATACGGGGCCAGCGAGTTTTATAAACCCTTCAGGGGAAGGGTGGCAGGTGATGGGGGTTGCTTGGTACTGGTGGGTGTCAGGCATTGCGGCTATAGCAGCGATTATGTGGGCGATGACGGCAGCGGCAGTTCGTCGATATCAGTACAAGTTTGCTATAATTTTAAGTAATCGTGAAGACGAAACAACGAAGCAAAATCAAACAGCAAGCGAAAAAAGTCTTTATACCCCACAAGGCTAATCAGTATCGGCCACATCTTATTCGTGCCCATGGCATTATTGCCGTATTGGTGGTTGCGCTGCTGGCGCAGGTTGTGTATAGCTTTGCCTCAACTGGCCATGCAAGTGTCTTAGGGAGCGTTTCATCCATCCAAGCGGCCGATTTGTTGGCGGATACAAACCAAGCGCGTGAGAGACAGGGGCTGCCTGACTTAAGTTTGAATACACAATTAAGCCAGGCGGCTTTCTTGAAGGCACAGGATATGTTCAAGAATAATTACTGGGCGCATGTGTCGCCAACTGGGGTGCAGCCTTGGAAGTGGTTTGCCGATGTTGGGTATAACTATAGTTATGCGGGCGAAAACCTGGCCAAGAATTATCCGTCGGCACAGGCCACGGTAGACGCTTGGATGAATTCGCCTGAGCACCGGGCCAATATTTTGGATACGCACTACTTTGATGTGGGGTTTGCGGTAGTGGATGGCCAATTACAGGGGCAGAGTACCACGTTAGTAGTGGCGCTCTATGGTGCGCCAGTGACGGCTGCGGCGGTGCAAGGGGTGAGTAGTGTTGGTTCGAGTTTTATGGCACCGACGGTTGGTAGTGGGGCGGCAACCCCCTGGGGCTATGTGGCGAATGCTTTATTGTTGTTAAGCCCGGTAACTATTGCCGTGCTGGGGCTTTTTGTGTTGGTCGCGATGGTGGGGCTGGTGGCGCATCAGTATCGCCGGCAATTACCAAAATCGTGGCAAAAAAGTTGGCGGCTCCACCACGGGCTCTATGCCTTTATTGGCATGCTTGTGTTGGGGGTAGCGGTGATTTTAGCGACGGGGAGCGGGTCGATTTAACGTTTCTTTACATTTCACTCCATCTCTGTTACAATTACATACTGATTGTTAACAAAATAAGGATTTAAGATGACAAAAGCAGTCGTTAAGATCGGTGGCAAACAATTTGTTGTTGCCGAAAAAGAGACCCTCATGGTGGACCTCCTCCCTGAAGGAACAAAAGAGCTCACGCTTGACGCACTGTTGGTGATTGACGGCGACAAAACAACCGTCGGCGCTCCAACGGTCAAAGACGTGAAAGTCAAGGCGAAAGTACTTGAAGAAGAAGTAAAGGGCGATAAAGTCCAATACATCCGCTACAAGGCCAAGAAGCGCGTTCACAAGGTGAACGGTCACCGCCAAAAATACTCAAAGATTGAAATCTCTTCAATCAAGTAGTCGTAAAGAAGCCCCAATGAGGGCTTCTTTTTATTCCCCTCATGCTACAATAGAAGAAGTATTAGGGAAGAATAAACAGATGGCGACCGTTATAGCAGTAACCAACCAAAAAGGGGGTGTGGGTAAAACCACTACTTCTATTAACTTGGCATATTTTCTTGCGAAAGCCGGCAAAAAAACGCTGTTGGTTGATTTCGACCCGCAGGGAAATGCCACCAGTGGTTTAGGCATCGACAAAACAAAACTGACCGGTACAATGACCGATGTCATTAAAGGCGAGCTGCCGCTTGATCAAATTATCGTCAAGACGGAGCATAAAAACCTGTGGGTAGCGCCAACGACGTCAATTTTGGCAAATGCCGAGGTTGAGATGGCGCAGCTTGATAAAAGGTTCTCTCGTTTGAAATTAGCAATTGACCCGTTGTTGTCGGTTTACGACTATATCATTATCGATAGCCCGCCAAGTTTGAGCCTTTTGACGGTGAATGGGCTGATTGCCGCTAAGTATGTCCTATTGCCGGTTCAGGCTGAGTTTTACGCGCTGGAAGGCCTTGGGCAGCTACTAGAGACGATGAAGCTGGTACGAAAGGGGATGAACCCGACACTCGAATTGTTGGGCGTCTTGCCGACGATGCTCGATTCACGCACGACCCTCAGCAACCAGGTGCACGGTGAAATTAAACGCCACTTCCCAGGCAAGGTGTTTGAAACGACCATTCCGCGCAATATTCGGTTGGCTGAGGCGCCAAGCCACGGGATCCCTATTGGAGTGTACGATAAGTTCTCGAAGGGGTCACGGGCTTATAAGGCTTTGGCGAAAGAGGTGATAACGCGCGCCGACGCAGCACTCGCACCAACCCCTGCCGGAGGAGCGGCCTAGTATGACTGCGGCAAAAAAAGGTTTAGGGCGTGGCTTTGAATCGTTGATCCCAACAGATTTACTTGACGACACTTTTAACCCAAATAGCGAATTTGACCCGACCGCACAACAGGATGAAAAGGTGAGTACCGAGCGGACGCTGCCGATTGCGAAATTGCATGCTAACCCTGACCAACCTCGCCGTAGTTTCGACCAAGGTGCGCTTGAAGAATTAGCGGCCTCTATTAAAGAATATGGGATGATCCAGCCAATCGTCGTCACGCCAAAAGGTGAGGGCTACGAAATTGTGGCTGGTGAGCGCCGCTATCGCGCTTCAAAAATGGCTGGCCTCAAAGAAGTACCGGTGATTATCCGCACCTTGTCTGACCAAAACCAACTCGAGATTTCATTAATTGAGAACATTCAACGCCGCGACTTGAACACTATTGAAACTGCAGTTGCTTACGCAAAGTTACGTGACCAGTTTAACCTCACGAGTGAAGCCATCTCGAAACGTGTCCATAAATCACCGTCAGCGGTGGTCAATACCATGCGCCTTTTAAAACTGCCCAAAGAAGTCGTTTCGCTTATTGCCGACGGGCAACTTAGCGAAGGCCAGGCCCGCCCCTTGATTGGCCAAGACCCGAACCTTGTGGTGAAACTCGTTCCGCAAATCATCGCTGAAGAGTGGAGCGCCCGTAAAGTCGAGCAATACATGGTCAACGTGAAGAATTTGCGTACCGAAAAAGAGATTGTTACTGCAAGCGATGCTGTCGAACACCAGCATGAAGCACAAATTGAAGCACTCCGCACAAAGCTTGGCGCAAAGGTGGACGTCCGTGTTAATAATAAAGGCGCTGGCAAGATCGTGATTGGTTTCCGCAGCGCCGATGAGTTTGAGCGTATTCAGAAGTTGCTTTCCTAGCAAATCACTCCTTATTTTTTAGATTATTTGCCGAGCCCAGGTAGTTCAGCTGAATAGCTCCTTGCTTAGCGAGGACTGTTTGAGCGGAGCGAGTTCCGCAGCTAACAAAGAGCTACGAAGTTGAACAACGTGGCGTGAGGCAACGAAATCTAAAAAATAAGGAGTGATTTGCTAGGAGGGTGTGCTGTTAAAACGTTCGAATCTTATTGAACGGGAAAATCCGCATCGCTACCGGCCCAACCACATCATAAAGTGGAATTGTCCCGAGCCCGTTACGCGAGTCGTACGAATAGCTACCTTGCCGGTGGTCGCCGGAAACGAATAGTTCACCTTGTGGCACGATTTCGTCGACTTCGCCGCTGGTTGGGCTGCCGGGTTCACCATGGTTAGCGTCGTCAGGGTTGAAACCGTTCGGGAATTGGCTGTTGGATACCGTGTATTTGCCATCTTTCAGGACGACATGTTCGCCGGGGAAGGCGATGACGCGCTTGACGATAAATTCATCTTCGACGCCTTGGGCGTAGTGGGGGTTTTTGAAGACGATAATTTGGCCGCGCTCCGGGGTGTAAGTTTTACCCTGAATATTCGCCCAAGTAACCGCTAAACGGTCGACGATAAGGCGGTCACCAGTGTAAAGCGTGGTTTCCATACTTGGCCCGACCACATTGTAGCTGCGGAAGACGAAGGTATTGATAAGGATCGTGCCAACAACGACACAGATGATAAAAATAGCCAGGCTCAACAGGTCCTTGAGCAGCGGGTGCCGAGTGAAAAATGAAGCTTCCATAAACGTTTTCTTATTATACATGGCCAGCAGGGGAATGGCTACGCTCGGCCGGCCAAAAGGCTCAAAAGTGCATTTCTTACAACACTACTTATGCTTCAAAACCTGGGCATATTCGCGTATAATAAACAGAAGTTTTATGAATAACCGAAGACAATCGATTGACGGGTTTGTTCCCCGTCGTGCCGGGAGCGAGCTCGGCGAACAGCACACCGAGCGGCGCAATCTCGGTGCTGCTCCTGCGCGTAAAGAACTTCGTTCAGAGATGGACCTTGAGAATGCTCCTATTGGCGCGCCCCGACCCGGTAAAGCGATAGGCCGTTCTGATATTGATGAGTCGCTTCGCCAACTTGAAGACGAGCCAACTCGAAAACTGTCGCGCCGCGAGCGGAAACGCCTCAAGCGCAATAGCCGCACGCCAGCCCAAAAACGTCGCCGCCGCCTGGTTAAGTTCCTTATTTTTGTCATTATCATTGCGCTAGTGGTAACCGGGGGTATTGTTGCCTTCAAGGCCTTCAAGGCAACGGGCTCTATTTTGAAGGGGAATATCTTTGATCTCATTCAAAACCAACCCCTAAAAGAAGACGCCAATGGCCGCAGTAACTTCCTTATCCTTGGTACTTCCGAGGACGACCCAGGTCACCAAGGCGGTAACCTGACTGACTCGATGATGGTGCTCAGTATCGACCAGAAAAATAAGAATGCCTACATGTTTAGCATCCCACGTGATCTGTATGTGAATTACGGCATGGCCTGTGCGTCGGGCTATCGAGGCAAGATTAACGTTTACTTTAGCTGTGTGAATGACGGTACTGATGATGCTTCAGAACAAGATCGACTGACCAAGACGCAGGCTTTTGTGGGCGATATTATTGGTATGGATATTCAGTATGGGGTTCACGTGAACTACACAGTAATGCGCGACGTCGTGAACGCTATTGGCGGCAGCATTACTGTTGATATTCAAGGTGATGGTTCAACGCCTGCCGGTATTCCAGCAGGGAGTATTATGGATAGCAACTTCGACTGGAAGTGTGGCGCGACGTATGCCCAGCGCCTTAAGAACTGTGCACCCCGAGGTCACTTTATTGATTACGGCCCTGGTCCGCAAACCCTGGATGCCGAGCACGCTCTTTACTTGGCACAGGCCCGCGGCGATGCCGCACCAACCTGGGGCTTGGCGCAATCTAACTTCGACCGCGAACGCAATCAGCAAAAAATCTTGATGGCTATGCGCGAAAAGGCAATGTCGGGCGGTACTTTGACGAATATTAGTGCAGTAACGAACTTAATTGATGCCCTCGGTAACAACCTCCGCACGAATATTCAAACGAAAGAAGTGCGCACGCTTATGGACTTAGCGCAAAATATTAAACAGTCAGATGTTAATACTCTCGACCTCTATACAGATACCGATGCTGTCTTTACGACTGGCCCAACTGATGCAGGAAGTGCCGTCTATCCAAAGGCGGGGATGTTCGATTACTCAGATCTGCAGGCATTTCTTGCCAAGAAGCTTAGCTCAAACCCAGTCACCCGTGAGGGCGCCAATGTGACCGTTCTCAATGGAAGCGGTGTAGCCGGTGCGGCGCAAACGGCGGCCGATAAGTTGAAGTCGCAGGGATTTATTGTTGATGAAGTTGGGAACGCACCAAGCGGAACGTATGACACAGTTGAAGTCTACCAGCTTAACCCTAAAATGACGGCGACGGCAGCGGCATTACAGAAGCTCTATGGGGTAACACCAAAGACAACGAAACCACCGGTTGCGGTTACGTCAACAACTGACTTCGTGGTGATTATTGGGAGTCAGGCAGCAAACGCCTCAGATGCCTCAAGTGGATCGGGCAGTACAAGTGGGGCGGGGAACTAGGGCTCTTTTCGCTCGCCTCCTTGTGCTATAATAAAGACCACATATGGAGTTTCTTAAACTAGTCCGTAAACGCTCATTCTTAAGTGAGCTTATCTACACGGTATTGAACATCGCTTTAGCGGTTGCGGTATTGCTGATTATCCGTTATACCAACTCGATTGGGTTTGCTATTGCACTGGTTGCAATTAGTAAATGGCGTGTTTTTGCCGTCCGTCCGCGTTACTGGTGGGCCAACCTGCGTTCAAACCTGGTTGATTTTATTGTGAGCGTTGGCTTTGTCATCCACATGTATACAGTAAACAACGCTTCGATTGATGATAGCCAGAAGGTGTTTCTTATTATTGGCCTAGCTGTTCTGTATATTGGCTGGCTCTTGTTTGTTAAACCGCGTTCGAAACGTTCTCTTATGGTTGTTCAAGCCGGTGCGGCGATTTTTCTTGGCAGT
This sequence comes from Dongiaceae bacterium, assembly GCA_035564035.1. GTDB lineage: Bacteria > Patescibacteriota > Saccharimonadia > Saccharimonadales > Saccharimonadaceae > Microsaccharimonas. The sequence continues at coordinate 8,478 of DATMTU010000096.1, forward strand.
TCAGCGTTGTTTATGGTGTCGTACAACTGGCCGGTCTCTATTGTGGTTGGTGTGATGTGGTTAATTGGCTTTATGGCAGCTCGGCACGCACTGAGTTCATACGATGACGAAACCCATGGTCTTTTCCTGAGCCTTGCCTGGGGCCTGGTACTAGCCGAAATGAGTTGGGTTGCTTACCACTGGGCTATTGCGTATCCGTTGCCCATCTTCCCGAACCTATTACTGTCGCAAGCGGCTCTAGCGGTCACACTTGTGAGCTTCTTGGCCTACAAAGTATACGATTCGTTCTATCACCATTCGAAAGTGCGCATGAGCGATGTGTTGCTGCCGCTGCTCTTTACGGTGAGCGTGCTGATTGTGCTGTTGATTGTTTTCGATCGAGTCGGCACGGCTATCTAAGCTAACTTATCAAATAATAACCCATACCCATCTTCAGCGCTCTTCACGAGTCCAAACGTGGCAGCTTCCTTAGTAATCGCCTTATGCTGCTCGGGGTCAGCTTCAAGAATCAGTTTACCCCCGCGGGCAAGTTTCTCTTTGGTTTGGGCTAATAGCTCAAAGATAAGGGCCAGGCCGTGGTTGGCAGCAAACAATGCCTCGGCTGGTTCGTGGTTAGTTTCAGGTGATCGTTTCCATTCAGGGTCGACGTAGGGGAGGTTGGCGATGATAATATCGGCAATGAAAGGGTAGGCGGTGAGGAGGTTGCTCTTGAGGGCGGTAACTTCGGCATGAAGGTTATGAGCGTTTTCTTCGGCCACATTCAGCGCATAGCGACTAATGTCGAGGAGGGTTACCTCAAGTTCGGGGTGCTCAAGCTTGGCGGTAATACCCAGGCTTCCGCTTCCGGTGCCGACATCAACAAGTTTAAGTGGTGTGTCGGGCAAAAGGCTAGCATTAACAGGGAGAGCCTTATCCAAAAGGTCCATAAGTATTTCAGATTCGGGGCGGGGGATGAGGGTGGCGGTGGTTACTTTAAAGCGGCGTCCGTAAAATTCTTTATGGCCAATAATGTAAGCCACCGGCACGCGGTCCAGGCGAAGATCAAGGCGAGCATTGGCGATTTCCACATGGCGTGGGTTGAGAGTGTCGTCACCGTGGCCATGCAGCCACGTACGAGGCTGGCGGACGGTATGCGAGAGGATAAGCTCGGCATCAAGGCGCGCACTAGGGATATCGGCAAAAACAAGCAAACGAGTGGCTTGGGCAAGCCAATCACTGACGGTAAGACTGTTAGCTGGCGTTTTGTGCGGCAAGTTCGCGTTCATAAGCTTGGAGGTTCTCCACTAAATCATCAATGCGCCCATCCATGGCTTGGGGTATTCCCGAGCGGCTGTAGCCGATGCGATGGTCGGTGATACGGTCTTGCGGGAAATTGTAGGTACGGATTTTTTCGGAACGATCACCGGAACCAATAAGGCTGCGGCGCTCGGCGGTCAGTTTGGCATTTTCTTCGTCAATCTTTTGTTGCAGGAGGCGAGAACGCAGCACGCTCATGGCTTTTTCTTTGTTCTTCAGCTGTGATTTTTCATCCTGGTTGGTGACGACCATGCCTGAGGGAATGTGGGTAATACGCACGGCAGAGTCGGTGGTGTTGACGGACTGCCCGCCGTGTCCAGAGGCGCGGTAGATGTCGATACGCAGATCGGCTGGGTTGATTTCAATATCCGTTTCTTCGGCTTCAGGGAGCACGGCAACCGTAACGGTGCTGGTGTGAATACGGCCCTGGCTTTCGGTAGCCGGCACACGTTGCACGCGGTGGACGCCTGATTCAAACTTGAGTTGCGAGTAAGGGGAGTCGCCCTTGACTTCAAAGACAACTTCCTTGTAGCCGCCAGTATCGTTGGCACTTTCGCTGATGAGCTCAGTTTTAAGGTTGTGCGCTTCGCAGTAGCGCAGGTACATGCGGTACAGTTCGGCCGCAAATAGGCTGGCTTCATCGCCGCCGGCGCCAGCACGAATTTCAACGATCACGTTTTTTTCGTCGTTGGGGTCTTTTGGGGCGAGCATGAGGAAAAGCTCTTCTTCGAGGGTCGCGAGCTGCTCTTCGGTTTCGGTAACTTCCGTTTTAGCAAGTTCGGCAAGCTCGTCGCTCCCGGCGGCAAGCTCTTTTGCTTCACCAAGCTGTGCTTCGAGCGTATCACGCAAAGTACCTTTTTCAAGCAGGTTTTGCAGTTCAATCAGGCGTTTGTTTTTCTTTGAAAAATCTGGGTCGCTATAGGCGGTTGGCTGCGCCAAAAAAGCGTCGAGGTCATTTTTCTCGGCGGTCAGTTCGGTGATGTTGAGCTCGATTCGTGGCATTCCCTTAGTTCCTTTGCTTCTATTCTAACAAAAAGAGTCCTCTGAATATACTAGAGGACTCTTTTGATGTGCGAAGCTACTTATCAGTTTTCTTCGCGATGTTCGCAGCTTTTTTCTTAGCCTTGTTGGCAAGTTCAGCCTTGCGAGCTTCAGCCGCAGCGAAGCGGTTCTTGAAGCGGTCGACACGACCTTCGGTGTCGATGATCTTTTCTTCACCGGTGAAGAAGGGGTGAGAGGCGCTTGAGATGTGTACCTTTACGAGGGGGTATTC
>DATMTU010000097.1:0-6246 GCA_035564035.1 Dongiaceae bacterium
ATCAGCCATGCCATTAAACTCCGCGGCAATAGTTACCCTAAAGCTGAAAAGTTAAAAGAAAAGCTGACAGGCGAAATGCCAATGCAACCTCCTCAGCAGGTCGATGAATCAAAAATGACACTTGCCGAAAAACGCAAAAAGTTTATTGGTCTCGAAGGGTGGTTGGCCCTGTTTATTGTTGGGCAATTTGTAGCACTCTTACTGACAATCACCCGACTCTTCACCGACGGGTCAACCTCATCATCCGACATAGATACCCTGAACACCTACCAAGCAGGGCTCGGCGATACGTTACAAAACCTGACAATGTTCGAGAACGTCGCGATCTTCATCTATATTGCGCTCGTCGTCACAACATTAATCCTTCTATTCCGTAGGCGCAAGTCGGCCAAAGCATTTGCGATTGCGAACCTTGCCTTCGCGGCACTCTACGGAATTATTGATTACGGGATAGCGTCATCGCTGTTTCAATCATCCGGGTTAGCACAAGATGCCTCACTGCAGTCATTCCTTAGTCAATATTCGAACGAGATTAGCCGAAATGCATTAGTGGCGCTTATTTGGATCCCGTACTTCCTTGCATCAAAACGCGTTAAAGCGACACTGACGAAATAGCCGTTCGCCTTGTTCGCCCACTCTCTACCGCCACCAACACCACAATACCCACAGCAAGCAGCAAGCTCACCGCACCGTCACCCCACCCAAGCCCGCCAATAGCCGGTGCCTTGCCAAACCAATCAGCAAATGAAGCACCAACGGGGCGCGTGAGGATATATGCCGCCCAAAACCACAATACTTCGGCCTTTTTGGTCTTGAAATAAACCACGGCAGGAATCGCAATAAGTACCAAGAAAAAGAAGCCCGACATAAAGTAGCCCATGCCAAGCGTGTAAGCCGTTAAGTCGCCAGAAGCAGTTCCGAGTGCAAAGGTCGCCATCACCGTCGCCCAATAAAAAAGCTCGCGGCGTACTGTGGTAATACTATGGATCGAAAGGGTCTTCTCCTTGCGGTACCACCATAAAAAGATCACAAATAGGCCAAGGGCAAATACCGTCGTTGTAATGCTGTAGGGGATACCGATTACCACATGAAGCACGTCGGCCATCATCGTCCCAAATACAGCAACCATGGCCACGGCAAACCAATATTTCCAAGCAACGTACCGCGAGGCTTTAAATTGAATCCACAAAGCAATCACCAGTACGACAGCACTAAAGAAAACTGCGATAATTGGGTTAATTTGCACGACTAAATAATCAGAAAATGCCTCGCCCATTGCCGTTGTTAATACTTTAATAATCCAAAACAGCGCGGTGACTTCAGGCACTTTCGAAATAAGCTGTCGGCTAACTTGCGTCATAGGCTTCTTTATTTACAGCGCGCTTATCTTGCTTATTCAAAATGCGTATTTTGTACTCGCGCCAAATCAACCACAAAACGAAGATATCGAACACGGTGAGAATAATCATGAATGCCGTTGGCCGCACAAAGAAGATATCATACAACTGGTAGAGCATCAGCGCGCCAAGGGTAATCAACGCAAACGGGTAGGCCCAACGCTTATTGAGCATCAGCCCTACGACAGAAATAATCTTAATCGCCGCGTGAATCAACAAATAGATAACCAAAAAGAGCCGCACATTATCGGTGTACGAATTCGTCAAAGGTAAAACAAAATGTGCAAACAATGACTGGTGATGCCGCGCGAAATCAGTTTGAGCAATCAGGTCAAGATAATAGTGCATACGTGGCGGGTTAAAAATAAGGATCGCTACTGCAGCGATCACTTCTAAAACTCCGTCAACGCCTTTTAAAAGAATCGACGCATAAAAAATACCATCAAGCGGTTTCGACTTACCGAGTTCTTCCTCAACCCCTTCAAGCCTGTCGTGTTTCTGAATCATTTACGCTTCTTTCGTTGTTCGGCGAGTATGCCACCAGCCTAAGGCATAGCGCACAAACAATACCCACGCGACACTCACACACCATCCGCCCAAAATGTCGGTTGGGAAGTGAACGCCCAAGTACAGACGTGAGGTTCCAATCAAAAGCACCGCAATTGCGCCAAGGGTAATCACTACCCAACGCCACTTGGTTGACCAGAAAATAATCAGCAAACAAGTAAACAAGGCCGCGCTCATCATGGCGTGCCCACTTGGGAAAGAATAGCCAGTTTCAGTGACAATCTGGTGCCACAAACTTGGTCGGTCACGCTGAAAAATATGCTTCAAAACAACGTTCGCTGCCGCTGCACCACCCATGCCAAAAAAGATTATCTGTGCCCGGTACCATTGTTTTCGAATCACAAAATAAGCAAGGATGAGCGCACTGACCACTGCTACACTTGTAATACCGCCGATATTGGTCACCGTAACAAAAAACTTATCAAGAAATGCCGTCGATTGCGCATGGAGCCCCAGCAAAATTGCCGCATCAAACCCAAACTGCTTTTTCACAAGAATCATGCCAGCCAACGCCAAAAAAATAACGGCGGTGAGCCAAAAAATTATCCCAATAAAAGCCTTTTTTGCTCCGTCAGTTGAAACCGATGAAGTGCGAGCCCCGTCCCGTCGTCGTGTAATATCCATATTGCCCTATTATACATGGGTGACTTGCGTTTTGCTGATGGTATCTTTTATCATAAAGACATGTCGACGCGAAATATCATGAGAGATTCAACCTTCTTGAGGTTATGTATCGCCGTCGCTCTTGGGGCTATTGCTTGCTTTATTGCCTACAAGTCTAACCTGGGGCGTATATCATTGCTGATTGGCTGGGATGTTATTGCACTGACCATTGTTACTTGGGTGGCCATTATTATCTTACCGATGAAGCCCGAGCAGACCAGCCGTTTTGCGGTTCGCGAAGATCCGGGAAGGGTAGTGGCGAGTACCTTTTTAACACTAGCTAGCATTGCCAGCCTCGCCGCCGTTGCTTCAGCGCTTGTTGAGGCCCATAGCGATTCAACGGTAGCTGGGCTATTTACCCTTATCAGTATCGCGAGCGTCATCCTTTCATGGGTGTTGATTCACACGCTCTATACCCTTCACTACGCTCGCCTCTACCACGCACCCCGCGTCAATGGCTCTGTCGATTTTGGACCGGACCACCAGCCAACCTATATCGACTTTATCTACCTCGCCTTCACTATTGGTATGACCTTTCAGGTTTCTGACACCCCAGTCAGCGGAACAGCAATGCGCCGCACGGTTATTCGCCACGCGGTGCTTTCGTACATTTTTGGAGCGGTTATTATTGCAACAACCGTCAGTATTATTGCAAGTCTATAAAAATTCAGATACGGTTTTTAAAGACCAATAATTGCTTCACGCTGAGAGATAAAATCACGCAACTCTTCGTTGGTGCGTGGGCGATCCCAGGTCGGCAGTGCCAAAAGTTCGCTAATAGTGACTGGTTCGATGGTGCTGGTGGTGGTTTCCATAATGGATGTTTGTTGCCTTTTTTTGTTTTTGTTGCTTTATGTGTTTATACTAGCATAAGCTTGATGAAATGTCAATAGTCTGGACTGCGAGACGAGCCTATTACACCAAAAGGGAGGCTAAAAGCGAAGTGCAACCCTTGAAATTACATCGCTAAGACGTGAATTTCAAGGCGTGTAACGGTCTCCCGTTGGTGTAATAGGCTCGCCTCGCGTTCACACTTTGACACCCCAGTTACGCTTATGGTATAACTAACACAGAGGAAATAAAGAAACAAAAAATGGACATCCCCTCTTCTCTCGCCGTCGTTGCCTTTGCCGCACTGATTCACGCCAGTTTTCAATTGAGCGTCAGTGTGTTGACATTGCTGAGTAGTCATACGATTGGCGCGAAGAAGTCGCATAGGCAACTTATTCGCCTGACAAGTAGTTATGTGACGGGTGCCGGCGTGATGACGTTGCTGTTGCTCTCGTTTACGTCGCTTATTTTGTTGCATTCATTTGGGTTTCAAGTACCGTTGGTGGTGTGGGCAATTGGCTGCGGGTTTGTTTTCGGGATTGGTATCGCGGTCTGGCTGTTTTACTATCGTCGCAGCCAAAAAGGGACCGAATTATGGGTACCGCGCGCTTTTGCGAAACACCTGACCAACCGAAGCAAGGCAACCCACGATAGCGCCGAGGCGTTTAGCCTAGGGCTGACGAGTGTTATTTCAGAACTATTGTTTATCATCCCGACCATTTTTATTACCGCCCTTGTTCTGCTTGAGCTCCCGTCGGTCTGGCAGTTGATAGGTATTGGTATTTACACGGTGATTTCGCTCATTGGGCTGGTCATTGTGTGGTCATTCATTGGAAGCGGGCATTCGTTGAGTCGTATGCAAAAGTGGCGCGAAGAAAACAAACGCTTCCTGCAGTTCGCGGCCGGCAGTGCACTCGTCGCCCTTGGTTTCTTTGTCTACGTTAGTAAAATTATGGCTGCGGTCACTGGGGGTCAGTAATGCACCCGGGTGGGCCTGTTACCTATGTCGTGAAGAATAGCCACCATAAGCATCCGGAGCTTTTTGACCGCGAGAAATTGCACAAAAGTATCGTGGCTGCCTGCTTAAGTTCTGGGGCACCAGCCGGGCATGCCGAAAGTATGGCACGCCGGGTCACCGAGGACGTTATTGAATGGCTCGAACAACGACCAGAAGTCACCAGTAACGACCTACGCCGCATTGCCGCCCATCGTCTGCGCACCTACCACCCCGACGCCAGTTATTTATATGAACACCATCGATCGATAGTATAAGGAGAACTCCGTGCCAAAACCAAAACACACATTTGACTACGACCTGATTGTTATCGGAAGCGGTGCTGCCGGGAGTGCTGCTGCAACTATCGCTGCCCGTACCGGAAAACGCGTTGCAATTATCGAAGAAGACACTTTTGGCGGCGATTCGCCAAACTGGGGTGATGTGCCTACCAAAGCCTTGCTCCACGCAGCCCGCGTCTATGATGAAGCCCGCCACGCCAGCCGTTTTGGGCTCCGTACCAGTACCCTTGGCTACAACTACCCTTCTATCCGTAACTGGAAGCAGCTAGTCGTTGAGCGCACTGGCGCGGCTAATAACCGACGGTTTTACGAAAACAACGGCATTAGCGCTTTTGAAGGCAAAGCCCACTTCTTAACCCCGCACGAAATTACCGTGAACCGACGACACCTTTCAGCCGAGCATTTTCTGGTGGCGACTGGCTCATCATGGGTAGCACCAAAAATTCAAGGCTTGGCTGAAACGCCGTTCTTTACGCCGCGAACTATTCTGGAAGCTATTCGCCCACCAAAAAGTTTGTTTATTATCGGCGGCGGGCAATACGGTGTGGAAATCGCCCAATTAATGGCGACCTTCGGCACAAAGGTATACATCGCAGAACAAGCCGCTCGCCTGCTACCCCACCAAGACCCTGAAGTGGGCGAAACAATCGAACGCGTTTTGAGCGAACAAAAAGGCGCAACCATTTTTACCCATAGCCGCGTATTGTCCGTTGAAAAAGAGGGCCTGAGCAAAAAGATCCTGATTAGCCGCGGCGGGACCGAAAAATATATTAAAGCTGATGAGATTTTAGTGGCAGCCGGACGCCTCCCGAACGTTGACCTAGGCCTTGAGAATGCCTCTGTTGCCTACACCGCAAAGGGCATTGAAGTGAACGAGCATCTGCAAACTAGCACTAGGCATATTTACGCGGCCGGTGACGTGTTGGGCCGTGATGGCCACACCCATTCTGCCCTATTGGAAAGCCGAGTAGTCGCCCATAATATTTTGGAACGTACCAAAATCACCCCTGATTACACCGGCACACCAACGATTATTTTCACCACGCCGGAAGTTGCCCATGTGGGCCTGAGCGAAGATGACTGTCGGCGCCGCGACTTAGCTATTAATAAAGCGGTCGCCCCCCTTTCGATTATTACCCGCAGCAATACTGCCGATTTTCGCGATGGGTTTGTGAAGCTTATTACCGATAAAAAGGGTGTGGTGATTGGTGGAACGATTATGGCGCCGCACGCCGCTGAAATGATCCACGAAGTAGCCGTTGCCGTGAAACACGGGTTGACTGCCGCCCAACTTGCCGAGACTCCGCACGCCTTCCTATCGTGGAGCGAAGCAGTTCGCGTTGCTGCCGGGAAACTTGCCAAGTAACCAGGGTTGAAAAAACCGCCTCCATCTGTTAAGATAGAACATGTATCGCGGGGTGGAGCAGCCCGGTTAGCTCGTGTGGCTCATAACCACAAGGTCGTAGGTTCAAATCCTACCCCCGCTACCAAG
>DATMTU010000098.1:0-21389 GCA_035564035.1 Dongiaceae bacterium
GGCATACCTAGAACAACTGTATCTGGTATAAAAAACGGGTACACTTGGGAAGATGTTGAACCGTTAAAAAGGTTGCCGTATTGATTAAAAAGAGGGGGCCGAAGCCCCCTCTTTTTCTTTCCCGAATGAAGGTGTTTTCAACTCTACATCATTATCACGACAGCATCTCACGAGGACTTGTCATGATCTCACTGGACTTTATCCGCCGTAAGCTCGCTACCTACGGTAGGGAGTACGGTGACGTTGTAGAACATTGCTCCTTCGCTTGGGTGAATCGAAGGAAAGAACTGGCCAAACAGATGATGGACGATTGTGCCCGGAACCCGATGACCAACCGCCCCGTCGTCATTAAGACTTATCTGGATTGGTCGGTCATCAGTGATTTAGTTTTCCAGAAAGAGAAACAACAACCTGTCTTAAGCGGGCTTCCGAAAGAGTATCGTATTGCCTGGACGAAGTACCACGAAGCTGTCGCGGACAAGAACGAGAAGATTAGTACGGAATGCCACCGTAAGATGGATGAACTGCTCTCGGCGGCAACGCCTGATGAGCTTAGTGATATCGAACTCCACATTCACGAGACCATCCATGTCTGATCCCACGAAATTTAGTGAAGCAAAAGGCTACACCTTCGGTACCACACCTACCGAGTTTGCATGCATTAGTTCAGAGATGCCTACGAGTGCGTTCACTTTTATAGGTGAGCAAGGGAAGGCCATCGTTACCATCAGTCGTGATGGAAAGGTAACTCTTGGTGAGGGCGCATCTAACGACGAGGCTTCTAAAGCCTTCTGGAAGAGCGTCTGTGAGTTAGGCATATCAAACCTAACCCAAGAGCACCGGGTGGCTCTGAGGCGCGTTGTAGGGGCTATACGCAGCCTACCACCGGGTGGTGAACTTCGTCGTCGCTTGGTCGAATACGAGTTTGGTTATAATCACCGTCTTTTCTTCAAAGATCTTGAAGCACTGGAGAAGCTCCTGTGAAGTCCGTCGATGAGCAAGAAACCTTTCTGGATCAGTTGGGTATCGTCTTTGACGGTACTACAGTAGCCGTTTGTAAGGGCGATCCGTGGTATGAGGCGAAAGACAACCTTAGCCTTAACGATTTTAGTTACCCGCTCTTTGATGGTAAGGAAGTCGTCACGACGTTGGGTTGGGGCGGATCCAAGGCGCTCAATGTCATCTTCACCTGTATCAAACGCCTTTACTTCACCAACGACTATGCATTGACGTTGGATGGGATGTGTAAATTTCTGCATCGTCTGACGACCTTTGACGTTCAGTTCTTTGAACTGTCGGCAACGTTTGTTGTTTGGGTCAAAGGTACGAACGGTATCGAGCTTTACAAGTTCGAACTAGGCGCGCATCGCTTTGTATTCACGCATCTTGAGAACGGCCTCGTACCGTTCACTCACCTACCCCGTGCTAACCAGCTGGGTCGTGAACTCATGACCAAGGGTGCTAACCCGATTCATATCTGTCGTATTCCGTTTACGACAAAGTTCGGTGAAAACAAAGACCACCAAGTCTTGTGGTTTAATATCGTCGATGGAAATAGTGAGTATTCAGGTCATTGGTACGGTGCCAATCACCGCTTCGCCGGCTACCCACTGTTTGACAAACTTCCGGAGGTTTCATGAGCGAAATAGAAGAGCTGGGAAAGACCCAACGAGAACTCCATGCAGCGATCTACGAGTTCCGTTTTCTGCAAAAGTCGGCGAGGAGAACCGTACCGTCTTTGAATGCGGTTATGCATCTCCTGAACGTTGTGCGGACGACACCGGAACTCAATCGCTCATACACGTCCAAGCCGAAAGCCTTCACCGAAGCAAACGGCGATATTTGTGTGCAGTTCAAGTACAAGAATGCCCTGCTTCAATGGACGATGAGTCAGAATGGTGCACTGTTCACCGTACGTAAGAAACCGAGCCGGGTGGAAGGTACGTCGCAGGCGTTTGCCTACCCATTTGAAGAAGCCAAACCAAGTTACGGTCTAGAGTTCTTTGCTTCCATGGATCCGTATCCAGCTAGGGCACCGCACACCTTGTGAGGTTTTATGTCAAACGTAGCTTCCATGGCCGAAGCGTCTACACGGCAAATTGTTGAAGAGTTCATGGCTGACAACGAAGAGCTCTTTGCTAAGATCTTGAGCGGCCATCCCGATTTGGCGCGCGTGCCTGTTGCAATTCTACGCGATGCCTACGCGCTTCTGACAAGCAAAGAAGAGTCGAATGATTTCATCAGGTTTTTAGGTGGCCCTTTTCGACTGGATTACGAGGTGTCTATTCATTCGACAGACAAGAAAATGCTGTTTGCTTTTTCGGATGGAGGCTATCGACTTGATATGAGACATGAGAGTGGTCGTAGCAGATCGATCGAACTAACCCCCGAAATAAAAGCTCGCGGAAAAGATCTTCGGCCGTTCATGTTCTTGGAGGTAGCTTGGCGCGGTAAGTTACCTCCTCTGTCGGTACGGATCCCGGAGGACATCTTCTTCAAAACGTCGTTGGAAATCTTTGGAGAAGATGAGCCTACGCCATTACTCTACGGAGTCGCGTATCTTGCTGACACGCACCTCAATGGCTCGCGACTTAACCTGGGTACTAAGCGTACGGCTTTCTCTTTCGATCCAGAGAAGCTATTGATTGGATCCACCTTTGTCGATCGCCGGATGGATTACCATCTCACGATTGATATCAAAGAGATCCAGCGACAAGAAGCACTGTTTGCCGAAAGGCATTCGTAAGACAAACTCCAGAGGTTTTCTGTAATGGATTTTCAATCCATACCGCAATGCATACAGGGCGTCCATTGGGACGGTAACCAATTCTCTGAAGAACCGGAATGGTTCCCTGAACGCATGACGATTTACACGTTTGCCCAGAGTAGTAAACAAGGTTTATTGGTGCAGCAGCCCTACGCTTGGCTGGGTAACGGTCAACGTAGCGTGCGCATCAATCCAGGGGACGAAGTCATCTTCGAGCATGGTAGAGTTAGAGTTATTCCAGGGGACATGTTTCGTGAACTTTTTCAGCCCATTCCAACAGAAAACGGTTACGCGCGGTGCGCTTCTGCTTAACCTCTTCTTTCTTCTTCCTTTCCTTTTAATCGTGTCGATCTCAGCACAGGTAGAGAGCGCGTACGCCGCGCACTATCAAGCCAGAGACAAAATCGTAGCAATATCCACCTGGACAGTGATTGTTCATGAGGATGTCACTGACGGATACAACGTCTACCACGTCTATACCGTCTACAGCCGCCTGACAAACAACCATCTTGCTTCGTTTGCTACCATGGAAGCTGCTGAAGCTTTCGTGGCGGTTTACCAACCAACCACAACGTCATTGAGGATTACTCATGAACCGTCACCGCATCGTACCAATTGGGTATCCCCAGTACATCACTGACATACCTGATATCAAGAAACGCCGTGAGCGAATGAATACCTTCGATGTTGTCATGTCCAAACTTAAGTTGTGCAGGATCAACCATGAGCCTGCCGGCCACCACGAACTTAAGTTCACGTTCGAAGATAATGATGCGGTAGGCTACTCACTCGCAAACATCATCTTCAACACCTGGATTCAGACACCGTCAGGTATTCCGATGTTGGATATCCTCGAAGATGATGCCGGTGAGTTCGTAACGGGGCGCTTCTTCGAATGGATCCAACCTGTTCTGGACAGGAGACACGATAACGGCCAAAGCGAGTTCTTTTTCCACGGTATTCACTCCCCGCGCGTTACATCGGAACATGTCGTTTTCTTGGACGAGGTTATCCGCAAAGCTCGTTTCGGGAGATACACCACAAACACTGACACATCTACCGAAGACGACTCCTGTCCAATAACGCCGTTTGTCGATATTCTCTATCGCCGCCCAGGCGGTCACTCAAACTGGATGAGTGCTTTCACCATGGAAGGGTCGCATCTAGTCCCTGGTGTGAAGTCGGTAAAGTCTGGGATGGTCATGGATGTGGAGGCGCGTCGATTAAAACAGGGTGACGTTTTCTTTGTAACCGACGAAAAGAATAATTATGTCGGTGATGCCATTGTTGCAAAGGTGGAAGCTATCCATTCGTCCGAATAATTTCATTAAAGGAGAGCAGTGATGTCACGTCGATTCGTCGTTCTGGAAGCTCTGAAAGAAGTAAAGCGCTTTCGTGTGGGCGACCACGTTGGCTGGAACAGCGAAGCTGGTCATGTGACCGGACATATCGTGAAAATCCACACCAAAAACTTCGAAGTGAACGGCTACACGCATCACTGCACTGAAGACCAGCCGCAGTACGAGATCAAGTCGGACAAGACGGATCACATCGCCTACCACAAAGCCGGATCGATGCATCATATCGCATCCTAGGAGAATTCATCAGTGATCTGCATGCACAAGCGACTGTACCTCCAAGATCTCTGCATAGCCATCCGGCTCCCTTACACCAGTATTGTTGACGTTCATGTAGAGAAGGAATTAAAACCCACGTATGTCAAAGATCTCAAAAAGGGCGACCATGTTCGTCTTGAGAAGTATGGCGACGTGATCCTTCATAACGTCGAAGATGCAGGTTTGTACACTGTCTAGGAGGTTACATGGGAAATAGATTTACTTGGCAACCCACCGATGACGGATGGGGTGGCGAAATCATTCGTATGAATAGTTGGCGCTTACCCATCTACGACGATGGTCGTTATGACAATTGGTTAGCTTACAACCGCATCATGGATTCACTCGTAGGTCATCTCAACAACCCGGAGGGTGTTTACAGTTTATCACCTTCGGACTCCCGTAGCTCGGCTTGTATCATGCAGGATGGTAACTATCTATTCCTTCGATCGGAATCCACCGATATGGATGGTAATGATGATCGTCCTATGCAAGAAATTTACGCAAGCTTCTACCAACCGCTTGCTTTAGAAATTATTCGGGAGTTGAACGACCCGGCTAATCGTACTACTTGATTCCACTGGAGCGTCCACATGTCCAAAATCGTTGTCACTGTTTCAGGACCGGAACATGGTGAATGTACCATGATCGGTAAAACAACCGTTGCTGCTATCATTGCCGATGCATTGCGTACAGCTTTCGGTAACAAAAGTAACGCGATCACAGTGACTTCCCTCGACGGCGATTTTCAATATGCATTCGCTCGTGTGACTAACGCCGATAGAGCGAACCCGGCGGATCTTGGTAAACTTTGCCCGGATATCCAAATCCTTGATTACAACGGCTTCTCGTTGGATCTTGGTCACCCTCGCACGGATTACACTGTCGTGCGAAGTGAAGACGACCTACTCAACGATCTGAAATGGGATCACCCGGAGACCTCATGAACTATTTTCTTCCGCAGTGGCGGCTTCTGTTAGGGCATTTATGCCTCTTCACAGGAGATCCCTCTGTATGTCCCGCACCTACCGCCGTACTGACAAACAGCTTATCCGTAAGAAGCTCGGTCACGTATCCAGTCTGGAGCCGCGCTACTTCTTCAACTACGATAACGGCCAGTTTGTTCAGCAAGTGATGCACCTGCCTCGCTACGAGAGCGAACACCACTTCAAACGCTCTGTATCACGTTTTAAGAGCGACGCGCACCGTAGGTGGCGTACCGCACCGAGGTGGTGGAAGATGATCATGTTCATCGGCCCAGAGCGTCGTAAGGCCAAGATGGAAATCCGTCGGTGTTTGAACCAGAATTCCTTCGACGACCACCAGGATCCGCACTACCGTGGAGCCAACCGGCTTTTCTGGTGGATGATGACGTGAATCAAACATAGGCCCCTCCCTGAAAAGGGAGGGGCTTTATGCCGTTGGTAAAACCTCACAGACCTGAGTAATCCCGTACAACCCCTTTCATCCCAAAGGAAAGTCATGGACAACACCGTCGTTGTTGCTGAGAAGCCGCAGCATACCAACCTCATGGTCGTTACTGAAGAACAGATCCAACAGTTGGGTCAAGGTAACGAGCAAACCATCAAGAATATCTCCGATCGACTGCTGGGTCTCCAGCGGGTCAGTCAGGCAGGCGATCTGGGTCAGCACCTGAACCAGATCATGGCAGAAGCGAAAGGCCTCGACCCCAATTCGCTACAGCACGGCCATGGACTCGCATCCAAGATCATGGGTATGTTCCACGGAGCAAAAGATACTCTGATGGCTCGATTCGATACGGTCAAGGATCGTATCGATCAGTTGGTCAAGAAGATGGATGAAGAGATCGCTCACCATCAAGAGCGTCTGAAAGACATCGACGATCTCTACCAAGCCAACATACATTTCTTCCAGGATCTTCAAGCTGCACAGGCCCAGGGTAAAGAGATGATCACTTCGCTCAATACAACGATCGAAGAGACTGCCAAAGAAGCGACCACGGATACGTTCCAGGCAGCGAAGTTGGCCGATCTCAAGGATCGTGCGCAGGTGCTAGAGAAGCGTGTCGACGACTTCGGTCGTCTGGCGATGCTGGCCGAACAATCTGGGCCGTCCATCTTGATCATGAAACAGAACGCTCGTCAGCTCATTGACACGTTCCGTGATCTCAAGACGACCACGATCCCTGCCTGGACGAACCTGTTCACCCAGTACATTCTCTCGAATGAGCAGAAAGAGGCTGCTGAATTCGCTGGTAAGATGTACGATACTACTGATGAAGTTCTTCGTCGTAGCGCAGATCTCCAAGGTCAGACCGCGAAAGATGTCGCAGCAACCCGTCAGCGCTCCGTCATTACAATCGAAGCGCTCCAGTACAACCAGCAGAAGCTGCTGGAAACCATCGATGCTGTCAAGGCAATCGAGCAGAAAGGCCACGATGACCGTGTGGCTGCACAACCGCAGTTGAAGGCGTTAGAGTCCGAACTCATCAAGCGCCTCGCATAACTTCCCGTAGTTAACCCTCCGTCACAAGGAAATCACGCAGTCATGGCTATCGATCTCAAGAAGTACGAGCAGCAAAAGGAAGACATCAAGATCGACCTCAAGAAGAAGGGTATAGACAAACCGCCGATCATTCGTCTCGGTGCTACGTTCGATCTCTCCGGTTCGACACGCGAGGCGTTTCGTGCAGGCCACTATGAAATCATGACCGAACGCGTAACGGCCGTCGCCGGCGTACTCGATGACAACGGCCAGATGGAGATGTTCGGCTACTCCGATGAAGCGGCACGTTTCAAGGATGCCGAGATCAACAACTACGGCAAGTACGTCCATGACAACATCCTCAGCGATCGCCACGGCCTGGATATGTGGCATGGCACCTTTTTCCATGAGGGTATGAGTCTGGTGCTGGAGCATTACTTCGGCGACGGTGTGGATGCACCTGAAGAAGAGGTTGCGGCTTCGACTCACGGGCTGATGGGTCGTCTCAAAGGTTTCTTCGGTAAGAAGGAAGAAACTGCCGCCGAAGAGAGTAACGAAGGCGACCCGAATGCACCGGTCTTCATGATGTTCCTTACCGACGGTGAGGATTCGTCTCCGGCAGCGACCGATCGCGTTCTGGCTGCGAGCCAAAATAAACCGATTCTCTGGGTCATGATCGGTGTGGATCTGAACGGTAGCGGACGTTCGGCTCTCCGTGATTTGGATCGGAAATGGCCCAACGTCACCTTCGTGGATGTCCCGTTGACGGGCATTAGCGATGCCGAACTGTACGACAAGCTCTTCACCGACAAGGCGGTGAAGTTCCTTCTCAAGGCTTCCAAAGCCAGCCACGCAGGGGCGTAAATCATGGGTAGTTTTTGGAAATACTTCGGTACCGCCAGTGTACTCAGTATACTGGTGCTGGCATCCGCTTTCCTCCTCGGTGGTATCGCGACTGCCGCTGTGGTGCTCATCCTGGGCATTCTGGAAGTCAGTTTGTCAGTGGACAACGCTGTCGTCAATGCGGTGAAGCTGAATACGTTGTCGCCGGCTGCGCAGCGCTGGTTTCTGTACTATGGCATCCTGATTGCTGTTTTCGGTATGCGTCTCATCATACCGGCAGTCATCGTCAGCCTTACGGGCGGTCTCACCTTCACCGAGACGTTCCATCTGGCGCTCGATAACCCGAAGCAGTACGGTGTGATCTTGGAGCAGGCGCATCCCATCCTGGCAGCCTTTGGTGGGTCGTTCCTGCTCATGATTTTCTCGAACTTCTTCATCGACAATGAGAAGGACAATCACTGGATCTCCTTCCTGGAAATCCCGTTGACAAAGTTGGCGTTCTGGGAAGGTGTCAAGATCATCCTGGTCGCCCTGGTGATTGTCTTCTTCGACATCAAACTCTACGGCAACATGTCCTCATCCACCTCGATTCATTTCTGGGTAGCAGGACTGATTGGTGTTGCCAGCTACATCGGTGTCGAACTTCTCGGTAAGTTCGTGGAGCACTTCGAAAACGACGAAGAAACCGCGACTGTCGACGTCAGGAAGTCGGGATCCCTTGGGTCGGTATCGCTCAAGATGGCCATCCCAGCACTTCTCTATCTGGAAGTGCTGGACGCCTCCATGTCGTTCGATGGTGTCATGGGCGCCTTCGCGCTCTCCAGTGACATTTTCGTAATCATGGCTGGTCTTGGTATCGGTGCCTTCTGGGTGCGCTCTCTGACGCTTGTAGCGGTAGAGAAGGGTACTCTGGCTGAGTTCCGGTATCTGGAGAACGGTGCCTTCTGGGCCATCGGCGTCCTATCGATCATGCTGTTCATCAGCACGATTTCGCCGCTTCCCGATTGGTTCGTCGGTCTCATCAGCGCGGCTATCATTGGAGCTTCGGTACTCTCCTCCATTCGCGCCAATCGACTTGAAGCTCAGGCTTCGGTCTAACCCTCAACGTTTTACCACACAAGGAAATAGAACGTCATGTCGATCAACCTTTCCAAGGGTAGCAAGATCAATCTGTCCAAGGATGGCGGTACCACCCCGCTCAAGCGTGTTCGCTTGGGTCTGGGTTGGAGTCCGCAAACCAAACCAGGAGAAGGCGATTTCGATCTCGATTCGAACATCTTCGCTCTGGATGCCAATGGCAAGTTGCCGGCGGACGAATTCTTCGTCTTCTACAACAACAAGGTCTCGCCGGATGCGGCGATCATCCACATGGGCGACAACCGTACGGGCGCCGATGCGGGCACCGATGCCGAGCGCATCAAGCTCGATCTGACCTCGGTCGACCCGAAGGTGAAGAAGCTCTCCCTGGTCATCACCATCGACGAAGCCAAGGCTCGCCACCAGAACTTCGGCCGTGTCAAGGACAGCTACGTGTCGTTGACCGATGAAGAGACTGGGAAGGAGTTCGCGCGCTACATCTTGGAAGATGAAGCGCCGGATGCCATCAGTGTTCACTTCGGTGAGCTGGAACGCCATGACGATGGTGGTTGGTCGTTCACGGCTGTTGGCCAGGGCTACGACAAGGATCTGGCTGACTACGTCCGCCTGTATGGCGGCGATCTCAGCTAAACAGAACTGATCTACGTCATCGACTAAAGGGGAGAATTCTCCCCTTTAGTTTTTTTGTCGGAATAAGATTTCTTCATCCGCATATTACCCGTCTGAATTCACCACGCGGACATACAACAATGACACGTCTGGAATTTCCTGAGCCGCCCTCAGAACCCAAGAAAAAGGTAGAGCGTTTGGCTTTTGGTGATCCCGCACCATCCAAACGGCTGTTCAACGATACATCCAGTGATCCGTTTAAGATGTTGTATGACGAGATGGCTGTGCGCTTCCCTAATTTCACGGGCCAGCAGCTCCTTTACGGTCACAACCTGATGAAGCAGTTGGTTCCTTTGACGGAGCCCGTATTGGCCCAGTTTGGCGCAAGAGCCCAAGAAGCGCAGGCTGACTTTACTGAGAAACTAGCCAAACACACCAAGAAGATGGAGTTGGGTGAGGTAGCTAAGTTGATCAGTAAAGCGACGGAGGCTGCGGCTAAACCCAAAACATTCTTCAGTAAGTTTCTCCACGAAGGTGAAACCGACTGGAGTTCGTATAAAGCACTCGGGCTTCATCTCCAAACGGAACTGAATACCATTCAAAGTGGTATGATGTTTATTTCCGGAGAGCTGTCGTTGCAGAAGGATCGTCTACCTGTCCATCTGGCTTCACTCTCTGT
Source organism: Dongiaceae bacterium (assembly GCA_035564035.1). Lineage (GTDB taxonomy): Bacteria > Patescibacteriota > Saccharimonadia > Saccharimonadales > Saccharimonadaceae > Microsaccharimonas. The sequence goes on from DATMTU010000098.1 coordinate 10,079, forward strand.
GGTACTGGACAAGCATCCGCCTACAGATCAGGATTTACTCCAGTTAGCAGACAACCGTAGACGTGCATTGACGTTTGGCGTTCAACAAGCAGGACTTTTGCATAACCAAGTGAAGCAGATGAATGCGACACTGGCGACTATACAAGAGAACTTGAATACCTTCCTCAAAGTAACGCTTCCTGCATTGGAACTCAAAGCTTCGCTGGAGTAAACGGCATAGAGCCTCCTGCTTAAGCAGGAGGCAATTTATGTCCTTAGTACAAGAAGACATCAGAACAGAAGCGTACCCTAGCAGAAGATCGAACCACAGTTGCTGAATGTATCAGACCAACCTAGTGAGACACAATCCGGAAGCGTACCAATATTGAAGATCGAGCCATTTCCTGCATGTACACCATTGGACGTGAGCGAGTCACTTAATAGGATTGTAACACAATAGCAGAACGAGACAAGAGTCAAGAAAGTTCCAGTGATAGTTATCGAAACGCAACGTGAAAGTGTGCCATAAGTCGAGATTGAGCCGTACAAGCTGAACGTACCACTGAAGATGAGCGAACCTTCGTCCGAGATAGTATCAGGGTGTGAAAGTGAATCAAGCCGGATGACAGTACCTTAGAAGCGAAATGAGTCGCCGTGCGCATGCGTGCCATACAAGGGAAACGAAACAAAGATTCTGTGGGTGCCTTTACGGTAGATTGAGTTCAAGATCTCGTGTGTACCAGTTGGTTGGAACGAACCGCTTAGATCGTCAGTACTTACGACGCCGTGTAAACCATTGTTAACGACCGTACCCTAGAGACCTAGTGAAACAGCGTTCAACAGCGTTCCATCCGCGGAGTTTGAAGCAATCATCATGATAGTTCCAAATCCTTGGAATGAATCATAAAGAATGTGCGTACCACAAATGTCGAATGAAACAGGAAACGATAGTGTTCCAACTAGAAGGATTGAGGCAATGAAGCTGTGCGTACCTTGACTGTGTATCGATTCACGTCAATAGCGCGTACCAGTAAAAGAGAAAGAAACGATCGTCACGAAGGTAGCATTCGTACCGATTGAGACATATTGCCTGAATGTAACATTTGAACGGTTCGAAACGCGCTACGCGAGTGTTCCGCAGAAGCTGATTGAGTCAGCCAACGAAAGTGTATCAGGACGGTTGTACGAGACAGAAGCAGAAAGCGTACCTTTCAATGAGATCGAAGCAATTAGGCAGAGTGTACCTGAACAACTGATTGACTCTTAGACTGGGAGCGTTCCTTAAGCGCAAGTGAAACATCCCCTTGGACAGTACCATTGCAGAGAATTGAACCACTCATTTCGAAAGTAACACGATGTATGAGTGAAGCATGCCCAGAGAGCGTACCACTGAATCTCAATGATTCATCAAAAATGTAAGTAACATAGTCCAAGAAAGTGAGTCAGGTATGGGATAGCGTACCACAGTACATGAACGAACCACCAAGGTAAAGAGTACCCTGATGAGCGAGCGAAACATATACAACGCGCGTACCACCAACCATGTTTGAAACTTCACGTAAACGTGTACCACTGCGGAAGATTGAAACAAAAGTTCCGTCGGTATCAAAATTGGAGATTGAAGCAGAAAGTTTTAGCGTACCTAGTCGGTGTAATGAAGCAAGAAATCCGTTAGTAACAAGCCGTTCGAATGAACCAGCAAGGTTCAGTGTACCATTCCACGGAAGTGAGTCATGTACCCCGATTGTATCGTCGTAGTGAAACGAGTCAGTGTCCCGGAAGTGTACCAAGATAGCTGTGCGATCCATTAGAACAAAAACTAAGTTGTACCAACCCAAACCCCGAACAGAGTGAGAATACCCATGGAAATCGAATCGATCACGAAGTTGACCAAAGACCTGAAGCAGGCAGCCAGCACGCTGTCGGATCAGGAGGCTCGTTACCTGGTCAACCTGTATTACCAGATGCAAGACAACCGCCTGCGTGCGGCGGGTCAGCTGCGCGCCATGAAAGATGTTCCGCATCAGACCCTGGCATTCTTCGAAGGTCAGGCGGAGATGCTGGAAGAGCAGATCAAGAAGGCGCTCGACGTGTACAGCATGTCCAGTGCGGTTGGTGAGTGGAGTCGCAGTATCGTCGGTATCGGCCCGGTCATTGCGGCGGCGTTGATGGCGCACATCGATATCTCGGGGTGCCCGACGGCAGGCCACATTTGGCGGTACGCTGGTCTGGATCCGACCCGTGAATGGTTGGGTGCACAGAAGTCGCAGGATCTCGTCAACAGCTTCATGAAGGAGTACGGAACGGATCTCAACGATACGCTCTACGGCCTCTGCGAGCGTATGAACGTCAATCCCGAGAACATGCTCAGGATTGCTACCACCACGCCAACCGGCGAAGAAGTCAAACTGTCGAAGATCCGGCTCATCAACGCCTTTGCTCGCCGGCCATGGAACGCTGATCTGAAGGTCGTCTGCTGGAAGGCTGGTGAATCCTTCGTCAAGGTAAAGGGTAAGGAGACAGACGTCTACGGAAAGCTCTACGACGTCCGTAAGGCCTACGAGACGGCGAAGAACGATCGGTTCGAGTACAAGGAGCAAGCCGAACGTATCCTGTCGACCAAACGCTTCGGTTCGGATACCGATGCCAAGGCAGCCTATGAGAAAGGTCAACTCCCCAAAGGCCACATTCATGCTCGTAGCAAGCGCTACGCGGTGAAGATCTTCCTCAGCCACTGGCACCGTGTGGCCTACCGAGCGCATTTCAAGGTAGAACCTCCGAAGCCGTACGCGATCGAAATCCTGGGTCATGCCCACGAGATCCGCTGCCCGAACTACCCGTTCTAAGTGACTAACACATTTACACCAAGGTGCCTATGGTTCATTGGTGTAAATGGTTTCATTGTCGATATAAACGAGGGCCCTTAGGGGCCCTCTTTATTTTGTCGATTCCACCGGAGTTCAGCTACATATCACTCTTGTGAAGTTGGCCATTCAATTTGAGGTTTGTGTCATGAGCAACGTCCCCAAAACGTACCAGAAAGAAATCGAAGAGCGTAATCAGCGTGAGCGTGAGCGCCAGATTGAGCGCGACGAAGAGCGTCGTGCACAAGAAGAGCGTGAGCGTGAAGAGAAAGAAAAGAACGACAAGTAACCGTCGTTCGTCGTACATGCAACTGTAAGGCCGCAAGTGAACTCAACCGCAACTGAGAAGGAGTACGACCATGCAAACCCAAGTCACGTTCCAAGATCTCTTCATGGCTACCATGCGAGCCAAAGGGATCCCAGAAATTGCCTACGACCCGCTGTGGGAGAATGGTACCGGTTACTTCGACCGGCTGGCCAAGACAAAGATCGCCGAGGTCAGCAAATCACACGACCCTTCCGGTCGTGGCATCCTCATGGTGCCGGACGAAGAAGGTACCATCGTCATCTTCCAGCGCATCCCCAACGACAACCGGTTGTGCTTCCATATTCCCGTGGAAGTCTACCGGGGCGGTGAAACGTACGTCACTGCCGGTGGCGAGATGCTCGTCGGTGACGTCGACGAGCTGAGCCCGAGTGCTCAGGAGCGTCAGCTGGAGGCGCGGATGGCAATTCTTTCGACGGCTATCCACTACATCCACAACAGCTACAAGTGCCGGAAGGGAGCCTAAGCCATGCGATTCAAGATCTATTGGCTGGACGGCTCTTCGGAAGTTGTCAGCGGTGACACGGTGGCGGATGGCATGACCAACGCAGGTTACGGTCGTGGTGCTGTCAGTGCTATCGATTGGTACGAGCCTCTGGAAGGCAACTCGCGTGAAGCGAGTCGAACCAAGGAACTTGTCTTCGATTGACCATCCAAAAAGAGAGCCCTTCATGGGCTCTCTTTTCTTTACTCTACACACCACACACAAAGGAATTCATCGTGAAAAAGTTCAGCCTTGCTGATCTAGCAGCTTCATCGACCATCACGTTTACGCTCATCACCTGTCTGTTGATCGTCATCACCTCACTGGTTTATCCATCCATGACGCATGCGCAGACAGCGCCTAACCAGGGAATCGCGTCGACTAACAGCATCAACACCACCAACGCGCAAGTTCCGCCGGCATGTAAGAAGTTCACTTCCGACTGGAGTGAGAATTGCTTCAGCTATGGCCCGGGTGTTGTCACACTGGAACAGAAGAAGACTCGGTTGCTGGACTGTTTGACGTATGCAACGGAAGTATCGGCACAGTTGGCAAAGATGTACGACGCCAACGGTGGTATGACTTCCGAGGACGCGCTGAACATCGCTCGTATCAACAGCGCGCTCTTGCGTATGTGCGTCTACAAAGGACGTGACAAATTCGCAAGCGACGATGAGATCAATCATCTCTACGACTCGTTCAATCGCAACCTCTCCAAGTAACCTACCCCTACCGGGAATGAACCATGTCCGAGAACAAGATCGAAGGTAAAGGTGCGCGATTCACGACGGGGAAGGATTACTTCTTCATCAACGTGGATTTCAAGAAAGGAGCTGGAAGCTTCTTCCCTCTCTTCCAACCGTGGCTTGGTGATACCATCACCAAGATCGACATTGTGAAACTGCATTGCGATGAATGTCACAGTGTCAAATGGCGCTATGATGACAAAGAAGATAGCAAGGATTTTGAAGGATTCGTTTTCACGGACAGCACCGGCGCACGCTGGTTCAATCAGTATCCTCTTGCTGATTTCGGTCAGTTGGACGATAGCGCCAACTGGCTGGCAACACGCGAGAAGCCTTCCAGTGATCAGGATCCGTGGTACAGCTACAGGAAGATCCAGATGTACCTGGAAAACCTCGGTGATGGTATTCGGCGGTTCCGCAAAACCGATGACACAACCGATGAAGGTGAGCTGCGGATGCGCCCCATTGCAGCGGATGGACTCCAGAAGCACTTCGACGAAATCGTCGAGAAGCTGAAGACGGAATTCAACGTGGCTGTGGAAGTCGGTCCTCGTATCCTCACATACAAGTGCAAGGACACAGGCGAAGAAGAAACGATCACGTTCGAAGATCGGGTGAAGGTTACTCTGGTTCCGTGACATAAAAAAGAGGGAGTTTCAGCTCCCTCTTTTTTTGCCCTAAATCGGCTATTCCAGTTAATTTCAGGTGTATATAACCTACCCGAAGTACCGGAGCAATTCCGCTCCTCCTAACCTACACAAGGAAACAGTATCATGAACAATCGTGTCCTTTCGATGGCGATCCTCGCCACGTTGTCCCTCACCGCCAACGACTATCTGCATGCGCAGACGGTCAACGGCGGCACCACTTCCACCCAGGTCTGTACGCAGGCCAACAGCAACATCGCTTGCGGCCAGGGTTCTTCCGTTCCGGCCACCGACCCGCAAGGCGACCCCAGCGGCGAAACCGTCGCCATCGGTGGCACGGCTTCGGGTTCGCAGACCGTCGAAGTTGGCGGTGGTGGCTCGGTGGCCGGCTACGCTTCCACCGTGGTGGGCGGTGCAGCCAGTGGTCTCGCCAACAACTCCGATGCCGGCACCAACAACGCCAACTACTACGGCTTCGGTGTGGCCGTCGGCAATGGTAGCCAGGCCAATGGCTATGCCTCGACCGCCATCGGTGGCTACGCTCCGATCGCCAACGGTTACGCCAGCATGGCCATCGGCCTCCACGCCCAGACGGGCACGGCCAATGCGCCGGGTGGTGACGGCGACATCGCCTTCGGCAGTCGTGCAACGACGACGGTAGCTTCCGGCGCCCAGACCTCCGGCAACATCGCCATCGGTTCGTCCGAGGGTACGGTGGAAGGTGGCGGCCCGATGGGTATCGATACGACCCTGGGTCAGACCACGGCCAGCGGTGGGAACTCCATCGCCATCGGCACCGGTGCGGTGTCGACGGGTACCAGCTCCATCGTCATGGGCAACCAGGCAAGTGCCAACAGCTCGCTCGATGTCGTCATCGGCAGCGGTTCCAGCACCATCGGCAAGTACGGCTCGACCTCGGTGGGTGCCGCGGATTTGTCCCAGAACAAACCCCACATCACCGGTCAGTTCGGTTCCACCTTCGGCTTCGCTTCCAACGCGCAAGGCGTTGGCGACACGGCTCTGGGTGCCTACGCCAATACGGGTAGCCCCAACACCAATGTCAGCGATGACTCGGCCGACAGCTACCGCACTGCGGTGGGCTACAAGTCGAAGGCGACTGGCGAAGTGGCTGTGGCCCTGGGTACCTACAACATCGCCAGCGGCGCCGGCTCCATGGCCTTGGGCTACGCCACCAGCAGTACCGGTGACGGGTCGGTTGCCCTGGGTGCAGGTTCGTCGGACGGTGGTATGTCCGACGTGGTGAGCGTGGGTTCGGCGGCGAACCAGCGTCAGATCACCAACGTGGCGGCTGGTGTCCAGGCCACGGATGCGGCCAACGTGGGTCAGCTCAACTCGGCCATCGGCGGTGTCAATACGTCGATCAACAACCTCGGCAACACGGTGAACCAGCAGGGTAGCCAGATCACCAACCTGACCAACAGCGTGAACTCGCAGTTCACCAACGTCAACAACTCGCTCAACAACCTGAACACCACCGTGACCGGTCTCGGTACGGCGGTGACCGGGTTGACCAACTCGGTCAACAGCCAGGGCGGTGACATCGCCTCGCTGACGACCTCGGTGGGCGGGCTGACGACGGCAGTGACGGGCCTTACCGCCCAGACGGCGCAGAACACGTCGGACATCAACACCATCAACACCACGCTCGGCACGGTGCAGACCAACCTCGCCACGACGACCGATACCGCGAACACCGCTCTTTCCATGAGCAAGCAGAACGCGAGCGATATCGCCAGTACGGACAAGCAGGTCGACACCAACACCACGAACATCGCGTCCAACACCGTCCAGATCAAGGCGCTCGTGAACGGCCAGGCGGGTGTGTGCACGGTCAATGCTCAGGGTGGCATGGCTTGCTCGGTTCCAGGGCAGCAGGCTGCTCAGGCCACGGGCCAGAGCTCGATCGCCCAGGGTACGGGCGCCGTGGCTTCCGCGACCAATGCGGTGGCGGTGGGCACGAGTGCACAGGCCACGGGCTCCAATTCCGTGGCTTTGGGTGCGGGTTCGGTGGCCAATCGTGACAACAGCGTGGATGTTGGCGGTCGTCAGATCACCGATGTGGCTGCCGGTACGGAGCCGACCGATGCGGTGAACGTGCAGCAGCTCAACACCGTACAGCAGCAGGACAACCAGTACACGGATCGTGCGGTGCACCAAGCCTATGGCTGGGCTCGTTCGTATGCCGCCCAGGCGGCTGCCCAGGCGATGGCTATCCCGTCCACTCCGCAGCTGGCTCCGGGCCAGAAGTGGGTGGGTGCGGCGGCCGGTAGCTACGATGGCCAGAGCGCGATCGGTGTGGGCTTTGCCTACCAGATCGACGAGAACTGGAACATCGGTGGTGGTATGTCGCAGGGCATGAGCTCGGGTGCTCCGGGTGGCAAGCACATGGCGTTCAAGGTGCAAGCTGGTTACACTTTCTAATAGAAGTGTAGAAGGAAGGGGCGTTTGCCCCTTCCTTTTTTTTTGAGGACACTTAACTATGGTGTGAATGTAATTGAGGAAGCTATCATGTCAGTTAACCGCTACCCGAGGAACGTAGTAGGAAGGAGTTTCGCTGTAGGAGATATCCATGGTCATCCTAAGACACTCATGGGTCTCTTAAAGAAAGTCGATTTCAATCCGGCTACCGATTTTGTTTATTCTCCCGGCGATTTCTTCGACAGAGGCCCTGGGTGCATGGAGATGATGGAAATCATCTTTCAGCCGTGGTTTCGAGGTTCGCTCGGTAATCACGAGATGGCTTTGATACATGTAGCCTATCGTCTACCGGACTGGGAAAGGTTTGCACGGTCGAAAGGGCGACAGTGGTTCATGGCATTACCGGAAACCGCGCAGCGCGCCATTGCAGATGCGTTGGTGACGCTTCCCTATGCCATGGAAGTCCAAACAGAAGATGGGCCGGTAGGGTTTATTCATGCCGCTTCTTTCTCGGATTGGGATGAAACTAAGAAGTGTCTAAAGAACCCACCGCCGTTAGCACTCGGTGTGCTTTTAGGTGAACGCGCCCGCGCAGAAGAAGACGATCGCCGGCTCATCAAGAACCTACGAGCACTTATTGTGGGTCATGTGTCTCACAATGAACCGACCTGGCGTGGAAACACACTTTACCTAGATACCGGCTGCGGTAGCTGGAGTTCTAAAAACCAGAGCAGAATGCTCACTATTGTCGAGCTAGAGAGTCTTTCGACTTTCCACTCACGCCCCACCAAAAAAGATACGGTATAAAAAGAGGGGGCTTCGGCCCCCTCTCTTTTTTTGTCAGAATTGCGTAGCTGGGGCTTGGGTAGTATCGTAGGCTGGATTTGGTAGTATTGCACCGTTAACAAGGCTACCTGATATAAAGTAGTTAACCACGTCACCCATCGTCACCCAGGCTTCCACCGCAGCCCACGGAATAGTGATCTGCAACGCCACTTGCAATTGGTTGTGGAAGTCATGCAGCAGTCCACCAGTCACACCCAGCGACGCCAGCGTCGTGGTAGGTTGGTACGTGTTGCTTTGTCCTTGTCTGAACGTACCCAGGACTTCACCTGACGCAGTATTCAAAGCACTCTCAATGACCCCTTCCGCATTGAAGAGTGAATTCTCAGTTAAAGAAAACGACATCGTACTACTCCTTACCTGATCCAATTAAGTCAGAAGTCGGCTCTTAAATACATCTATCGCTCCCCGTCCGTGTAGGACAAAGTCAAGGAGGATGACCAAGGGCCAGATGAAGATGAGAAGAAGGATAAGGAGAGTCACAGTACCTTCTTCTTCAAAGGTCGGTCGGTGGGTATAGATGTAACCCGATGAAATGACCATCCCCACGAACCAAATCAGTAGCGCAATGACAAAAATGTTCACGTCCCCTCCCCCCTTAATGCGCACCACCAACCATCATTCTAAGCATCCGTTCGCGGCTCATCGGATCGGTCATCTGCACTATTTTCGCCCACTTCTCGCGGTAGTCTTTGTAGTTCTGTTCCGAATCGGCATAGCCGTCAAGTATCTCACGAAACCGACCAAGCTCCATACCGCCTACCAGTCTAGCCATATCCGTTTCTACAACCAACTCATTGTAGACGTAAGACTTGGTAGCCAGCGTGCAGAGTTCACAAAACTGGTGAATTTGCTGCGGAATGAGTTGAGAAAACTCGTCGTCTGATTCCAGGTAGCAGCGCAGCCAAATGTTATTTGGAAGCGCCATGTTGTCCTGGATCAAGATTGTGTTCTCGCCGATTAACTGGACGTAGGCCGTCGATACCAGAGGAATAGGGAGCGCTGAGGAGAGTACTGAACTTACCGCATCCAACATAGGTGATGCACCCTGCATGCCCATGTTGGTGGTACCCATGACAGAGCCTTGGCCTATCGTGAGACTCAACACACTGCTGATAGAACGGTTTTGCGTCAGCTCCTTAGGAACGCGATAAATGACATTCCACGGCCCTGAGAGGTATTCCGGCTGGAGTCGATTCAATGGAATACTGACCTGTGTGCCGCCGACCAGATTACAATCGACACGTACCCGCTTTTCGATGACAGCTTCTTTCATACGGGCATCGAGCGTAACCGGAAACGCCGACTGCATACCTGGTGTCTGTAGCTGACCGAAGTCTAGTATGTTGCCACCATACATCGAATCGGCGTACTTGTTGCGACGAAAGGCTGCCACTAAGAGTGCCTGAGGGATACCCCTCTGGATCTCATACAGAGCCTTACTGATGGCGTTAATCATGACAGCACCTTAAAGTCTCAATCAGAAGATAGATAGTCATTCAAGCGCCCTTGAGACCTATATTACTTCTTGGTAATCCCGCCCTACACACAGGAGTTACCCATGGAACAGCTTACCAAAATGTCCGGTACAGCCCTCTACGACATCATCGGTCGCATGCCCAGTCTCAATGATGTCATCGCTATGATCAAAGATGGCGGTATCCACAAAAACTACAAGATTCTTGTACAGCCGGATTTCGACAACGCAACAAAGCATGACAACGATCTTCTCTATGACATCGTGGATACGGTGGAAGGGAAGAAGATCAACACTCGCCCGCTTTCTCTTCACCAAGCTGACTTCCAGATGGAGTTGATCATTGCCGCTCAGTTGCAAGCGTCGGAGATGGTGGCGCAGCTAAGCGGCGAGTCTGTATCGCCTGTCATGTCAGGCGAATCCATCTCACCGGTTATGCTTCCGACGGATGATCTCACCGAAGAAGAAAAGGATGTCATCAACAGCTTCAAGGACGTCCCGTCGAAAGGTCGGTGCTTTATCGTCTACGTTTCTACGGGCTGCACTTGTTGCGCGCACGAAAACTTCTATGAAGGCCCTTTTCTTACCAAGAGTGCCGCGGAAGGAAACGCTAAGTATCACCGCGATAGGAAAACACTAGCTTCGCAATACGCCGCACACGGCAGGCAGACCGTCGAAGAAGTGAACTACGAAATCGTGGGCCATTACATCATCCTCGATAGCTGGTATGCTATTCCGGATGGCTTTCGTGAGAATGGTATTCGGTACAGCCAGATGGACAACTACCGGTAAAAGGTATAAAAGAGGGAGCCAAAGGCTCCCTCTTTTTTTGTTCAGTAAGACTTACTTACCGACGATCTTCAGACCGTACTGGAGCGCGGTTGTCAGAATGCCGATGTACGAAAAGGACTTCAGCGTACTGATCAGACTAATGGCCTGGAGCACCTTGGCTGTAGTAATGCTCGGCAGGCGATGGTGGACTTCCCACCAACCAAACAGGTATTCCAGGATACCGATCACGACCGCCAGAACGAGACTCCACCAGGTGTTCGCAAAGAATACGAAGAGGATGATGAACGACAGGACGGCATGGAGGGCAGACGTGATGTTGAGGAGTCCGGCCCAACCTTTCCCTGCAATCGCCTTTTCACCGTAAGCGGAGTTCAGCACCAGGCTGACCAGGTAGTTCTTGAGGAAGAACGCGGCTACAAAAGCACCGAGCAGGAAGACGAATGGAAGCGACGACAGAAGAGCCATACGGTGACCTCTTAGGTTGGTTGGGTTGTAGTGCATAGGATGATTAGTTACGGTATAAAAAAGAGGGGGCCAAAGCCCCCTCTTTTTATTTCGCTGGCTCGACAGTATCGATGGGGTATTCCGGGTAGCGTGCGTCTTCTTTCCGGTGGCGATGATACCACTGGAGTTCTTTGACTAGTTCTGCATTGTGTTCAGGGTTGTTCACATTCCAGCATGTGATACCCTGCTCGTCACGAATGAGATCACGATT
>DATMTU010000099.1:0-2944 GCA_035564035.1 Dongiaceae bacterium
CTTACCTGCGCTCGGTCCAATTACCTTAAACCAATTTGCTCGCCCCCCTTGTAAAAGACTACTTGTAGGAACTTGGAACTCCGCATACACAGAACCCTTTGTTGCTGCATTAAATGCGCTTGAGCCACCTTTCCCAACAAAAGTTTGACCACCTGCGCCTTCAACCATTTGCCCTGTCTTAGCCATCATTTCGTATTCAGCCTTTGACATCCAACGACCAACCGTCGTCATACTCGTCTTAGCAGCACTTCCAAACAATGTGGCAACACCCTCTCCAATTAATCCGAGGGTCTTACTCCCTGCATACCATCCAAACGCTTGCCCTACAAGATCATCACCCAGTGCTTCTCTCCCCCAGGGATGACTGCTTCTATACGCAGTCTGCATTTCTAACTGCCTTGCATTGTCATAAGCACTAATGGCATTATCAATTTCTGGATAATCTATATGACCATAATCTACTTTCTCGCTTACTGAAACACCATTCAAACTAGATTTTGGATCATAAAAGCTCTGAGATGGTCCCTTTGTTTCAATACCCCACTGTCCGGCGGCATACCCATTGTTTTGATGAAAAACCGATCCTTTGAACCCTCCACCAACCCATCTCAATATAGCACCGGCGTGAGTGTATGCTCCATCCGGATCTGTACCATTCACAGGGTCATTCCCCATTGCTATATACGGTGAGTAATATTGCCCTGCAGGGTCTGTCGTCAGCCATCTGGCAATTCTGCTATCATACATCCTTAGCTCAAAAGCATTCCAGTCGGTCTCGCCATCTTTCTCGGCATAAGCTCCCTGGTAACCGTAGCGATAATCTGTGCCTCCACTTCTTAAGACCATACCGTAAGGATAATAATCGCTGTATCCTCTTACTTCCAAAGAACTTCCGCTTTTAGCTACTACTGCTCGTACATTGCCCGTTTGATCTCTTAATTCATAGGCATAGACATTGTCCTGCCGGTAGAAGGTGCCTATCCTGCCTGCGCCGCCGTCTATCGCATATTCCTCGGGGGTTGCCGCTCCCGTGGTTTGTATATATATCGCATCGCCGGTGTACCAGGTCGTTTCTACCAATTGTCCTGCGGTGTTGTAGCTCTTCTTCGCTATTCTCGCTCCGGTCTCATCATAGACAAACTCGGCTACTTTGCGACTAAAGGCCGCATCTCTTGCTACCAATACTACTTTGCCTGTTACATCATACTTCAGGTACTTTGTCTTACTTGTATCTTCCGTATTCTCCGCTATCAGCTGCCCCAGTGAGTCATAGCTGTAACTTGCATAGGTTTGGGCTGTTCCTGTTGCACTGTTTACTACAGTTGCCAGCTCATTACTGTTGGGTTTATAATTATACGTAAAATTATCTACCAACTGGCCTGTAGTATTCGTCCTTTGTAAAGATAGGATATTTCCGTGGCTGTCGTAACCAGCTGCCTGTGGATTTGTCGGATTAACTATCTTTTCTTTGTTATAGGTGGTGGCGGTAAAGCTGGCAGGGCTATTGGCAAAGTTCAGACCTGTCCCCCAGTTGTTCTCGGTAAAGCGGTAATGGTCATCATATTTAAATACATTGGTGGTGGGTGCATCCAGCCCTGTTACTGAGGCGGGCTTACTGCTGTACCAGGTCATCGCTTTGATATTGCCGTTATAGCTGTCTGTGCCATAGCTGCCTGCATTGACGCCTTTTATTTTTGCAACGCCGCTTCGGGTGTTTAGATAATCGTTGGTGTAATAATCCAGGGTCATGCCAAAGGCATCGGGCAAAAAGCCATTACTGCCATCTCCACCGGGGTCGGCTGTTTTATCGCTGTTATTAACAGCTTTCAGGCTGCCGTCTAATAAATAGGTATAATCCAGTCCCTGTACGCCATTGCCTAATTCCATGCGCTTTACTTCTCCCATAAGGCCGTAAACATAGTGCGCCTGCAATTGTTTGGTAGCTATATTATCGGTGGTATTGGTAAATACGGAGTCTATCTGCTGATTATCGTTATAGGTATAATAATGCACGAAGGTTTCCGTGGGTGTGCCTTTCTGGTAAATCTTTTTGACTAACCGGCCCATCGCATCGTAGGTATAATCCGTACTTTTATAGCCCAGATTTGTTATATATCTTAACTCCCAAAGCATTTTACCTTCTTCATCGTAATTGTATCTTGTACGGCTGATGAGTCCGACACTATTGTCTGTGGTGCCATTGGGTATTTCACTGTATTTTTCAGTTACCGTTACGGCGCCACGAAGTGTCCACAGATCATCATCACTGATGATATAGGCGGTTAGTCCATGCGTATTGTCGGGCAGGTCGTAGTGTGTACGTACGACATCATAACGATTACCACCAGTAAGTCCACCGGTTGTTGTCGTATTCTCTAGTATGCCTTTCATTGCGCTACTTTGCGTGAGGTCTGCATTGAAGGCTATGCCGCCGCTTAACGGTTCGTACTCCCCACTTTCTATGGCTCGACCGAGATTGTCATAGTTGGTGTAACTATAACGACCGGTGGATCGCTGCACTGAGTTTTGAGAGAAACGAATATTGCCATCACGGCGATAGACAAATTCACTTTTGCCTTCGTCACTGTTCCAGGAACTTAGTAGTTGCCCCTTCTGGTTGTAAGTGAAGAGTGTAATATAGGGAATGGTTAGTTTGTTTGTATAATTGTTTATACCGCCATTCAACAATTTCTCTACTCCTTCGGGTGGTATTGTTGCTACCAATTGCCCTAACTGATCATAAAAATTATAACTGATATCGGAGTAAGTATTGGTGTAGGTAAGCGTATTGGGAGAATAGGGGTCAGCTGCAATTAGCTTATAATACCCCTGTGCCAGTGTAGCATTAGAGAAATTCGCTGTAACCAGCTCAGTACTCATGTCCTCCAAACTATCCTGCCCCGTCACCTGAACAGTAGTTCCCGGCTGGGATATCTTAAAATAG
>DATMTU010000100.1:0-17781 GCA_035564035.1 Dongiaceae bacterium
CCCGTCTGCAGAGCCAACTAATAATGGGCTTAGTTTCTTCGAGCAATTAAGCCCCGAAGAGCAAGATAAGTTTTTGGAAGCAGTTGAAAATAATAACGTTGAGCAGGGCGAATCGAAAGAGCACGAGCCGGCCGTGCCAGCGGCAAAAATTGGCGAAGCGGCGCTTGATAAGACAACACAGGCCCCAGAAAGCATCCCAGTGCCAAAGCCTGAAGCACCACGGCTTGCACCGGTACCGGCAGTCCCTGAAGTACAGCCAAAGCCAGCTCCGCCAAAGCGGTCTCCGGTTAATAACCATGCCGATAGCCATCATAGTAGTCAGCAACCAAGTATGCGGGCTGATAGTTTGCGGAGCCTTCAGGATATGAGAGATCTTACGCAGGAACTTACCACCGCAAAGCAGGGTGGCGAAGGGCGACGTCATCGTCGAGTTCACTATGAGCCTACGGCGCAACAACCCGCCGTCGAGCATCATGCTGAAAAACCCCAACCGCCTGAGTCGCGGCCACCTCAGTCATCTCGACAACCAGAGCCAGAGCAACCTCGACAATCTCGCCAAGAGTTTGTGAAACAGCAAGAAGAACGATGGGGCGCAAACGATAAACACGAAGCTGGATCAGTTCCCGAAGGTGAAATGACCTGGGAGCAGTATCTTACGCAGCGTCCAAAGGGCGAAGCGGGTGATACCTACCACATTCATGATGTGAACGGAAAAGAGCGTATCCTTGAGGTAACAACGGGTAAGCAGCTTAATGCCGAACAGCGTGGCGCGGTAGAAACCGCCCGTGCACAGGAAAACCCTACCGACCACTATGCCGTGCAAGCAGAAAAGCGCGAGCTGGAACGTGCTCACGAAGCAGCAATCGCCGAAGATGAAACCAAGGAAAAAGCCTGGGGTGATATTATTCGCAGCAACGTCGAGGGCGCAATTCTTGCACAAAAAGACCCACGCCTTCAGGGCCTTTTATCCTTTGGTAAAGAGTTGAACGCGCTTCATGGCAGCAAACCTGGCCCCGACTTCGAAAAGAACATGAAGGACTATGAAGAGAAAAAAGCCCTTTTCAACTACATGCTCAAACAATTCCACAGCGATGGAACTTTTGACGATCGAGCACTCATGTATATCGGCGATGTCACCGGCGCACTTGATGACCCGGACTTTATCGCTGTCGAAGGCGGCGCACGGTATAAGGGCGAAAAAGTGACCGTCACCGATCTTATCGAAAGCCCGGAAATAGAAGGCGTTGCTTCGAAAACTGCCTACACAATTACGCATGAAAACGGTGAGGCCGAGACGGTTAACGCCGGCGAGGTCACCTTTAAGCGTGAATTCGCTGTACCAGAGCAAGAAACCGAGAAGCTATCACCGTTCCAGCGAGTAAAAAAGTGGTTCAAAAACGAGGGCGCAAAGATTCGACAATACGGCGGCAAGGCGTACCTTGGAAACCTATGGGATAGAGCAGCAACGGCTGTCGAAGAAAAAATGGCAGGCTCGTGGCTTACTGAGCGCCATATCACTGAAGATATGACACCCGAGCAAGTGCAGGCGCAGAAACTGCGAAACCGTCGCAACAATGTTCTTGGCTTGGCGGTCATTGTCGGGACAACTGTCATTGCAAGCCGTATGGGTATTTTTGCCGGAACGATGCTTGAGGGCCACGGCCTCAATGCTGATGCGCTTCCGCAGCACCCTGGGGGAGCAACCTCGTTTAATATCGACACCCTTCACAAACTAAAAGAAGTAGGGCCAACACCGGTGCAATCATTGCCGCTGGAAGGCGCACCAAACGGCACGGATACGCTCACGTCGCCGGTTGATTTAGGGGTGAACGACCCATCGTATAATATCCCAAGTGGCGGGCAGGGTCTTGAGCTGTTTGCTACCCGGGGCTTAGATAGCCAGAAATGGTATGACAATGCACAAACACTCCTTAATCGCTTCCCACAAGATTTCTACCTAGACCATGGTGATGTTCGTCTGGCGCATAGCGGCGAGCTATCACTGGGAGCGCGTCAATTTATTGAATCATTAAGAGGTTAGGGGGGGCTATGTATTCAAACGATTACATAATTGAGCAACTTGGCATAACGGGCTTGCCTGCAGATGAGCAGGAGGAGCTGATCAACGAAGCGCAAGTTCGTATTGGCGAAGCAATGAGTGAAAATCTCAGCGAAGCGCAGCAAAATGAATTTCAGGCAATTATTGACGGCGATGAGGCGGTGATTAGTCTTTGGCTCGACCAACACGTGCCTGATTATAAGAATGCTGCCGCGTACCAAGCCTTTGAAGAGGACTATGCTAATGACCCCGAACATAATGACCCGGCAAAGTTATTTGCAACCATTGCGTGGCCGCAATTGAATGTACCGAATGTGCAGCCGATTGTTGATAAAACACTGCAAGCCTTCAAACAAGAGTTGGCAACTCGTCCTCAGTAAGTACACCTGCTATAATAAAAGGTAACTTAAAGGAGCGTGCTTCATATATGTTTCAACTTGATGACCAATTTCTGACCGATATCGGCCTTGGCGATTTGCCCGAGGACCAACGCAAGCCATTTTTGCAGCACGTCTATGACCAGCTTGAGTATCGCGTTGGCGTTCGTTTAAGCGAAGGCATGAGTGACGCCCAGCTTGAAGAATTCGAGGCCATTATCGACAAGAAACAAGAGGTGATTGAAGCCTGGATAACGCAATACGCGCCAAACTACCAACAAGATGAATTATTCATGAAGATTCAGCAGAGTACCGGCCTTGCTGCCGATAACGCGGCACTAAAGAGCGAGTATGCGGCGACTAAGTGGCTCGAGGTGAATCGTCCAGATTATCGCGATGTGGTTGCGCGCACGCTTGATGAGTTGAAGCAAGAGATTGGCCAAAACCGCGAAGCTATCTTAGGAACGCCGCCGCAAGCCTAGGCTTGCGAGCCGTAGCCGTTTAAAAAGGCTTTGGCGGTCATGCCGCGGCCGCTTGGGCCGACAAGTTCGTCGATACTTAAATAACGACCATCGGCACACTGCAAATCGAGGATAGTAGAAGCTGAACTACTGACGTGCGCCTTGGTAATAACAATCTGGTGGCCGGCAACGGTCGCTTTTGTTTTAGGGAAGGCGATGTAGGCACGGACACGGCGTTCGGCTTGTTCGGCGGTGATAGTTGTTGGGTCAAGGAGGCTGTCCTCCTTTTTTAGCAAGGCGCAATAGCTCGCTAGGTCGTCGGCTTGCGGCACGGGTTGCAGGGCACCACTGACAATTTTCGGCAGCGCAATAGTGAGCTCCTGTGCGCCAAGTTCGGCCAGTTTTTGTTCAAGCTCGGGTGCCGTTTCAGTATCGTTCAAGTTGAAAACAGTTTGCGTATAGAGTGGCCCGGCATCCATAGCTTTCGATAGTTGCATAATACTTACCCCGGTTTCAGTATCACCATGTAAAATAGCCGACTCGATGGGTGAGGGGCCACGGTACTGCGGTAAGAGCGACGGGTGGACATTAACGATGCCTGGTTCAAATAGATCAATGACAGCTTGCGGAATAATTTTACCGTAGCTTACCAGAACACCAACTGGCTTTGCACCTTCTTCTTGTATGAGTTCCTGGAGTGGTGCGACTATATCGCTGGCTCTCTCTGGTTGCCAAACAGGAATATGGTGTGCTTCGGCGATTTCTTTCACCAACGATTTGCTCAATTGGCGGCCACGGCCTTTTTTGCTGTCGGGTTTGGTGACGACGGCAGCAATACGGAAGCCTTTATCGATGAGCTCGTTCAGGCTGACGGCGCTAAAATGGTCAGTCCCAAAGAATACGACTGTCTTTGATGTGCGTGTCATAGTCGAGTGGCTCCAGTTCACCCGAGGCATCAAGCGTGTAAAATGCGTCGGTGTTATCTTTGATGTGGTCAATAAAAACGATACCGTTAGTGTGGTCGATTTCATGTTGAATTACGCGCGCCAGAAAGCCTTCGGCACGGAAACGAACTTCTTGCCCCTCGGCATTGACGGCTTTGACGCGGATTTTGCTATAGCGAGGCACTTTGCCGTAGATGTCTTTAACGCTCAGGCAGCCCTCGTAGTCTTCCACGATTTTGCCTTCGTATTTTACGATTTCCGGGTTGATCAGGACGGTAAAATCATTGTTTTCCTTGTCTTCGAAATCGCTGCGAACAATCACAATACGCTGCAGAGCATCGACTTGCACAGCGGCCAGGGCAGCGCTAATTTCGTGGGGGCGAGAGGCTTCCCAATCGAGGGCGGCTGAAGTCATGTCATCAATCAACGTTGCCACTTCTGCCGTGAGGTCGGTAATTTTTGCCGATTTTTCTCGTAGGTGAGGATTTGGAAGGGTGATAATGGCTTCTTTTTTCATTGCCTTTAGTATATCAGAGGCGATAAGGGGTGAGAAGAGTATAATAAGATGGAGTATGAAACAGATAACGGCTGAACAATTCCACGTGTTGCTTGAGGCAACGCGCATCAAGCCTCGCGTGCGGCGCGAGGTGCGGTTTGCCGCTAGTACCGCAGCACTGTCGCCTGAAGACTGGGAAAAGACGGAGTTATTAGCTGTGAGTGACAAAGCAGGGAATAAGGGCGTCCTTGTTATGCAAGCTCAAGAAGACGAAGTTTACCTAACGTCCTACGAATTATCTCGAGGCATAACGAGCAGCACAGGCAAAGCCCAACCGATTATTTGCGATTTTTGTCGGACTTGGCAAACGGGTAGCCGCTCGGGGAGTATTACGTTGGCAAGACCCGGTCGTGATACGGGGTCGGTGGCATTTTTATGCTGCGCTGACCTGCACTGTAGTCGCCACGTTCGCAACCTTACAAGTGCTGCCAAAACATCACGCGCGCAACTACGCGAAGATATGACGAATGAACAACGGGCCGAGCGGTTGCAGCGACGGATTGAAGAGATTTGTAAGATTGTTGGGCTGATGCCCTTGCCCATTGAAGGCTAAAAGCGGAAGTACACCAGGTTACAATAGGCTTGTAGGGTCAAGTTCGGACTGCCAGTGTGTCGGCGGGAGGTAGCCGAGCGCTTGGACTAACGCTTCGCGCTTCGGGCTTTTTAACGTCAGCTGCCAGCGATAGGTATCGTGCTGGCGTTCGTAAAAAGCGGGGACGGGGCCAAGGACGTCGATGCCTTTTGGCAGGTTTGCTTTTAATTCGCGGGCAAGGGCCTGCGCATTACGCACGGCAGTTGCTTCGGTTTTGTATACATCAGTGAGCTGCAAAAGGTAGCGAAATGGCGGAAAGCCACCTTTGGCGCGTTCTTTCAAGGCATACTCATAGAATCCATCGTAATCCTGTTTAACACCGAATTGAATGATGGGATGCGTGGGTTGATATGACTGGATAATCACATGGGTGTCACGTTCATCACGCCCCACACGCCCCACAACTTGTGCTAAAAGTTGGAAAGCGCGTTCGCTGGCAGCGTAATCAGGTAAGGCAAGGCCGCTGTCGGCTTGAATCACGCCAACGGTGTGGAGTTTTGGGAGGTCCAGGCCTTTAGCGACCACTTGAGTGCCGATGGCAATGTCGATGTCACCGCTGTACAGCTCTTTATAGCGTTCGTTGACTGTTTCGGCAGTGGTATTATCAGAGTCGAAACGGGCAATATGCGCTTTTGGAAACAAGCGGTGCAACTCAGATTCAATTAACTTTGTACCGATGCCTTTATGGATGATATCGGCCGACCCGCAGACAGGGCAGTGGGTGGGGACTTTTTCGCGGTGGTCGCAAATATGGCAACTCAAAATAAATTTATCGGCATGGAGCACGAGCGGGACAAAACAGTTCGGGCACTCAGCAGTCCAGCCGCAGTTTTTACATAGTGTCGTGCTAGCGCTGCCGCGGCGATTATGAAAGAGCAGGGTTTGGTTGTTGGTGGCAAGATTGTGTTCAATTTGCTGCAGTAATGCGTCGGAAAAAAAGCGGTGTTTTTTAAAATTATCACGCTTTTTCATATCAATAACTGTCACAGTGCTATGCTTGGCATTATCACGGGCACGTTTTGCCAAGGTAATAATGGGTGAGCCATGCGCCTCGGCGACGTAACGGTCGGTGACAAGCGGGGTAGCGCTGCCCAAAATGACGTGAGCGCCGGCAGCCTTGCCAAGCACGCTTGCGGCACGCAGGGCAGAGTAACGCGGCGCTTGCTCTTGCTTGTAGCTTGGTTCGTGGGCTTCATCGACAACAATCAACCCAAGGTTTGGTACGGGCATAAACAGGGCAGAACGCGGGCCAATAACCACCAAAGGTTCCGTAGCATTTAAGGCTTGCTTCCAGGCGCTATGCCGTTCAGCTTCGGTCATGTGCGAGTGGGTGACGAGTACGTGGGGAAATTCATGGGTGAACTCATCAACAATCTGGCTCGTGAGGCTAATTTCGGGAACGAGGACGATGGCTGAGCGGCCCTCGGCAATAGTTCGCCGAGCAACTTCTTTGTAGAGCTCGGTCTTACCCGAGCCAGTCACCCCTTGGAGAAGGAGTGTTCCCGCCTCTGTTTTGAGGATGCTTTCAAGCGCCGCAGCTTGTTCGGAATTGAACACAATTTTTGTTCGGTCTCGAACAGACTCGTGCTGGCTTATGGCTGGTTTTTCGCGGCGTTTGACCGTTAATCCGCGCGGCAAAACTGTCTGTAGTACTGTCGCGAAAGGGGTCCGGTAATACTTTGCCAGCCACAGGCTTAACTCAACCAACGAAGCGGGGAGGGGGATGGTTTCAATAATAGAACTAATCTCCCTTGTTTCGTACGCCGGTTTCTTTACCTCACGTACAACTAGCCCATTTAGTGTTTGCTTCCCGACCGGAATCGTCACGAGTTGCCCGGCGGCTAATTTTTCAAGCGAATGATAAGTAAACACCGCTTGCTCAGCGCGAACAATCTTCGTCGGTGCCACCTCATAAAACCACATATATTTATAGTATAGCAGGGGGATAGGGGCGATGTTACTTTGAGGTCAATAAAAGCTTTATATAGACTTTATATACTTTGTATATAACCCCAAGTAATAGGGGGCAACTTATCGGAAATTTAATTGCCCTAGCTTGTTTTTGTCTCGTGCTAGAATAAGCATATGTATTTTGAGAGTCGCATCCACGCCGGCCAACTCCTCGCCGCTGAACTATTCGAACGCTATCGCTACGAAAATTGTGCGGTCATCGCACTGAGTGATGGTGGCGTGATTGTTGGTGAGCAAATCGCCATGACACTGCACTGTATTTTAACCATGCTGTTGGTTGAAGACATTGAGGTTCCCGGCGAGAGCCTCAGTTTTGGTGGTGTCTCTCAAACAGGGAACTTCACTTATAACAGTGAGTTTTCTACCGGTGAGATTGATGAATATAACGGTGAATTTCATGGGTATCTGGAAGACCAGAAGCGCCAAGCTTTTCAGCGGATTAATCGACTTTTAGGTGATGGTGGTCTGATTGATTACGATATGCTTCGAGACCATACCATTATTTTGGTCAACGATGGCTTTGCTGATAGTACAGTGCTCGATGTTGCACTTGAATTCTTGAAACCAATTCGCATTAAACGGTTGGTAGTTGCTTCACCGGTTGCTGCCGAACAAGCGGTCGACCGTTTGCACGTGATTGCAGACGAACTGCATATTCTTGATGTAAAAGAAAATTACTTCGATACGAACCACTATTACACAGAGAATACGATTCCGTCCCACGAAGAGACGGTCGATAAAATTAATAATATTATCCTCAATTGGCGTTGACCATACAGGGTGAGAAAGTGTAGAATAAAACTCAACAGGTTGAGGCGGATGAGAGCCGCGGCGAAGACCACGAAGAGAGCATAAGGTTAAAAGGGGAAGCATGTTAGACGTTTTCATTACATCTCGGGTGCGGCGAAAAATCGTTGTTGTGTATGCCAAGTATCCAGATTTTCGCACCCATGTTCGTGGGCTCGCGAAACTCATTAAAGAGGATCCGGGTAATATTCAGCGCGAATTGAAGCGCCTGGAAAAGGTTGGTTTCCTTTTGAGTGAACGCCAAGGCAACACTAAAATCTACGCCACCAACAAGCAATTCCCAATTTTTAAAGAGCTGCAAAGTATTGTGATTAAATCGCAACAACACGCTGCTCGTCCAAAGCGCACTTCAACTGACGTCGCTTAACTCCGCTTAAGGGGAACGGTCTATGGATTTATTTCACCGCATTCTGAAAGCACGGGGCATTACCTCCGATACGAAGGCGGTTTTTCTTTCGCCCAACTACAATGCCAAGCACGACCCGTTTTTATTACCCGACATGCAAGCGGCGGTTGATAGGCTGGTTGAAGCGCAGCAAAGCCAAGAGCGCATTACTATTTACGGTGACTATGATATCGACGGCTTAACGGCAACGACCGTACTACTTGACGCACTCGCAAGCTTTGGATTCGAAAATGTCAAAGCATTTATCCCAAACCGTTTCACTGAAGGGTACGGCCTTACGGTTGATGCCATCGAACGCATTGCAAAAGACGGCGCGCAGCTGATTATCACTGTCGACTGCGGTAGCTTGAGCCATAAAGAAATTACGCGCGCACGCGAACTGGGTGTGGACGTGATTGTGACTGATCACCATAACGTCGCGCCCGAGCAACCCCCAGCCGTTGCGGTTATTAACCCAAAGCGGCTATTGGCGGACTATCCTGACGAGTATGACCATTATGTGCTAAAGGAAGATTCAAAAATGGTAGGGAAGCTTTATCCATTCCTCGATTTGCCAGGAGTTGGCGTGGCCTTTAAATTAGTCCAGGCACTACAAACGAAACTCGGCGGGTTAGAGGTTGGCCAGGAAAAATGGCTGCTTGATTTGGTGGCTTTAGGGACGGTCTGTGACGTTGTGACGTTAGTTGATGAAAATCGTACCCATGTTTTTTGGGGGCTGAAAGTATTGGCAAAAACGCGTCGGATTGGTTTGAAAGCTTTGATGGCCGTTGCCGGTGTGCGCGCTGAAACGGTTAACGCACGGAGCCTAGGCTTTTCGCTTGGTCCGCGCATGAATGCTGCGGGGCGGCTAGAAACCGCACAGTACGCGTTGGATATGCTCACCGCTACCAACCCAATGGAAGCTTTGAAATTTGCACGAAAACTTGACGATATGAACCAAGCGCGCCGTCGCGAGCAAGATGAAATCTTGAAAGAAGCTATCCAACAGGCTGAATTATTTTTGAATGATGCGGTATTGGTCGTTGCCGCTGAGGGCTGGAACCACGGCATTGTAGGCATTGTGGCGGCCAAGCTTTTAGAGAAATTTCAAAAGCCAGCTTTCGTACTGGCGATTGATGGCGAGGATGCAAAAGGCTCGGCACGAAGCTACGGTGAGTTTAGCGCCGCTGATGCAATTCGCAGTGCGGACGACATTATTACCAAAGGTGGCGGCCATAAACTTGCAGCCGGTGTGACGCTGCCGGCCGCAAATGTCGAGGCATTTCGAAAACGCGTCAACGATTTTTATAAGGCCCAAAAGCTTACTAACCAAGCTGCACTGCTTTTGCCAATTGCTGATGCCGATGCCCGCCTCGAAGAGCTTACCGAAAAGCTCATCACCGATATCACAACCCTAGAGCCATTTGGCAATGGGAATCCGCAGCCAATCTTGCGAACAGAAAATGTGACGGTCATGAATGTACGCCGCATGGGGGATAGCGGGCAGCATGTAAAACTGACAGTAAAAAATGAAACAAGCCAAAGTATCGATCTGCTGGCCTTTAGCGCGCCGGGGTATTTCTTTGTTGAAATCGGTGTCGTTATTCGTGTTTGGTATGCGCCTGAATTTAATGAATGGCAGGGAAGAAAAACCATTGAAGGAAAACTGCTCCATATAGAACCTATATAGTATCTATATAGGTTCTATATGACCTGAAAATTACTTAAGCCTATAGAAACGGAGAGCGGGTTGTCATCAGATATTGGTATTTTTGTAATAGTTAGCTGGTTGCATGATTCGCTCGTATCTGTTACAATAGCCAAGATATGGTACAAGTAACACGTAAAGACGAACGCGAAGCGAACGAAAACATCATTCGTCGTTTCAACCGAAAGGTGCTGCAAAGCGGTGTCCTCGCTGAGGCTAAAGCTTCTATGCGCTTTTCAAAGGACATTAGCAAGGTTGAGCGCCGCAAAAAGGCAATCATCCGTAAAGAACGCAAAGCCGACAAGCTTGCCAAAGCTCGTCTGGGCGTTCGCTAGGAGCCTATAGTGTCTTTGAAGGCACAACTCGATAACGATATAAAAGCCGCTCTTTTGGGCGGCGATCGTTTTCGTACCGATGTACTCCGCACTCTTAAGGCTGCCGTTTTAAGTGAAGAAGTCGCTAAAAATAAACGCGACGAAGGCCTTGGCGATGCTGAGTTTGAACAAGTCGTTGCTCGCGAAGTAAAGAAACGCCTCGATAGTGTTGAACAATACACTGCCGCAGCGCGCCCTGAACTTGCCGAGACTGAAGCCGCCGAAGCAAAAATCCTCGAAATCTACCTGCCCGAGCAACTGTCTGAAGAAGACATCAAAGTTGCCATCGATGACACTATTGGTGAGCTCAACGTCAGCGGTATGCAGGCGATGGGCCAAGTTATCGGTGCGGTAAAAGGCAAGCTCGGCAATGCAGCTGATGGCGCAACAGTCGCACGCTTAGTAAAAGAAGCGCTTTCGTAAGCCTCTAGGAATAACACGAAAAACCCTTTATCATAAGAAGCATGATTGTATTTTTCGGTCCGGCAGGTGCTGGTAAAAGTATGCAGGGGCAAATATTAGCGGCGCGTGAAGGCTGGCGTTGGCTGAGTGCGGGGCAGATTTTGCGTGATACGCACGATCCTGAACTTATCAAAACAATGCACGAGGGAAACCTTGTGCCGCACGAGGCAATAACGCGCATTATGGGCGAAGCGATCGCCAAAGCAGGCGATATTGACCAAATTATTCTTGATGGGTTTCCTCGCGAATTACCGCAGGCTCAATGGCTCATTGATAGCAAAACAGATCACGGCCGCGATATCGGCTTGGTTGTCGTACTTGAAGTGCCTCGCGAAGAATTATTAAAACGATTAAAGATTCGTGGTCGTGTCGATGATACACCAGAGGCTATCGACCATCGCTTGGCAATCTACCGCCAAGAAATGTATCCCATTCTCGGTCTTTTCACCGAACAACACATTCCAGTCGTTCATACCGATGGCGTTGGGACAGTTGGCCAAGTGCACGATCGCATTTATGCCGAACTCCAAAGTAGGGGGCTTGCTTCGTAATGCAGAAAATAAAAACAGCCGAAGAGATTCAAGCAATGCGCGAGGGTGGCAAAATTTTAGCGCAGATTTTTGAAGGCCTCAAGCAGCGGGTGAAGCCAGGCGTATCTGAAAAAGAACTCGATGCTTGGGTTGATGCCGAAATTAAAAACCGCGGTGCGATTGCTACCTACAAAACCAGTGAAGTGAATTTCCCGGCAGCGATTTGTATTTCCACTAACGACCAAATTGTGCACGGCATCCCAACCGATTATGTCCTCCAGGAAGGTGATATCGTCAGTTTCGATCTTGTCATTACCTACAAAAATATGAAAACCGACAGTGCTTTTACGATGGTGGTAGGCACGCCAAATGGTGCTCAAAAACACCTTATTCAAGCCACCGAGCAGAGCTTATATGCGGGCATTGACGCCATTAAAGGCCCGGTTCGCATTGGTGACATTAGCGCCGCGGTTGAAAAAGTCTTAAAGGACGCCAGACTTGGTGTTATTCGCGAGTTGGTCGGCCATGGTGTCGGCCATGAAATGCACGAGGCCCCTGAAGTTCCTAACTACGGCAAAAAGGGGTCTGGCCAGCTATTAACGCCTGGCGACACTATTGCCATTGAACCCATGGCCACGCTCGGCAGTGAAAAAATCCGCCAAGACGATGACGGTTGGACGATTAGTAGCTGGGATGGCAGCCTCGCGGCACACTTTGAGCACACGGTTCTTATTACCGAAGACGGTGCCGAAATTTTAACGAGCTTGTAGGATCTAAAGAGGGATATGGCCGAATACATACAGAACAACTCCGAGATATCACGTCAGCCAAATTTTATACAAGCATACCAGGAGCTTAAGGTTCCCGTTTTTCACGATTTTCGTGACTTGGACGATGTCAGATTGCAGAATCGCATCAATCGTTTCTTTATGGATACTGTCAACGCACTTCAGTTGAACGACCTCATGGAAGACGCCTATATAACTTATGAGCAAGTTGATGTGAAAGGTGACGAAGGTGATGTGCGAAGTCGGTTGCGGACACTTTCGCTTCGTGATTTTCAGGTATTAACAACAGTGACGACCGTTGTTCATAATGACCAGTGGTATACGAGAGCCGAAAAGAACGCCTTAACTCCTGAGTCGGTGGAAGCCATAAAAGGCTATCACGAAGGCGATGGCCATCTCACGGATATTTTATTTCGACCTGAGCGTTAGTACTTGTCGAAGCGGTACCACAAGCGGTATACTAACCCTATGCAAGAGTCCTCTCAATATGCCGTTGGTCTTGATATAGGAACCACCAAAGTACGCGCCGTCGTGGCGCACATCGATAGTTCAACCGGAGTCCCGACAATCGTTGGGTTTGGCCAAGCGGCCAATTCGGGTATGCGCAAAGGTGTTGTCGTCAATTTGCAAGGCCCCGGCCAGGCAATTGATGCGGCGCTGGGCGAGGCCGAACGCATGAGTGGCTACCAGGTTCATGGCGCATCGGTCAGCGTGAACGGCTCTCATATCCTTACTACCCATGCTGATGGTATGGTGGCGGTTGGCGCGGCCGACCATGAAATTAGCCACGAAGACCTTGATCGTATTAAAGAAGTTGCCACACTTGGTAAAGTGCCGGCTAACCGCGATATTCTTGATGTCGTAGCGCACGCCTATCGCCTTGATGGGCAAGATAACATTAAAGACCCAATTGGTATGACGGGGACACGCTTAGAGATTGACGCGCACGTTGTCTCGGCACTCACTCCGTACCTGGTAAACGTTGAAAAAGCAGCCGAGTCAGCTCAGGTACAACCGCACGCAATTATTCCAACCGCCGTTGCCGCAGCCCGTGCAGTATTACACGAGCAGCAGCTTGAGAACGGTGTCGCGGTGATTGATTTCGGTGGCGCAACCACCAGTGTTGCAGTGTACGAAGAGGGCGATTTGCAATACGTTGGCGTTGTTCCGATTGGCGGCAATAATATTACCAACGACCTGGCCATTGGCCTCAAAACCGACCCGGAGATCGCTGAAGAAGTAAAAGTAAAACATGCCTGCGCCTTAAGTCACAAAGAGAGTGAAGGGGTGAGTGTGAAAAGCGGCGGTGAAGTCTTTACATTTAAAACAGAAGATATTAATGAAATTGTCGAAGCTCGCCTAGAAGAAATTTTTGAAGGCATTGTGCTACACCTCAAAAAAGCTGGCCGTGCCGGGAAATTACCAAGTGGCGTCGTGCTCGTCGGTGGGGGTTCAAAGCTCAAGCACATAGCCGACTACGCTAAAGAAACGCTTGGCCTGGCTGCGCGCCTTGGTCAACCAGCCGGCTTTGGCGGCGTGGCTGATGATATCGATAAAGCCGAATTCGCCACAGCGATTGGCCTTATGCTCACCGATGCTGAACAGGCGCACCACGATAAACACCGCGGTGGCGGGAGTCACAAACTCAAGGCGCCATCAGCAAGTGACGTCAAGGGTGGACTTTCTAAGATTTTTGGATGGTTCAAGCCGTAACGACGGAATGTACACGCTCGTGGTTCCTGCTACAATGGCCGCATGGAACCAAACATAAGCAATACGCAACCACCAAGTCCAAACCCTCTTACTCCTATAAACCCTATTGACCCCCAGCCACCTCGGCGAAAAAAGGCAAAAAAGTGGTGGGCTATAGGTGGTGGTATCATTGCCGTCCTTGCTATTGCCGCCGGGGCATATTGGTGGGGAAGTGGCCAGTGTCCTGCGCAATCATCTGTCATGTCGACGCAAAATACCTCTTCGTCTCAGCAAAAAACACCAGTCGCATCGTCAAACCTGACGCTTGATGAATCTAAAAACTACGGCAATAAGTATGCTAATGGTCTTCTTCCCGTGGGAGACAGCCATTACGTGACGGATGCGCCAAAAACCGGCTATGTTTACGCCTGTAGCCAATATGCTCAAAACCTCACACAAGGCGGTGGCGGTGCACAGGCAAGGGGCCCTTGGTTTACGAACAATAATACCGAGTACGATATCAACAAAAAAATCCATGTGAATGGCGCGGTAACATGGACGCCACAATTTACGAATACCCTCAGCCAGGATAGCCGTATTATTACGACTAACGACCTTCCAAGCCACACGACGGGGATCTTCCCGATTGCTGCAAGTGACCCTGCATCGCAATATGATCGCAACCCGAATACTATCACGGCGCAATCGCTCACATTCACGCTTGCTGCCGCTCCAACATACGATACAACGGCTCATTGCATGGGAGGCACCGCAGGGGTGATGCTGACGGGAGTCGAACTCAATAATGGTTTTGACGCAGGGGGACGCGACGCAGGTGCTTGGGAAATCCAAGATGCTTGCGCTGGACATCCACAAAATCGTGGTGTCTATCACTACCATACTCTGAGTACTTGTATTACGGACATCAGTGTCCACACCGTCATTGGTTATGCACTTGATGGGTTTCCGATCACCGGTCCTCAGGTGAACGGCGGCTCGAATGTTTTGACCACCAGCGATCTTGATGAGTGCCATGGCATTACCAGCGGCTACCAGGTGAATGGAAAAACCATCACGGGCTACCATTACGTCATGACGCAAGACTTTCCTTATAGCGTGAGCTGCTTCCGGGCAACGCCTATTCAGGCGCCGGGTATGCAAGAGGCACTACACCAATAAGCGACCAAACGGGCACTTTGAATAAAAAACTTATCACCATCACGCGGGATAAAACTCTTGTTCGAACACATAACTATTGCCCTATAGCGTCTCATGGTACAATAGGAAGTAACAGATAAAGCGTATCAGGGGAGAAAGACAGGCATGCCTGAAGTAAAACCAAGTGATATTCAGACCTTCGCGAGCATTAAAGTTGTTGGTGTTGGTGGTGCGGGCGGTTCCGCAGTTAACCGTATGAAAGAGGCCGGGCTGGCTGGTGTGCAATTTATTGCTATGAATACCGACGCTCAGGCATTACATAACAGCAAAGCAGATGTAAAGATTCACTTAGGCCACACCACGACCAACGGGCTTGGTGCTGGCGCCGACCCTTCAAAAGGTGAAGCAGCTGCTAACGAATCACGGCAAGATATTAGCCAAGCACTCGAAGGTGCCGACATGGTGTTTGTCACCATTGGTGCCGGTGGGGGGACTGGGTCTGGTGCTGGCTACGTCGTAGCCGAAGTCGCTCGTGAACTTGGCATTTTAGTTGTAGGTGTTGCGACGAAGCCCTTTAGCTTCGAAGGTGAGAAGCGCCGCCAAAACGCCGACTGGGCTATCTCTCAGCTCCGTCGTCACGTTGATACGCTGATTACTATTCCAAACGATCGTCTGCTCCAAACGATCGATCGCCGGACGCCGCTCCTTGAAACCTTCAAGATCGCCGACGATGTCCTTCGCCAGGGCGTTCAGGGCATCTCTGAACTGATTACCGAACACGGGCTCATTAACCTCGACTTTGCCGACGTAAAGGCGATCATGAGCAACGCTGGCTCGGCTCTCATGGGGATTGGCCGTGCAAGTGGCGACAACCGTGCTGCACTGGCCGCACAACAAGCTATCGAGTCACCGCTTATTGAAGTTTCAATCGATGGCGCACGTGGCGTCCTGTTCAACGTAACCGGTGGTTACGACATGAGCATGTCTGAAATTCAGGAAGCAGCCGAAATCATCACCAGCGCTGTTTCGCCAGACGCTAACATCATCTTCGGTGCAACCTTGAAGCCTGAAATCGAAGACGAACTGGTTATTACCGTTATTGCAACCGGTTTTGAC
Organism: Dongiaceae bacterium; assembly: GCA_035564035.1. Taxonomy (GTDB): domain Bacteria; phylum Patescibacteriota; class Saccharimonadia; order Saccharimonadales; family Saccharimonadaceae; genus Microsaccharimonas. The sequence goes on from DATMTU010000100.1 coordinate 15,981, forward strand.
AGTGCTTACTTCCAAGACGAAGAACCGGCAACCGAACAAGCCGACCCTGAAGTTGCTGAACGGATGCACGCAGCAATCGTTGAGACTGAAGTGAAGGGGATCGACATGAACCTCGACCACACTGAAGCGGCTGCTATCTTTAACGAAGAACCAACCGAAAACCTGTGGAACCAACCGCCAGAAGATGACGACGAATCTGACACGCCAGCTTTCCTACGTCGCCGTAAAAAGAACAAGAAAAACAAGAAAGACGAGGAGTAGCCATTAATGGCAAAAATCAACATTGGCGATAGCCGTGTGATTGAATCGCGTGAGGTGAGTGACGGGGTGACTATTCGCCGTCGCCGCGAAGCGCCAGACGGTACACGCTTCACTACCTACGAGCGCATCGAAAAGCCAAACCTCGCCGTTATTAAAAAGAACGGCGCCCGCGAATTGTATGACCGCGAAAAATTAGGAACGGCGATTAAGCGCTCGGTCGGCAAATTCTTCACCTCTGAAGTTGAAGTTGAAGAAATGATCGACGTCATTGAAGACAAACTGTATGACCTTGGTGAAACTGAAATCTCTTCAAAGCAAGTAGGCGATACGGTCCTTGATGAGCTCGCCGAGCGAAATGAAGTGGCGTACGTTCGTTTTGCGAGCGTGTACCAAGAATTTACTACTCTCGACGACTTTGTCAAAATTCTTGAAGAACGCCGCCGTCAAAAACAACAAAAACAGGCTGCCTAAATATGCGCGTGGTGGTACTGTACAAAGAGCAGACCGATTACGCTCGCCAGGTTGAAGAATTTACCACTGATTTTCTTCGGCAGACCGGACACGAGTTGGAAACACTCAACCCGGAGTCGAGCGAGGGGATTCGTTTTTGCGAAGCCTACGATATTATGGAGTTTCCGACACTGATGGCCATTTCTAATGATGGCCAAGTGCAAAACCAGTGGACTGGCGTCCCGTTACCAACAATTAGCGAGGTAAGTTATTATGTTTAGCAGAGTGAAATCTTTCTTTAATAAAGCCGATGAACAAAAAACGCTTAACGCATCGTTTGCCATTTTGCTCACCTTCGCCACGACAGCTCTTATTGCAGCTTTCACGTTGAGCAACGAAGAAATTCAACTGATGAAGCACCCCGATGCTATCTTGTCGTGTACGCTCAACTTGGTGCTCAACTGTGCGACGGTTATGAAAACCTGGCAGGCAAGTGTTTTCTTTGGCATCCCTAATATGTTTATCGGCCTCATGGCCTTCCCAGTTATTATTACCGTCGCTGTGGCCTACTTATGGGGCGGCGCTCGCTTCAAAAAAGGCTTTCTGCTTGCTATGAATATTGGCGTCCTGCTGGGCACGATTTTCGCTTACTGGCTCTTCTTCAATAGCCTCTACGCTATCCAAGTGCTTTGCCCATGGTGCCTTGTCGTGACCTTCAGTTGTACGATGATGCTGGCCGCGAGTACGCACATTACCCTCCGCGACAACGTCCTTCATCTTAAGGATAAAGCCAACGAAAAAGTACAGAAATTCTTAAAAGGTGGTTTTCATCAGCTCATCGTGGCCAGCTGGATCGTTATTATGATTGCCTTGGTGTTCATCAAATTTGGCGCTGCCTTGTTTGCTAGTTGAACCCTGAATACAAAAAGAGTATACTTTGTATAGAAACATTTGAGTGGTCATCACCCACGAGTTTCGGGAAGAACAGTTTATGTGTTCACACACCTGCGAGGCTACATAAACCTACTAGACCCCGACGTGCTCCCGGCGTTACAGCGGAACAACCAAGTGCTGAAAGTTTTAACCCTTT
>DATMTU010000101.1:0-4912 GCA_035564035.1 Dongiaceae bacterium
ACATACTATTTCCTGAGCAGTTCGAAAATCACTCAAATCTATTTCTATATTATGACGTCGCAAGATCTGTTGCGCTTCTTGCTGTGCTATTGGGTCCGTTTCGGGCATAAAGCCTCCTTCTGAATTTGATGGTTGTATAAAAATAGGGCCGCGGTGACGGCCTCTTTACTATTCTTATCGGCTATCTTTTAGAGAAGAACACGAAACAAACCGCCACGAGATGTGTCGGCAAACCAATACTGGCTGTTTTGACGTGTTACCATACTCGTATCCTATCACGTGCTCCAGGTATTGTAAATATTACTTCTAATGACCTAGGAGAGTGTAAGGGAAGTTAAGATTGTTTTGGTGTAATAGATGTATGACAACAACAGAATTCTCAACAATCATTCGACTCTTCGCTGAGCAGAACAAATATATCGATAAGCGCTTCGACGAGCAAAATAAGCTGCTCGACAAACGATTCACACACATAGATAAACGTCTTGAGCAAATTAATAAACGCTTTGAGCAAGAGGAGAAAAAGCGTATCTCTGAGCACTTTGCCGTTATGCACGCCCTCGAGAAACCATTCCTTGACCATGATGCGCGTATCACTAAGCTCGAAAAAGCGATAGTCAACAACCATCAATCATAAAAAAAGAACCTCGCAAATCCGAGGTTCTTTTTTATAGCTTCTCCCGGCGAAATACTAACGCTTCGAGAACTGTTCGCGCTTACGAGCCGAACGAAGACCATACTTCTTGCGTTCTTTCTCGCGAGAATCACGCTTCAATAGGTCGGCTTTCTTCAAGGTCGAACGAAGGTCTGAGTGAGCAACGGTCAATGCCTTTGCAACAGCAAGCTTGATGGCATCAACTTGGCCAGCAACACCACCACCCTGAACACGGACAGTAATGTCGAAGTCTTTTTGCTTGCCAACGAGTGCCAGAGGGTCAGTAATCTCGGCAAGCAACGTCTTGTTACCATCAAGGTATTCAGCGGCTGGCTTGTCGTTGATTGTGATTGTTCCCTTGCCTGCGTACAGGCGAACCCGTGCAGTTGCGCTCTTGCGTCGTCCGAGGCCGTAGAAGTACTTAGCATCAGCCATACTACTTTACCTCAACTTTCTGTGGCTTCTGAGCAGCATGCGCGTGCTCTTCACCAACGAATACCTTCAAGCGAGCCATACGGTCGGTTGAAAGCTTGTTCTTTGGAAGCATACCACGAACAGCAGCTTCGATAATGCGTTCTGGGAACTTCTCACGAACTTCAGCCAGGGTTGCATCTTTAATACCACCAGGGAAACCACTGTGGCGGTAGTATACCTTACCGGTTTCCTTGTTGCCAGTTACGACAACTTTTTCAGCGTTGATAACAACAACGTAGTCGCCACCATCAACGTGTGGGGTATAAGTTGGTTTACTCTTACCGATTAGCTTGTCGGCAATGATAGTTGCGATGCGACCGAGTGGAAGTTCTGAAGCATCAACCAAGAACCACTCACGAGAAACGTCAGCTGGCTTTTGGCTAAAAGTTTTAGCATTCACCATTACTTGGTCTCCTTTGCAGTTTCTTTAATGTCGTCGACAAAGGCAATAGTTGCCATTTGTGCGCCATCACCAACGCGAAGACGGGTACGTTCAACACGAACGTGACCGCTAGTACGACCAGTAAGCTGCGGAGCAATCACGTCAACCAGACGGAAAGCCGCAACTTGAGTTGAAAGGCCAGCGATAACCGCACGACGGTTCGCCAGGTCACCCTTCTTAGCTTTGGTAATGAGTTTTTCAATGTAACGGACGAGTTCTTTGGCTTTTGGAAGCGTTGTCTCAATCTTACCGTGCTCAACAAGGCTGGTTGCCAGACCTTTGATGAGTGCGCGGCGTTGATCGCGTTCGCGGCCAAACTTACGTCCTACGTATCCGTGTCGATGCATGTTTTAGACGTCCAATTCTGTCAATTTATCTTTGACTTCATCAAGCGCCTTGCTACCGAAGCCCTTCAATTCACGAAGATCTTGTTCGCTGAGGGTGACAAGGTCACGCACGGTGCGGATTTCGTTGTTGATAAGGGCGTTCGCGGTACGAGCGCTGAGGTTTAATTCTTCAATTGGGGTATTGAGTTCGTTACCTTCGTCAGCCAAATCTTGGCCAAGTGCAGGAGCAGCTTCAACAGTTGTCGCACCAGCAAGTGCAGTGTATTGGTTTACCAAAATCGCTGCAGCTTCTTCGAATGCTTCACGTGGGCTCAATGAACCGTCGGTTTCAACATTAACTTGGAGCTTGTCGAGGTTGGTTTCTTGACCAACACGAGTACTGTCTACCTTGTAACGCACACGAAGGACTGGGCTAAACATTGCGTCCAGAGCGATCATGTCGCTGTGGAGACGCTTTGCGCTTGAGTCTTCGATGGTTTGGTACCCACGACCTGATTCAACAACGAGGTCGATCACGACGGTCTTCTTTGGGTCATCAATGGTTGCAATCACTTGGTCGGGGTTAATAACCTCAACGTCAGCGCTTGCTTTGATGTCGGCAGCAGTAATAACACCGGCACCCTTCTTTTCAATACGTAGTTCAGTTGGTTCGTCGGTTGAAACCTTTACGCGAACGTTCTTCAGGTTCAGCATGATGTCAACGACATCTTCTTTGATACCAGGAACAGTCGTGAACTCGTGGCTCGCACCTTCAACGCGGAAGGCAACGATAGCGCCACCCTTTACGCTTGAAAGAAGTACGCGGCGAAGGCTGTTTCCGAGTGTGTTGCCGTAACCAGCTTGCAGTGGCTCAATAACGAACGATGCACTATTTTTGCCAGTCTCTTCAACGGCGGCAAGTGCTGGGTTGTGAATAACTTTTGACATATCTTATCTCTCCTTACCCTTTATCGTGAGTAGTACTCAACAATTAATTGTTCGTTAATGTCTGCTTCTGCTTCTTCACGCTTTGGAAGACCAGTGATTGAAATGGTCATCTTCTTTGCGTCGCTCTTCAGCCAGCTAAGGCTCCCTTGGGTGCTTGCCTTAACCACGTCGTCAAGTTCAGTAAAGTAACCTGACCTTGTGCTCTTAGGGCGAACAACCAGTTCGTCACCTGGCTTCAAACGAATTGAAGGAATGTCAACACGGCGGCCGTTCAACATAAAGTGACCGTGGCCAACCAATTGACGGGCAGCACGGCGGCTTGTCGCAAAACCAGCGCGGTAAACTGCATTATCAATACGTTGTTCAAGCAAACGGAGCAAGTTCTCGCCAGTCAAACCTGGTTGACGGGTTGCTTCGTTCATCAGCTTAGCGAATTGTTTTTCCAAAAGACCGTACGTACGACGAACTTTTTGCTTCTCACGAAGTTGTGTGAGGTAAAGACTTGGCTTACCTTGACGGCCATGGGCGTGAACGCCTGGAATACCGCTTTTACGAGCCATAATCTTGTGAGCCTTCGGGTGAAGTGCGTAGCCTTCACGACGGCTTTGCTTAACGATAGGTGAATTATCTCGTGCCATAGACTATCCTCGTCGCACCTTTCGTGGGCGTACACCACCGTGTGGCACACCGGTTACTTCTTTAATGCTATCGATGCTAATGTCAAAGCCGTTGAGCGCACGAATCGCTGCATCGCGACCCTGGCCAACGCCCTTCACAAACACGTCAACCGACTTCAAGCCAAAGCCCTTAGCGGTTTCTGAAGCTTTTTCAGCAGCAACTTGCGCAGCATATGCAGTCCCCTTCTTGCTTCCACGGAAGCCAGAAGCGCCAGCGCTGCCTTGTGCAATAACATTACCCTTTTTGTCAGAGAAACTAACAATGGTGTTGTTAAAGGTTGCTTGAATGTGTAATTGACCAGCGGGAACTGATCGCTTTTGCTTCTTTTTTGAAGCACGTGATGTCGTAGAATCTGCCATCTAATCAATTCCTTTCTAGGTTTTACTTGCTGATTTAGGTTGAGCACCACCAACGGCGATAGCGCGTCCCTTACGAGTTCGTGCATTCGTACGAGTACGCTGACCGTTTACCGGCAGGCCAGACTTGTGGCGAAGCCCGCGGTAGGCGTTGATGTCTTTCAAACGTTTAATATTGTTGGTTACCAGACGCTGGAGGTCGCCTTCTACGGTGTAATCGCGATCGATAATTTCACGTAGTCGTTGTTCTTCAGCCTCGGTGAGATCTTTCACCCGAGTGGTCGGCTCGATATTAGCCGCCGCAAGGATGGTCGATGCAAATTTCGGACCGATGCCGTAAATATACGTCAAAGCGATCTGAACTTGCTTTTCTGCGGGAATAACTACCCCAGCAATTCGAGCCATGCTTAACCCTGCCTTTGCTTATTCTTAGGTTTTTTCTTGTTGATGACGCGGAGGCGGCCTTTACGGCGTACCAATTGGTCATCTGGACTGATTTTCTTAACGCTCGCACGAACTTTCATGAGTGTAAGAGTTCCTCCAGTAATTTAAATTTGGTCCTTGTGGCGGTACGTGATTCGTCCCTTCGTAAGATCGTAAGGGGTCATCTCAACGTCCACCATATCACCAGGCACTAAACGGATATAGTTTTTACGCATTTTTCCGCTGATGTGCGCGATGATGCTCAGGCCATTCTCGAGTTCTACCTTAAATTGCGTATTAGGCAGTGCTTCCACTACCTTTCCACTCATTTTGATTACTTCCTTTTGGCTCGCCATAGATAACAGTAGTAGATTATACAGGAAAATATCACGCGCCGCAAGCACTTTAAAAAAGATTTTCAGGTAAGCTTCCTACCCGAAACAAATTTGATAGTTCTATTGTAACGGAAAAATGATGAACGTCAAGGCGTGGTATACTAAAAGGGTTCGAGAGGAGGTGATCGCCAATGAGGCGACACACGCACACACCGCACGAAAAACGGAATCTGGGTAGCGCGCGAACGTCTCCAGAGAAGTTGAAGCGCCAGGAG
>DATMTU010000102.1:0-3433 GCA_035564035.1 Dongiaceae bacterium
CATTAAAAACGAAAAGAAAACACAAACATGAGTTACCAACTCGCCATCGGCATCAACCTTTTCAATAGCCCAGAAGATAACACCCAAGCGGAGTTCATCTCGCTTTTAGAGGGAGCTACTAAATGTATTCACCTTGCTGATTACAGCTTTAACATCATGGGAGTTGTCAATATACTCATTGCGAAAGCTAAAGCCGGTGTCGAAGTAAAACTGGTGCTCGATAACTCTCAAAGTAAAGGCAGGACCGAAGTACCTGAGATTACCGCCCTTAAAGCCTGTCCTGAAATAAAGATGGTGATTGTTGAATCGAGTGAAAGTGCTATTATGCACAACAAATCGACCACTATTGATGGACATATTACCGAAACGGGCAGCTGGAACTACACCACGGCCGCCTCAAAAGAAAACAATAACTTCTTCGTCTTCGACGATAACCTTATTGCGACCGATTTCAATGTTACCGCCGCCTTCGATAAGGTATTTAACGATATGTTTACTGGCGTCACGACAAAACTAAAATACACACAAGGAGTATAACAATGTCAGACTTCATCATTTCAATCATCAGGACATACGTGCCTATCCTCGTCGGAGGTCTCGCGGCATGGTTAAGCCTCAAGGGAATTAGCCTTGATAGCAGCACCATTCTCGCTCTCGGAACAGGACTAGGTGGTGTCTTTGCAGCTCTCTACTACGCCGTTGTTCGCCTGTTAGAAAAGAAGTTCCCTCAACTGGGTATCCTGATTGGCTCGCCAAAACAACCTAATTACCCCACGAGTAAATAATGAAACCAAACCTCTCAAGATTACAAAAGGAAACGCTTGCACTACTTGAGAGGGTGAGAGAAGAACGTAAAAACAAAAAACTAAGATACCGATTGCTCAATACAATCAAGAGGCTATATGGAACAAGACCCCTACGACCTGTGCACAGAGTACGCATCATTAAAAAAACTCAGCGATGAAGACCTTTCTAACCTGGCCCATTTCGGCATTGAAAACCCTTCTGTTGGCAACGTGGTTGACCCTCTCGTTTACCGTATTCTGGCACGTCGAGGACTGGTTCACCTCCTCGAAGACATCCGACCGTTTCAATTAGGTTTCGACCACCACAACCCTTACGGGCCACCAGAAGACTATGTGGATAACTCGAACATCGTTAGAGGACAGGAGTAATTATGATACAGGTTCCGTATCCTACGGGTGAACGGAACTTTGTCGTGTCGCCTTTAGAGTTGAACTTCCCCTCTTCGACCGAACCAGAACGAAAGAACAACCATCACCTGTACTGGACATATAAAAGAATGGGCGAGTTTTTGATTACTCGCACATTTCGTGACCTCATTCATAACCAGCTTGAGATGCCCGTCGATACACACTCTGCCCTCCACCAGCGCTACAGCCCTCCAGAGAAGCTTCCGAGCCTCGCTGATATGATAGAACAGATTGAGATGGCACACCTAACCGAGGAACCAATGAAGGTGCAAGACAACCGCCACGGTCCTTACTTCTACCAGCAGATTAGCCACATTGCGTTAAAACAAATACATATGGAATACGGAAGGTTGGTAGCATGACATGAAGTGGCAAGGGGTGGATTTAGAAAACCTTGTGAACAGACCGATAGACGAACTTGTGCAATTATACCCAAGACAAACACGAAAAAATCTTATTAGGCGGCAACAGGAATACCGCAAGAAAGGCAAAGAAATGGAACGACCAACCGACAACCCGAACTTGATTCCCTTTAAAACGTGGGAAGCGGCTGCGTATGATAAAGAAAAAGGTGACTGGGTGCATACCGAGCTCCATTCTTACGAGCACAAGAATAGTCGTCTTCTCATCCAACCGGTCGAACTTGCGCCTATCCCACCAGACCGCCGTAAACCGCCGAAACGTGACCATAACGTTATTATGGTGTTCTCAGACGCCCAAATTGGGTATCGCCGCATAGACGACGAGTTAGTGCCCCTCCACGACGAAAGTGCCATTAAGGCGATGCTTAAATTTGCCTATCACCTCCAACCAAACGTCGTAGTAGACAATGGTGACACGACTGACTTCGCCGAGCTTTCTCGATTCGCGCCCGACTCTGACCACTTCCAAGGAACCATCCAACCGTCTCTCCAGCGAACGCATAACCTATTTGCCGAGGTCAGCGCCGTGACACCTGGGGCGAAGCGAGTCACCGTTTGGAGTAACCACGTCAAACGTCTGACCGATTACCTCTTAAAGAACGCTCCCGCCCTCTACAACGTCAAGGCAGCCGGTGAGAAATATCCAGCGCTGTCTTATCCAGGATTACTGAAACTTGACCAGATTGGGTGGGACTACGTGGACGGCTACCCAGGTGAGTGGCGCTACGCCCAAGACTTAGCCTTCATGCACGGAACCTTCGCTGTTTCAAATGGAAGCACCGCTAACAAGCTTTCTCGAGCTAATTATGGACGGAATGTCGTCCAGGGGCATAAACACTCCATAGAGAGCCACTATCACACCGACAGACGAGGTAAGGCCTTTGGCGCTTTCGTGGTTGGAGCCTTGTGTCGAATTGATGGCGTCGTACCGAGCTATCACAACTCGGTCGGGGTTGATAACCAACCGATTGAACACTATGAGAACTGGCAACAGGGCTTAATGGTGATTCATGACTACGGTGACGGGGTGTACGACTTCCGACAAGTCCCGATTCACGACGGCAAGATTTATTACGATGGAAAGGAATATGATGGCAACCTTTAACGACTTCGAGCAAGGGGCGTATAACCCACACGAACACGACTATTCCGGTAGGTCAGTTGAGAAGCTGTCTGAACAGATAAGTGAACTCTATGACAATATTAAAGAAGGAAAATATGGCCCTGAACGATTAGCTCAGGTTCAAAAGGAAATGGCACGACTAACTTTCGAGTTAGCTTATAAAACACAGCAACCACAAGGCTTCACCAACCAGGAACGTAACATCATTGAACGCTTAGGAGGAAAAGTATGAATGAGCGTGATATTCCCTTTGAAAAGGTAAAGTTTGGTAAAGAAACGGTGGAACTGACACCAAGTAATACCCATATTTACCGCCATTTTGGCCACTATGCGATGTTCGACCACATCTTTATTCACTGGGAACGTCCAGGTGATAAACCTGATGGTATGGGGTACATCTGGGTAGATAGTCCATTATTTCAGAAATTACATGATCGTTCGGTATTACAGAGTGTCGCTTATCACCAGAACTTAAATGAAGTATCTGACCTTGATTTCAATAACTACTGGCGACACCACTCGAAAGACTTAGAAGTAGATAACGCCCCGGATTGGTTGCCAGAACTCTAAACAACCTTAAAAGTAGCTATCTTATTTTCTGCCAATAAAGCACAAACGTCTTCTAAATCGTCATACATTACTTTAACTCCGAGTCGTTGGCAGGCTTGGAGTTT
>DATMTU010000103.1:0-5945 GCA_035564035.1 Dongiaceae bacterium
ATTCCTGACTTTTCTCAATCCGTTCGTAAAGAAGATAAAATTGACCGACGGGAAGGCCATACCTACTTCGCTTAGTAAGGTATAATAGAGACAATATGACAAAGAAAACTAGTCTGACGGGGGTTCGCTCAAATGAAGAACCGACACTTGCCAATTACTTAGGTGCTTTTGTGCCTATGGTCGAGATGCAAAAGAAATATGCAGGCGAATACCAAATTAATATGTTTGTGCCCGACTTGCATAGCTTTACGACACCAATCGACCATTCAACGTTATATCGGAACACGCTGACGAATTTAAAGTATTTCATTGCTGCCGGGCTCGACATGGACAACCCCGATACTTATATCTATCGCCAAAGTTATATCCCGGCACATAGCGAATTAACCTGGATTTTAGATTGCTTTACGTATGTAGGTGAAATGAGTCGCATGACGCAGTTCAAAGAAAAATCGGGCGAACATGGCGATAGCGTCACGATGGGACTATTCAACTATCCTGTCCTTATGGCCGCCGATATCCTCCTCTACGACACCACCTATGTGCCAGTGGGCGAAGATCAATTCCAGCATCTTGAAATTACCCGCGACATCGCCACCCGCTTTAATAATAAATTTGGCGATATCTTCACTATCCCGGCAAATACCAAACAACAAACCGAGTTTATTCAGCGCGACAATGGCTTGCGCATTCGTAGCCTCACTGACCCAACAAAGAAGATGAGTAAAAGTTCAACAGATGAAAAATCAAAGATTTTGCTCCATGACGACCCGACTGTTGCCGCGAAAAAAATCATGGCCGCAACGACAGATAGCCTTGGTGAAATCCATTTTAACTTTGATACGCAGCCAGGAGTGAGCAGTTTGCTGCAAATCTTAGCCCTCCTCACGAATCGCTCGCAGGAAGAAGTAAACCAGGAGTGGGAAGGGAAGGCGAGCTACGGTGACTTTAAGCGTGTCGTCGCAGAGGCTGTGTCGCAGTTCTTAACAGACTTCCAGCTGCGATTTAATGCAATTACCGATGAGATACTGCTTCAAAAACTCGAAGCTTCCGAAGCTGCCATGGCGATTGTTGCAAATGAAACGCTGCTTCGTGCACAGAAAGCAGTGGGTCTTCGTCCGCACTAAGCGGCCGTATCCACTGAGGTAGATAGTATGGCAACGAAAAATATAAAACGCGAAGCGCTTAAAGTATTAAAAGAGTTTGAAGTCGCCGGCGATCTTTCGACGACGGCGGAAGTGTCATCATATAAAGAAGTGCAACCACGGGTGGCGACACGGCTTATATGGGTAGTCTTCCAAAAGGTCGCCTACGTTATTGTTTTTGATGACGCCGTCGAAGACGATACCGAGTTGTTGCTTGAGATTATCCAAGCAAGTTTTCCTGGAACAAAGGGGAAGTTCATCGCTAACCCGCACGAGGATAGCTTTAAGACATACGGGGTGCGCCATAAGTTTCGTGATACTTATGTCCTTGAGGTAGTGCCGTCGATGCTACGGCTCGATAAAGAGCTCGCTCGTCGCTACCCTGACCTCTCCCGTTCGACGATTCAAAAATATATTAAAGCCGGATACGTTGCTGTTGATGGAAAGCCTATCGCGAAGGCAAGTGCCGACGTGAGTGATGTTGACGATATTGCCGTTGAAATTCCAGCCAAAGAAGACTTTTCAGACCGAGAATTCCCAATTATTTACATCGACGATTCGGTGATTGTGATTAATAAACCTGAAGGGGTTTTGACCCATAGCAAAGGTGTCATGAACGATGAATTTACTGTTGCTGACTTCTTCCGCCGTTACACAACCTACGGCCTTGCGACTAGTCGCCCGGGGATTGTCCACCGCCTTGACCGCGATACAAGCGGAGTGATTATTGGCGCCCGAACCGATGAAGCTGCGCTGCTTTTAAAGAAGCAATTTGCCGATCGAACAGTGAAAAAATATTATACCGCAGTCGTTGATGGCGTTCCAAAGCTCGAAAAAGCGGTCATTGACCTCCCGATTGGCCGTAACCCAACTGCACCGAGCACTTTCCGGGTTGAACCAAATGGAAAACCAGCCATTACTGCCTATGAGATGGTTAAAACGAATGGGACGCGTTCGTTTGTTGAGCTACGTCCAAAAACCGGGCGCACCCACCAACTACGTGTCCATATGCAGTATATCCATGCCCCAATTAGCGGCGATAGGGTATACGGAAATGTAAAGTCAGCGCCACGTTTGTGCCTTCATGCGCATAGCCTTGAACTAACTCTCCCTGGTTCACACCGTAAAACCTTTACCGCGCCCGTTCCGGCATTGTTTACGGAGCTTGTCTCGTGACGCTTTTTGCGAACGAAACCAGTTTACGAACCCTCCAAAAACTTATCGCGAGTAAGACGTCGGCACTGCTTGTCGCCGGGCCAAGTGGTGTTGGGCTCAAAACCCTTACGGAAAACATCTTGCAGCGCGAAAAGAGTGAAATTATCCCTATCTTGCCAGAAAAAAATGACCGTATCGACCTCGAAAAAGGCCGTATTACGGTCGAAAGTATTCGACGGCTTTACGATGTCACGAAAACCGTTCAGCCAAAGGGAAGAGTCATTGTTATCGATTATGCAGAGCGTATGGCCGCTCCGGCGCAGAATGCCTTTCTAAAGCTGCTTGAAGAGCCGCCAGAGGCGACGCGCTTTGTCCTTTTGTCGCATACCCCTGAGCTGCTGCTTCCGACTATCTTATCGCGTGTACAACGGATCGACGTACGCCCTATAGGCCGCGAGCAATCACTAGCGCTACTTGATGAGCTAAAAGTAACCGATGCAACAAAGCGGGCGCAGCTCCTCTTTATTGCCGAAGGTTTACCGGCTATGTTGTATAAATTAGCGACAGACGATACATATTTTGCGGATCGTGCGGCGATTGTTAAAGATGCGCGTCAGCTGATTACGGGAACACCGTATAATCGGCTTTTGCTCGCGAAGCAATACAAGGACGATCGTGAAAAGGCCTTGACGTTGCTTAATGACGCAATGCGCCAAGTTTCCGGAAGCCTTGTGCAATCAGGCGAAGAAAAAGCACTTCGAACACTCACGGCACTTCAAAAAACACATCAAACGATTACCGAACAAGGGAATATCCGTCTGCAGCTCTCGCAGCTCGCGGTGCAGTAAAGTGCGGAATACCGCCACCGTGTGCTATACTAAGAGATGAAATGCTAGGCCTTGTTGTTATTGCATTACTTGGTGCGTGGGCGCTTTACCAAAGGCAAACCGTCGGCGAAGTCACCAGTGATCTATCATCGAAATTATCAGATAAGCTCGATCAGCTATGGTCGATTGCTCAATCTTCATTACAGGATCGTAAATATCTTCGTGCCGAAAAGGCTTTGCTGACTATTTTGCGTGTTGATGAACGCAACGCCAGCGCCTATAACCGCCTCGGTATCCTTTACGCAAAACAACAGCAATTTAAAGAAGCCATCGAGTGCTTTGAGATTGCCCAAAGCCTTGAGCCAAGCGCGAGTAGTCTTCATAATGTGGGGTTAATCTACTTTGAAACTGAAAAATACGATAAGGCCGCTTTAGCTTTCGAGCAAGCGCTTGCTATGGATAGCGAGCACGCCGCACGTCATATCGCCTACGCTAAGGTGCAAGAGAAGCTCGGTAATGACAAGCGGATGATTGAAGCACTCGAAAAAGCGGTAGAACTCGACCCAATTCCTCAAACACTGACTATTTTAGCCGATGCCTATGTTCGCATTGGCGATGAAGCCCTTGCGCTCGAACTCCGTGAGCGCGCAACGAAGATGATTGCACCGCAAAGCCAAGCTCGCGTACGGCAACCGCGTCGCGTGGTGATGTAGTTTTATGAAGTACGTTGGCCTTTTGCGAGGAATTAACGTCGGTGGTAATCGAAAAGTGCCCATGCCTGAACTACGAGCCCTCTTTGAATCACTTGGGTTTACGAATGTTTCTACCTATGTCAACTCGGGGAATGTCATCTTTGAGTCCGAAACAGTTCCAGAGGCTGCTTTTATCGAAACACAGCTTGAAGAAAAATTTGGCTTTCCGATTGATATCTTGATTCTCTCTTCAGAGATTATTCAGGCGATAGCTGAAGCTATTCCCGATACATGGCAAAATAATACGACGACCGAGAAGTCAGATGTTGTCTTCTTGTTTGACGATGTGAATGAAGCGGCGTTTATTGAAAGAATAGGCTATCGGCCAGAGTTTGAAACGTTACAGTATGTGAATTATGCGCTTCTTTCTCATTTAGACCGAAAATACCAAACGAAAAGTTGTTTGCTGCGGTTGGTCGGTACACCACTATACAAGCAGGTGACGATTCGCAATGTTAATACGGCCAGGAAGTTGGCTGAGTTGGCGCAATAAAAAATCACCGCCTAAAGGGCGATGATTCATAATGCTTTTGGTACAGGGGGCAGGATTCGAACCTGCGAAGGCGAATGCCGACAGATTTACAGTCTGTTGTGTTTGACCGCTCCACAACCCCTGCATATGAATTGTGAATTTGGAGCCGCCTCACGGATTCGAACCGTGGACCTACTGTTTACAAAACAGCCGCTCTAACCAACTGAGCTAAGGCGGCGACTTGTCTTATTTTAGCATATTTTCGCTCTTATGCTAGGGGCGAAGCAGCAAAAAGTATATACTAGAAACAGATGATAAAAAAGACTCTCCCTACCGTTGAAGCGACCTTCGATAAAATCATTGGTGGCGGCCAAGCGCTCGCCACACTTACTGAAGGCAAAAAGCTATTTGCTTGGGGTGTCTTGCCCGGTGAGACAGCAGAGGTGCAACTAACCAAGAGAAAGTCACATTATGTCGAAGGTGTTGCCACGGCAATCATTAAGCCATCCAAAGATCGCGTTGAACCAAAAGACTCAAACAGTTACCTTTCAACGAGTCCATGGCAAATTATGTCCTTTAGCGCCGAGCAGCACTATAAAGCGGCACTCATTGAAGAGGCCTTTGAACTACACGATATTGTATTGCCGGACCCAATTAATGTTTATTCAGATGGTCAAGCGTTCGGCTACCGCAATAAGATCGAGTATAGCTTTTGGTTTGATACCGACACTGAAACATTATCGCTCGCATTCTTCCGCCGCGGCACGCACGGAAAAATTGCTGTCGACGGTACCAGCCTCGCTGCTGATAGTATTAACAAAAAAGCGCAGCAAATCGTTACTATTTTGAATGAGCTCCATGTGACAGGGAGAGAACTAAAGACCCTCCTTATTCGAAGTGATCGTTCCGGTGAAGTTGCTTGGCAGCTGTATGTAAAGGACGAAACATTTAATGCGGCCGCAGTGCTGGGTGCATTACCAAAAGGTGAGCGGGGTGAAATTATCTATTCGAACCCGAAAAGCCCTGCGAGTGTTATTACGAAACGCCTCACGAAACAGGTAGCGCCACTCTCCGACACGATTCTTGATGTGCCTTTTCACTATGCGACTGAGGGATTCTTTCAGATTAACCTTCCCGTCTACGAGCAGGCTTTGAAGGATATGGAAACGTGGGTTCCAGCAAACACATCGGTGGTTGACCTCTATAGTGGTGTTGGCTCGATAGGGCTGACTATTGGTGGCTCTCGTGTAACGCTTGTTGAGGTAAACGAACATGCTGTCCGCGAAATGGAGCGGAATGTCAAAGAACTTGGTATTCCGGCGACACCTGTTCTTGCGGCATCAGAGGACGCCCTAGAATATATTACGAGTGATAAGACGATCATTGTTGATCCGCCACGCGCCGGGCTTCACGAAGCAGTTATTCAGCGTTTGCTCGAACAAAAGCCGGAACGGATCATTTATCTATCATGTAATCCAGTCACGCAAGCGCGTGACGTCGCTTTACTTAGTGAAGCCTACGGCATTCGAGCGCATAAAGGCTATAACTTTTTCCCGCGCACGCCGCATATTGAACACCTTGTCGTGCTCGACTT
>DATMTU010000104.1:0-2223 GCA_035564035.1 Dongiaceae bacterium
ATCCGACAAAGCATTGTATTCGTCTGCGGTAAGATTTAACTTGATAGGCATCGTAGGAACTTCCTATGTTAAAAGCCTAGCACTGCTAAGCCAAAATAAACTTCAATTTACTTTCAAACTCTTTTAGTGTTAAAGGCGAGGCACCTTCAAAACTACTTTTCAACGGTCGCGCCCCGAACATATCCTTTACTACACTTGGCGGTTGGCTGGCAACCCAATCTTTGAAATTAGGATTTGCTATTGGCGCGTCATTTACAACAGGCTCAATATGCGAACGGCAATTAGGATGCGCAGGAGGCAAGGGGCCTTCGCCGTAGCGATAACGAAGGCCGCTGCGACTTAGACAAATCTCGCTTGTGCGATTGTCAAGCACTGAAACCCATTCATATTCTGTGAACCCTAAAATGGCCGCAAAAGCCGCTTGGGACTGTGCCGAGACGGATTGCAAAGCAGTTGCCAGAACGGCGCGGGCTTGCCCCTGTAGGCGCTTGGAGAGGCCGTCTGTGCCTACAATGGAGGCAACAGCCTGTTGCACCGTGAGATTGTTCGCCGCCGCTTGCTGGACGCTGTTGACGATGGCCGTAGTCCCGGCAACACCTAATGCGCTGACAAACTTGTTTAGGACGATACCGTTTGCCGGAAGGATGGCGTTAGACGCGCGAGGCCACCAAAGCGCGGTTAGATCGTCATCGGATTTGTCGCTAGTTTCGTCCGTACTATCGCCAAACATTGCGCGGGACTGCTTAAACTCAACAGTCATAAAATCTTGTAGGAATTGGAGCAATTGAGCAATGTAGGTATTGTATCGCTTGTTTAACGTCAATTTCAATGTGGTAACTAAACGCGCCAACTCCGCCTTGCTTAAATCGCCCATGCCTTCATAATCTATGCCTACAAGGTTAGAACGAACATCGCGCTCCAATCCCATTAAAACAGGATTGAAAGCGTTAAGCATTCCGTATTTCAAGCCTTCCAAATAAATTTGGTGCCTGATTAGTTTATCCTGTAGGGTTGGCATTGTTATTATTCTTTACAGGCTGTTGCTGTTGATCGGTCGGTTGTGCAGCCGCCGTAGTAGCCCCAATCATCGCCGCCGCATTGGCAATATCAGCCTCGGCTTTCGCGGCCTTGTCAGCCTCCCAAGCGTCAAATTCTTCTTCGGCGATGCCCGCCGATTGCAGCGCATCACGATATTCGCGGTCAGTGATTGCACCAGCCTGCCATTCCTTCATTAACTGCGCTCGATCAAGCGAAGTCATAAGGTTCAAGTCAAACTCTGCATTCAAGTCAAACTCAATTTCATTGTCGCCAGTCATTGCAGTTCTATCGCCCAAACCTACAAGATAAGCAGCCCATTCAAAAGCAAACTTGTATGCAGCGCCAACATTCTTGGCAACAGACGAAAGAACAGACATTTCAGCCGCTTCATCTTGACTTGCTTCGGTTGCAGTCCTAGCCTGCGTCCTATATTGTTCAACCAACTTTGCGCCCAAAGACTTCATCTGTTCTTCTTTATGAAGCATTTCGGCAGCTAAAGCCCCGGTAGCTTCCGCTTGAATAAGTTCGAAAGTGCCACCTGTAGGCAACAATACGCCGTCTCTGCTACCAAGACGAATCTCGCCAAACTTTTCCGCCCATTCGGCTGTCAACCCGGCTGCTACAGGTGTAGCTTGTCCACAAATAAAGAGCATTTCTTCATGGTCCGCACTGTTGCGATAATGCGCCATATTCAAATCGCACAAAGCAAACATTGCGGGGTCTTCAATTTTACAATCGTTCGCCTCAATACCGATAAAAGTAAATGGAATTTCGTCTAATGGTTGTCCATCCGGGCCCGTTGGATACATTACTTCTTCATATTGTTCGTCGTCACGGTAAATAGTTACCGAGAAACGTCCATCTTTTTCCAAACGCAACACGCGGTATTGAATATCAATATCCGGCTCAAAATTATTAATATCGTCATCATCCTCCATATATTGCTCTTGCAATACAACCAACGAAAGAACAGTTTTGGCATTTACTCGCTTCGTGCGCCAATTTACAATATTCAACGGATGATAAAGATTGATAGTCGGGCGAATATTGCCACTTTCTAAGTCGGCAACACTAGTAGCGCCTTCGGTTTTAGGATAATCGACGTATAGGCCCGCGCGGCTATAAGCTAAAGTCAAAGCACAAGCACGTTTAGCTTGCTGCGTTGCCGAAACGCCAGCACCGTCA
>DATMTU010000105.1:0-1805 GCA_035564035.1 Dongiaceae bacterium
TCGTTCAAAGTCCAGTGACCGAGACGGCGATTACAAGAGCGCCGAGGTAAGTTGCGGACATCGATAATGAGAACGATCAAGTGCCTTAAGAGCATCTAGTGGATGCCTTGGCGCATGCAGGCGATGAAGGACGTAATACGCTGCGATAAGCCTCGGGGAGCTGCGAATAAGCTTTGATCCGAGGATTTCCGAATGGGGAAACCCGACCATTTAGGTCACCCGAAAGGGAGCTAACCCAGGGAACTGAAACATCTAAGTACCTGGAGGAAAGGACATCAAACGAGACTCCGTTAGTAGTGGCGAGCGAACGCGGACCAGGCCAGTGGCCTGAGGGTAAGAACGGGAAGGACTTGGAAAGGTCCGCCATAGTGGGTGATAGCCCCGTACCGGTAGAAAGCCCTTGGGTCCTCGAGTAAGGCGGGACACGTGAAATCCTGTCTGAACGTGGGTAGACCACTATCCAAGCCTAAGTACTCGCATGCGACCGATAGCGAACAAGTACCGTGAGGGAAAGGTGAAAAGCACCCCGACGAGGGGAGTGAAACAGTTCCTGAAACTGGATGCTTACAAACAGTAGGAGCCCAAGGTTCGTCCTGGGTGACTGCGTACCTCTTGTATAATGGGTCATCGACTTAGTCTAACTAGCAAGCTTAAGCCGTTAGGTGTAGGCGCAGCGAAAGCGAGTCTGAATAGGGCGTTAAGTTAGTTGGATTAGACCCGAAACCGAGTGATCTAGCCATGAGCAGGTTGAAGGTAAGGTAACACTTACTGGAGGACCGAACCGATTGAGGTTGAAAACTCTTCGGATGACTTGTGGCTAGGGGTGAAAGGCTAATCAAACTCGGAAATAGCTGGTTCTCCGCGAAAGATATTTAGGTATCGCCTCGAGCGAATACTCTGGGGGGTAGAGCACTGGATGGGCTAGGGGATCTCACCGATCTACCAAACCTAACCAAACTCCGAATACCCAGAAGTACTACTCGGGAGACAGACGGTGGGTGCTAACGTCCATCGTCAAGAGGGAAACAACCCTGATCTACAGCTAAGGTCCCCAAATCGTAGTTAAGTTGGAAAGCATGTGGGAATGCTTAGACAACCAGGAGGTTGGCTTAGAAGCAGCCATCCTTTAAAGATAGCGTAACAGCTCACTGGTCAAGCGTTCCTGCGGCGAAGATGTAACGGGGATTAAACTACGTACCGAAGCTTAGGGTTTGCAGTTTACTGCAAGCGGTAGCGGAGCGTTCTGTAAGCCTGCGAAGGGATACTCGTGAGAGATCCTGGAGGTATCAGAAGTGCGAATGATGACATGAGTAGCGACAAAGAGTGTGAGAGACACTCTCGCCGAAAGTCCAAGGGTTCCTGCGCAATGCTAATCAGCGCAGGGTTAGCCGGCCCCTAAGTCGAGGCAGATATGCGTAGACGATGGGAACCACGTTAATATTCGTGGGCCTGGCGGTAGTGACGGATCATGCAGGTCTGTACGTCCTTATCGGATTGGATGTGCAGTGAGCTGGTTCCAGGAAATAGCTCCGCCAACATAGACCGTACCCTAAACCGACACAGGTGGACTGGTAGAGCATACCAAGGCGCTTGAGAGAACTATACTGAAGGAACTCGGCAAATTGCACGCGTAACTTCGGGATAAGCGTGACTTCTGACTGGGCAACCAATCAGGAGTGGCACAGAATTGGGGGTGGCGACTGTTTACTAAAAACACAGGGCTCTGCGAAGATGCAAATCGACGTATAGGGTCTGACGCCTGCCCGGTGCCGGAAGGTTAAAAGGAGAGGTGCAAGCCTTGAATT
>DATMTU010000106.1:0-2502 GCA_035564035.1 Dongiaceae bacterium
ACTGGAGTGAAGGACAACACGGAGTCAACGCTATGTTTGGTAATTTACACAATGGGAAAAAAACAAACGAACACGAGGCTTATGGTGCGCCGATAGCGACAAGCTTTCCGACAAATTTTGCCTCCTCGATGAGTTGGGATCCGGGACTTATTTATAAAGAAACGGAAGCGATTTCGGATGAAGCCAGAGGCTTTCTGGACAAGTCCCTCTTTGGCGTAGCACAGCATAATTTAGGCGAGTCAAAAGATGATTATGGGAATTTGACCTATTGGGCACCGACCATTAATATGGACAGAGATCCTCGTTGGGGTCGCAATGACGAAGCGTTCGGAGAAGATCCGTTTCTAGCTTCACATATGGCGGCAGCCTTTGTCAATGGCTTTCAAGGACAATCCATTGATGGAACGCCGCTGAGTAAATACCTCAAGGTAGCCGCCACTGCCAAACATTTTGCATTAAATGATATAGAAAATAACCGTCAAGGGATCTCATCCGATGTAAATGACGAAGCCATCCGGGATTACTATACAAGCACCTTCCGATATCTTATAGAGAAAGCCCATGTGGCAGGGTTAATGACCTCCTATAATGCCATTAATGGAACGCCAGCAGTAGCAAGCACTTATATGGTAAATGAGTTAGGGCAGCGAACTTTCGGGTTTAGCGGATACATTACCTCAGATTGTGATGCGATCGGCACGACTTATCATTTGTTTCCAAGAGGACATAAGTGGACGGCCCCAGGCTGGTCGCTAGATCAAAAGGCTGCCAAATCTACATGGGTAAATAATCAGACAGGACAAAGGGTTTCGGGAGCAGCCGGCGGTCAGGCTTATGCGGTCAGAGCAGGCACGGCACTTAACTGCACAGGAACCGAGTATACCTTTCCCAATATAGAAGAAGCCATCAAAGTAGGTATACTCAGCAAAGACGTGATTGACCGAGCCCTTACTCGCGTGTTCACCATTCGTATGCGTACAGGGGAATTTGATCCCACTAGTGAAGTACCTTATACGAAGATTACTAAGTCTGTCATCCAGAGCCCAGCCCACCAAGAATTAGCAGAGCAGGTAGCTGAAAATTCACTGGTACTCTTAAAAAACGATACCGTCAGCGGTTTAAATAAACAATTGTTACCCCTTAATGCCGGCAACTTAAAAAAGATCGTCATAGTGGGGAACCTGGCAAACCAAGTAACGTTAGGAGGTTACTCGGGCAATCCGACTCTTAAAATAAGTGCTGTGGAGGGACTTACTGCTGCTTTAAAGACCGCTAACCCAAATGCTAGCGTAATCTTTGATAAAACGGAAACCTCCACAACGGCAGACGCGCCCGCCAATCTGAACAAACAAACGAAGTCTGATATCAAAAGTGCTGATTTAGTCATCGTTTTTGTAGGCACAGATGAAGCTGTAGGCCACGAAGGGTACGATCGGGCAAATATAGCTATGCCTGGTAATTACGAATCCCTTATCTACCAGACCGCCGCTTTAGGAAACCCGAATATGCTAATGGTTATACAGTCCTGCGGACCTGTAAAAATAAACTTAGTACAACATCTTTTTCCGGCTATTGTTTTCAGTGGCTATAATGGCGAAAGCCAAGGTGCAGCATTAGCTAGCGTACTGCTCGGCGCAAAGAACCCCAGCGGACACCTCAACTTTACCTGGTATAAAGATGCTACACAACTGCCCAGCATGTCCAACTACTGGTTAACACCGAGAAAGACAGATGGATTAGGGCGTACTTACATGTATTTTACACGCAAGCCAACTTATCCTTTCGGTTATGGATTAAGTTATAGCCGGTTTAAGTATTCCAATATGACAGTTTCGTCTGAAAAATTATCTCCTAACGACAGTGTTACAATAAAATTCGACGTTACCAATACCGGGAATTTGTCTGGGGCAACCGTAGCGCAGTTATACGTTAGTTCACCAAAGATAAAACAAAGGGAACTCCCTATAAAACGATTAGAGGGGTTTCAAAAAACTGAAATGCTAGAGCCGGGCCAAACTCAACATATATCATTAACAGTAAACATAGCTAATTTGTCCTTTTGGAATGAGGAAGCGCTCAAGAGTATGGTCTATAATGGAGCCTATCAGTTTGAGGTTGGTTACAACTCCAGAGACATAGCCGCATCCAAAGAGGTCGATATAGAAGGAACGCTGTCACCCAAGATTACTTATGTTACGCTACAGCCGGAGAGGCTCATTTATCATAGCGGAGAAACTATTGATCTAAAAGGGAAAAACAAATGGATAAAAAGTGATATCAATGCCACACAGGAAGATCCACATGCTACAGCCGATAATATTGTCGAAGCGGTTAATAATGATGGTTCATTTGTGAATTTGTCCAATACGCATATCGAGTATCAAAGCAGTAATAATTCAATTGCTAAGGTTAGTGATAACGGCATCGTCAAATTAATAGGAAGGGGTACCGTGACCATTACAGCCAATGTAGACGGCGTTTCTGGGTCATCCGTAATAGTAG
>DATMTU010000107.1:0-1685 GCA_035564035.1 Dongiaceae bacterium
AACCTACCTCTTAGCGGGGGACAACTATTGGAAACGATAGCTAATACCGCATAACAATATTAAACACATGTTTAATATTTGAAAGTACCAATTGGTACACTAGGAGATGGACCCGCGTTGTATTAGCTAGTTGGTAGTGTAATGGACTACCAAGGCGATGATACATAGCCGACCTGAGAGGGTGATCGGCCACATTGGGACTGAGACACGGCCCAAACTCCTACGGGAGGCAGCAGTAGGGAATCTTCGGCAATGGACGAAAGTCTGACCGAGCAACGCCGCGTGAGTGAAGAAGGTTTTCGGATCGTAAAACTCTGTTGTTAGAGAAGAACGTTGTGTAGAGTGGAAAATTACACAAGTGACGGTATCTAACCAGAAAGGGACGGCTAACTACGTGCCAGCAGCCGCGGTAATACGTAGGTCCCGAGCGTTGTCCGGATTTATTGGGCGTAAAGCGAGCGCAGGTGGTTTAATAAGTCTGATGTAAAAGGCAGTGGCTCAACCATTGTGTGCATCGGAAACTGTTAGACTTGAGTGCAGTAGAGGAGAGTGGAATTCCATGTGTAGCGGTGAAATGCGTAGATATATGGAGGAACACCGGTGGCGAAAGCGGCTCTCTGGACTGTAACTGACACTGAGGCTCGAAAGCGTGGGTAGCAAACAGGATTAGATACCCTGGTAGTCCACGCCGTAAACGATGAGTGCTAGTTGTTTGGGGCTATCCAGCCCTAAGTGACGCAGCAAACGCATTAAGCACTCCGCCTGGGGAGTACGACCGCAAGGTTGAAACTCAAAGGAATTGACGGGGGCCCGCACAAGCGGTGGAGCATGTGGTTTAATTCGAAGCAACGCGCAGAACCTTACCAACCCTTGACATCTGGATCGCGGTTACCGGAGACGGTTTCCTTCAGTTCGGCTGGATCCAAGACAGGTGTTGCATGGCTGTCGTCAGCTCGTGTCGTGAGATGTTGGGTTAAGTCCCGCAACGAGCGCAACCCTCGCCTTTAGTTGCCATCATTAAGTTGGGCACTCTAGAGGGACTGCCGATGATAAGTCGGAGGAAGGTGGGGATGACGTCAGGTCCTCATGGCCCTTACGGGTTGGGCTACACACGTGCTACAATGGCGGCGACAATGGGCAGCGAAGGGGCGACCCGGTGCAAATCCCAAAAAGCCGTCTCAGTTCGGATTGTTCTCTGCAACTCGAGAGCATGAAGGTGGAATCGCTAGTAATCGCGTAACAGCATGACGCGGTGAATACGTTCCCGGGCCTTGTACACACCGCCCGTCGCACCATGGGAGTTGGTTTTACCCGAAGCCGGTGTGCTAACCGCAAGGAGGCAGCCGACCACGGTAAGGTCAGCGACTGGGGTAAAGTCGTAACAAGGTAGCCCTAGGGGAACCTGGGGCTGGATCACCTCCTTTCTAAGGAAGATCCTTCAAGAGTTCGCTCTTATCGGATCCTCAATAGACACGGTGTTGAAGAGAGAGGTAGTCAGCCTCTCCTTGCATCACCAAAAAGACAGAGCGGGATGCCGCCGTCTTCGAGAGAGGTGAGTGGAATTTCCAGTGTAGAGGTGAAATTCGTAGATATTGGAAAGAACACCAGTGGCGAAGGCGGCTCACTGGCTCGGTACTGACGCTGAGGTGCGACAGCGTGGGGAGCAAACAGGATTAGATACCCTG
>DATMTU010000108.1:0-6006 GCA_035564035.1 Dongiaceae bacterium
GTAAAAATTACAGCGACATCACGGCTACCATCGCAAAACGGCCATCGGTTTGTTTATTCCCTTTTAAGAATTCGCTGTGTGAAAAATACCTATCATCAATTGCAGTGTCAGCCGGACTGTCGATAACGTTTTGCCGTTTCACGCCAGCACTCTGGAGCTGTTCGAAGGCTGCTTCTTTCATTCCTTGATTATTCAGTTTATAGATAGCGTAGACCTGCTTGCCTGGCGCCGGTGAAAGCCATACTTTTAAATGCTCGGGGTTGGTTCCAAAGTGCTTCACTAAAAATTCGACGCTTTTTATACCACCCTGCTGTTCGAGGCTGTGACGGCCGAGGTGCGAGAGCATTAATACGCCATGCTCTTCATCAAAAAGTGTGGTTGCGACGCAATCAGCAACAGGAAGGAATAAAGCCTGACCAGGTACTGTCGTCACGAGCGCATCGGCATGTTCATCGTTGCCGTCTACCATGCCCTCGCCTTTATTCGACGCATTAATAATTCGATAACGGCAAAAATTATCTGTGTCATACGAGATATGGACACGAGTCGTATCAGCCATGGCAAGCTCCTGCTTTTCGAGCCAGGTTTGGCGATTTTTAATTACCCCTTCGTCTTCTTGGTCAGAGGGCGTATACATACTGCCGTCGTGAACTGTCGAAATAGCAACCGCAACAGAAGCCATGGCGTCTAAAGAATTTCTTTACCGCCAAGGTAAGGGCGTAGGACTTCAGGAATGGTGATTGTGCCGTCTTTATGTTGGTTGTTTTCAATGATTGCAATCATCGCACGACCTAGCGCAAAGGCAGTCGCATCGTTGGTGTAAACTAATTCAGCATTCCCGTTGTCGCGGCGGACACGTGTGTTCAAACGACGTGATTGATAGTCGGTCATGTAGTCGGCGGTGTGGGTTTCACGGTATTGGTCTTGGCCAGGGAGCCATGCTTCCATGTCGATACCACGGGCATCAGGCTTGCCAATATCAGCCGTACATTTTTGAATTACGCGGTATGGCAGGCCAAGGCTTGCCAGCAAGTATTCTTGGATTGCCACCATCAGCAAGTGTTCTTTCAAGCCATCGTCAGCCGTTGTAAAGCTTTCCATTTCGAGTTTATCGAATTGGTGCATACGCAAAATGCCCTCCATGTCTTTGCCGTAGGTGCCAGCTTCGCGGCGGAAGCTGGTTGCGTAGCCTAAGTAGCGTAGCGGCAAGTCAGCTTCGGCGAGCATTTCGCCGGCGTGCATACTGCCAAGAACGTGCTCGGCACTCCCCTGCAGCCACAAGTCATCATCCTCCAGCTTGTAACGGTCGTCACGCGGTTCAAGGCGATCCATAGCGTCGTATAGTTCAGTACGGATCATCAGCGGCGGCAAGATTGGCGTAAAGGGTTTTACCGAAATACCTTCAAGACCAGCATCAGCGGCAATCTTAGCAATAATCTCAGAATCAGACAGCGAGTTAATGACGAACTGGACAATGGCAAACTGCAACTTTACTAAATCGCCTTTAATGTAGGCAAAGCGGCTGCCGGTTACTTTGGCGGCACGCTCTTTATCAATCCAATTGCGTTGCTCGGCAATTTCCCAGTGGTTACGAGGGATAAAATCAAACTTTGTTGGGTCGCCCACAATTTTTGCGACGACGTTTTCATCTTCCGAAGCACCAACCGGTACATCGTCGGCCGCCATGTTTGGCACCTTCTTCTGAAGTGTCAGGACATCTTGCTCAACCAGGCCAAGGCTTTCTTCAAGTTCGGCAAGTTCAATCTTAATTGCCTTGCCTTCATCAATCACTGCCTGGTCGGGCTTGCCTTGCACGCCTTTCATTTTGGCAGCGTTCGCGTTGCGGCGTTCGCGAAGTTCATCAGCGCGAGCCGACAATTCGCGGCGTTGGTCATCAAGTTTTAAGAGTTTAGCAATATCAACGTCATAGTTTTTACGGCGAGCGTTTTCTTGCACTTTTTCGGCATTGTCACGGATGAAGCGGATGTCTAACATACTAGAGGTATTGTACCACAGGAATAAGATTGCTTATGAGCTTTTGCTACGCAGCGGCTTCGTGCTGGTAGTTGCGCTTGTAATCGTTATTAATTAAACGACCAATCTCACCTAAGTAGGTTTGGATTGGCGAACCTGCAGCTGGCGTCGTTCCCGCGACGACGAGTTCAATATCACCACGGCCCATTTGTTGGAGCATCGCATAAGTGTCTTGTGTGGTTCGCAGAGAATGCGGATTACCCGTGACATAGAGCACCCTTGCTCCCTGTTTTGGTGGCAGTTTTTCTAACCATTCTTTTGTTGCGCTGGCTGTTGTATGGCGTGGATCAATAATTTTATCACCGTTACGGCGTTCGACTGCCCCGGCGTTAAGGAGTACAATCTCGTGATCGTCATCTGTTTTGAAGTGGTAAGCGGTCATGTCGCGTGCTGGCGCACCTTCAACGGGAATTTTCGCACCAAGTGGGTTTTCGGCGTCGGTTGCACGAATAAGGTTGAGGTCAATACGGTCTGGCTTAAGGTCGCCGCCAATCACTTTTAAAAGTGCGATACGCGCTGTATCGGTCTCGGTAAATTTCCAGCTCTCTGCTCCACCTTCGGCACTTTCTTCAATCATCTTGCGAGCATGATTTGCCCATGGGTTGTCGCTAATGTCGTTGCCTGCGTACAAGCCTTCCGTTCCAAGCAATGCGTCATTAGTGCCATCGCGAGCTTCACGCGGGCGCTGACCGACCAGCCACACTTCGGTGCCTAAATCGGTTCCATGCTGTCGTGCCGACTGGGTTAACTGAAAGCGTCGATAATTAGCAGTCGTTGTTCCGGCAACTACAACCGTTTGGTCGAAAGCTGCGTCAGGGTCAGGAAGCAATTCGCCGGTAAAGCCCATCTTTTCAAGGATAACCATCGCGGCAGCAGTTTCATCTTCAGTGAACTGATCCTTTTGTGTGCTGTTACCGTGCTCGCTTCCAATCCAACCAGCCTGAATATATGGCAGCATATCAACAGGGTTATCGGTCCACTGGTCTTCCCTATTGAGCGCCGTAAAAAGCTCTTTAAGTTCTTCTTTGTACGGTTCAAAAAAGCGGGCCTCGCGAATAACGAGCGATTCGCGCTCATCAATGCCTTTTTGGAATTCACTTGGGTTTTGGTTTTCGATGTCTGTCATTTGGTTTCAACAATAGCACTTATGCGATATGTGTTCAAGCAAGACTACTCCGTTCGTAATGCCTCAATCGGATCTAGCTTCGCCGCCTTGCGTGCCGGGAACCAGCCCGCTAGCATGGCGATCAAAATCAGGACGATAATCATGCCAACGATTGGAACAGGTTGGAAAATGAGCAGGTTTGTTCCGTCTGACAACCCGAGAGTCTTTGTAATCCACGGGTTCAAAGCAACGCCGGCAATGACAGCAATAACCGCACCGATAACACCACCAAGAAATCCAATCCATGCAGCTTCAAACTGGAACAATCGGCTGACGCTTCGGCCGCGCATGCCAAGTGCTTTCATCAACCCAATTTCGCGCGTTCGTTCAAGAACGCTAATGTACTGGGTGTTGATGATGCCGAAGACGCTGGCGATAAGAGCGATTACCCCAAAGCCAAGCACGATCCCTTGCAAGGTATTCACCACCGTAAAGATCACCCCTTGAAGATCTTTGGCGGTTTGGGTATAGAAACCAGCGCTATTCAAAGCATCTTTCACAGCGGCCGGGTCTTTCCCGTCCTTCACGATAGCCGTGGCGCCCATGTACTTTTGGTACTGCGTGGTGCCTTGGGTGGTAAATTCACTAATGGCTCGCGCGGCCGTTGGCGCAACCTGAATGGCGTTTGTTGTGCTTAATGCGGCAGCGGATTTTTTAGAGATTGCCCGAATAGTGAAGGTAAAGGTTTTGGTTTGCGGTTTCACGAGTTGCTCGAGTGCAGCCTGGCCGCCGCTCGCTAATGCCTTCGAAATTTGCTCAGCGGTTGGCGTGACGGTTGACTGCAATGCCGTCATGGTTATTTTCATACCAATTAATTGCGATTCGTTTTGAATCACTTTATTGTTCACTAAAATATCGACATACGATTCGGGAATAACCGCTTCGGCATCGCCAAGCTGTTGATTTTGTGCGGGCAGCGACCCTTGTGCCACATCGGTGAGGATGCTCGCGTTGTATGTTGTGACTTCTGAGTTAAATTTGGTGGCATTACTATTAAAAGTAAGGTACTGGACCGTTGGGCTATAGGTTGGCACGACATTTTGAAGATCGCTACGTGCGCTCAAGGTGTCAATATCCGCCTGGGTTAGTTCCTTTACGGTCGTACCGCGAAGGCCCGAGCTGGTACTGGTATTCGGGTCGTAAACGCGCAATGGCGCCTGTTGTTGACCGCCGTCAAACAACGTTTTGTCTTTCGCGATAAACAACGCCTGCGGGTTGACGTTCGAGTTAATGAGGTTGTTGGCGTATTGGCGTGCGCCTTCACCGGCCGCCAGTGAGACGGTAATGGTGAAAGCACCGACGGCGATGGCAAGGCTGGTTAAGATAGTACGGGTCTTGGCGTTACGCAGGCTGCGAGCAGCACGACGCGCGATATCAATCGTTCTCATTATGCTCCCTCTTCTGACTCTACGCTTGGAGCCGACGCGACTTCTGGAATACCGACCATTCGTTCAATTTTGCCGTCTTTGATAAAAATTTGTATGTCACATTTTTCTGCAAGGTCGCTGTCGTGGGTCACGATAATTAACGTACTTCCCTGTTGTTTATTCAGTCCGAAAAGTAGCTCCTCAACCCTCTCGCCAGTTGTTGAGTCGAGGTTGCCAGTTGGTTCGTCGGCAAAAATAATACTTGGCTTGTTCACAATTGCCCGGGCAATCGCCAAGCGTTGTTTTTGGCCGCCCGAAAGGTTGCGCGCCTTTTGTTTAAGTTTGTCGCCCAACTCAACGGTCGTGAGCGCTTCTTCAATCCGCTGTTTACGAATGCGAGGGTTGACCCGAGTGATTTCCAGCGGCAACGCCACATTATCGTAGGACGTTTCATTTGCTTGAACAAAAAACGACTGGAAAATAAAGCCAATCTTCTCAGAACGAAAGCGGTCAACTGCCTTATTTTTGAGTTTCAGGATATCGATGCCGTCAATAATAACTTCCCCTGTTTCCGGACGGTCAAGGCCGCTCATAGCGTGCATCAACGTTGATTTGCCGCTCCCTGACTTTCCGACAATCGCAACACTGGCGCCGTCTGGAATCGAAAAATTGACATCATCCAGTGCCGTAAAGGCGCTCTGTTTCTTGCCATACGTCTTCGTGACGTGTTTGACCTCGATCACTCCTGATTCCCCTTTCGCTTACTTGCTCTCATTGTAACACGGCCGCCCATCAAAAATACGACACTCCACAGAGCGTCGTATCGTTTATTCGCATTAATTAAATGTTAGATGCTTGCTAACAATTCCTTAACTGTCGTAGCGATTTTATCGTGCACAACAGTTTCATCGGCAACAGTGCCGTCCGGGTTAAGATCTTTCCCGAGGAAAAGATTAGTTTGCGCATCGCCAACTTTTGCTTTCAGGTTAACAGCTAGCGATTCGCGAGCGGCCGCATGTGCTTGGCCGCCGCCGCTGGTCCAGCCATACCCAACCATCTCAACCGGCTTGCCATTCCATTCTTTACCGATCCAGTCAACGGCATTCAATTGAATTGGGCTCATGGCGTGATTGTACTCTGGAGTGACCAAAATCACCCCGTCAGCTTCGGCAACCATATCAGTCCAGCGTTGCACTGATTCGTGCGGTGGCGCAAAATCAGGCGCCGTTGGTGGCATTGGGGCATCGTAAAATGGCAAGTTAATTTCTTGAAGGTTGGCAACCGTGACGGTCGCCCCTTGCGCTTCGGCCTCCGCGACAACAAGCGGCACAACTTTTTGGTTCACACTATTTGGTCGGACACTTCCGGTCACAACGAGAATATTTGGCATAGTATACCCTTTCTTTTTTCTTATGCTGAATACTATACTAAGTATAGTAA
>DATMTU010000109.1:0-2171 GCA_035564035.1 Dongiaceae bacterium
TATACTCCAAATTATTCCGTTTTGCAAGAGGTTTTAACGGCGAAAATAGTCGTAAGAACGTGTATTGTACTCACCAGCCGGAATCATCTCTGGGCCATTATTCCACAGCCCAAATATCGCCACCCCACTTTCGAGTGCTAACCGGCTGCACACTGTACAGTACGGCTGACCAGCCTCTGTAAACTCTCCAGCATCATTCACACGCATAAAATAAAGTATTGAGCCCTGAACCCTTTCGGCATCATTTTTCAACGCATCAATAATCGCATTCCACTCGGCGTGCACACAACAGGTTTTATCGTTATTTTGCTTAATTGACTTATCCAGCTCAACATCACACATCCGCTGCGATTCGTCGCCAAGCGGCGGCGCATTATACCCGCGGCCGATAATTCGCCCATCCTTTGAGACAATAACCGCACCGCAGCGGGCCCTATTACAGGTTGCTCTTTGGGCAACTTGCTGTGCCTGTTTGAAAAAATCTTCGTGGTCCGTCATCTATCCCCTATTCGTGCCCCTTATTATATACGTCTGTACGCCTCTTTTTTTGACAAACAAAAAAGACCTTCCGCAAAACAATATAATCTTGGTGGGCGATGAGGGACTTGAACCTCCGACCTCGTCATTATCAGTGACGCGCTCTAACCAGCTGAGCTAATCGCCCATAATAGGCAGACGCCCATATGTGTTGCAGAAGACCTTTGATGTTAATAAGTTCTGGTGGAGTGATTTTGACTTTCGCCAAATTCACCCCATACATTCTTTTCGAATTTGGTGGAGCAACAGGGACTCGAACCCTGGACCCCCTGCTTGCAAAGCAGGTGCTCTAGCCAACTGAGCTATTGCCCCACGTAAACAGAACTCTTGGTATTTTAGCGTAATTTAACAGGTTAATCAAGCCTTCTTCACCGAAATGGCCGTCTTGCCTGAAAACCACCGCACTAGCTTTGCCGACTAATCGACGGGTTGCGCACCTTGAAGCTATTACTTGTATAGGTGCTCGATGCAAGATTAATAGTATAACGGACATATTGAACATTGGGACCGGTGGTAATTGTCCAGGTTCGTGATGTCCAAGCGCTCAGCGGTACCGCCTGGGCATTGCCGTTTGTCGTATACCCCGCCGAGCTTGTCGCAGGTGTCGTCCCGTCAGAGGCAAAATAGGATGAACCCGAATAGCACCCCGCCTGAGGTGTAAAGTTTGGTGCCGCCACCGTCGAATAAAGCTCATAGCTGAGCGTTGTTCCACTTGACTGTCCCCCCATCCGAACAAGGGGAGACAGTGCTGACCCAGATGTGCCGCTGAACACCAGCTGTTTATTGATCGAATCATACGTGACGCCACCAGAAAGCGTCCAAGTACTAAAATCGGATGCAATAAGATTCGTGTTCAGAGGAACTGTTGGAAGAGAACCCCCGACCGGTGTACCTATGAGAACTCCTGGGCAAAGGTAGGGCTGAACCTGGCCTCCTGTCGAATCGTATGAGCCGACTTCGTAGGACGATATCCTGTAGGCATTAATGCAAAAATCGGCTGATGAACCACTGATTGGGGCGGCTAGCTGCAAGACAACGTCATTATCTGCCTTTACCGTTGAAGGGAGCGTGGTGGGAGCGGTTCCATCACCGGTGACAATACTTGTTTGCATCATTTCGGCAGTATTGCGAAGTGAATTAGGGATAGCCAACGATCGAGCCCGCGAGGTAATGCCGTTATAACTCACAATCGTAATAGCCGCCAAGATGGCAATAACAACGACAACAATTAACAACTCGACGATTGTAAAGCCGGATTGTCGTTTTACCCACTGCATTGACCTTTAGTATAGCATGATAGCAACCATAACTAAGGCTGAGGGCTCGTACAAAAGTCGCAAACCCCCTCGCTTAGTTGCGAATCCAACAACACAGGACTACACTAGAAATGTGAAGTATGACATAAGGAGGGATCTATGAGATATTTCATTACTAACGCAATTTACGGCGTCTTCGCCTTAGCGGAGATTATCCTTGGACTTCGGTTCATTTTAAAATTATTTGGAGCCTATGCCGGCAACGCCTTTGTTATTTGGGTATACGAGACGAGCAGTGCAATTCTCGACCCCTTCCGCGGCATTTTCCCCACACAAGTATATAAAAGTACCTACGTGGTTGAGTTTTCAACGCTATTT
>DATMTU010000110.1:0-1609 GCA_035564035.1 Dongiaceae bacterium
AGTTCATTTTTTGAACTATGTTTTGTAAATTAGGGACCTTCCACGGTCCCGACAGTAAGTCAGATTTCTGACTGATGTCATGAATCAAGTTCTTTTTTGGAGAGTTTGATCCTGGCTCAGGATGAACGCTGGCGGCGTGCCTAATACATGCAAGTCGAGCGGTAAGGCCCCTTCGGGGGTACACGAGCGGCGGACGGCTGAGTAACGCGTAGGAACGTACCCCAAACTGAGGGATAAGCACCAGAAATGGTGTCTAATACCGCATGTGCTCTTCGGAGTAAAGCTTCGGCGGTTTGGGAACGGCCTGCGCATGATTAGATAGTTGGTGAGGTAATGGCTCACCAAGTCGACGATCATTAGCTGGTCTGAGAGGATGATCAGCCAGACTGGGACTGAGACACGGCCCAGACTCCTACGGGAGGCAGCAGTAGGGAATTTTCCACAATGGACGAAAGTCTGATGGAGCAACGCCGCGTGCAGGATGAATGCCTTCGGGTTGTAAACTGCTTTTATATGTGACGAATATGACGGTAGCATATGAATAAGGATCGGCTAACTCCGTGCCAGCAGCCGCGGTCATACGGAGGATCCAAGCGTTATCCGGAATTACTGGGCGTAAAGAGTTGCGTAGGTGGCATAGCAAGCAGATAGTGAAAGATCACGGCTCAACCGTGGGTACATTATCTGAACTGCTTAGCTAGAGGATGAGAGAGGTCACTGGAATTCCTTGTGTAGGAGTGAAATCCGTAGATATAAGGAGGAACACCGATGGCGTAGGCAGGTGACTGGCTCATTCCTGACGCTCAGGCACGAAAGCGTGGGGAGCAAACGGGATTAGATACCCCGGTAGTCCACGCCGTAAACGATGGATGCTAGCTGTTATCGGTATCGACCCCGGTAGTAGCGAAGCTAACGCGTTAAGCATCCCGCCTGTGGAGTACGGTCGCAAGACTAAAACATAAAGGAATTGACGGGGACCCGCACAAGCGGTGGAGCGTGTTGTTTAATTCGATGGTAAGCGAAGAACCTTACCCAGGCTTGACATCCTGCCAAGCTTTCCGAAAGGAAAGTGTGCCTTTTAGGCCGCAGTGACAGGTGATGCATGGCCGTCGTCAGCTCGTGTCGTGAGATGTTTGGTTAAGTCCATCAACGAGCGCAACCCTTATAGTCTGTTGTATTTTTCAGGCTAGACTGCCCTGGTAACAGGGAGGAAGGAGGGGATGATGTCAGGTCTGTATTACCCTTACACCTTGGGCTACAAACACGCTACAATGGCCGGTACAAAGGGCTGCCAAGTCGCGAGACGGAGCAAATCCCATCAAAGCCGGTCTCAGTTCGGATAGGAGGCTGAAACTCGCCTCCTTGAAGTCGGAATCGCTAGTAACGGTAGGTCAGCTATACTACCGTGAATACGTTCCCGGGTCTTGTACACACCGCCCGTCAAACCATGAAAGTCACCAATACCTGACGTCTTAGCTAGACTAGGCCTAAGGTAGGGGGGATGATTGGGGTTAAGTCGTAACAAGGTATCCGTAGCGGAAGCTGCGGATGGATTACCTCCTTTCTAGGGAGAAAACTAGCATCGAGCCGAGCAATCACTCGAGAGCTA
>DATMTU010000111.1:0-2824 GCA_035564035.1 Dongiaceae bacterium
ACCTGTGGTGGCAGTAATGTTAGCATACAAAACTTAGCAACTGCAGCACTGTATGACTACACGCCATACCAGCCTAATGCAGCTGTCTTAGCAGCGCCAATGGGTACTACAGTGACCTGTGGGGCATATGGAAATATTAATTTTTACCGCTACTTTACCTCCTGGTTTGGCGCAGCAGTCCTGCCAGTCAGTAATGTATACATACAAAACGGTGTGTATAGCCTAAAAAATCAAAACTCATCAACCTACCTTAATGTCGCAAATGGTAGCTCTATACCTGGTGCAAAGATATGGATTTACCATGCAGATGGTACGACTGCCGAAAACTGGTTGATTACCCGTAACCCTTCTAATGGATACTACAGTCTTCAAAATGTTGGCTCTGGAAATTATTTAGATGTCACGGATGGCAACTTAAACCCAGGAGCACAACTACAATCGTGGACAGGTAATTGATCATGTTCCCAGCAGTGGGCAGCGATTTATCAAAATGGTACATACGAATTCTTAAATGCTTGTTCTGGGCTTGCAATGGATATTACTGGAGGAAATATAATTGATGGTACACAGGCTCAATTATGGAGTAACAATGGAACATCTGCTCAAAACTGGAGCCTTATATCTCATAATTCTAGTCTAGTAACTAATGGATTCTACACCCTTACCGATAGTCCAGGCCTCGCACTAGATACAGTTAACTCACAGACAGCTAGCGGTACACTCGCACAAATTGCAAATGCGACCGACAGTACAACTCAAACTTGGCAATTCGCTCTTCAGCCAGACGGTACTTATACTTTACGAAATGCTATATCAGGGCTATTTCTTGGTGTTATTAATGCAAGCATAACCCCGGGAACAAACATACAGCTCGGTAAACAAGATACGAGTACTTGTGCACAGAAATGGATCGTCACCACCAACAGTAACTCGACCTATACGTTGCTGTCAGCTTGCTCTGGGCTTGCAGTAGATATAACAGGAGGTGCCGTTTCAACACCGAATACTCTTATTCAGGTCTATGCGGCAAACTCAACAGGATCACAGCAATGGACATTAAATCCTGTTAAAAACAACATCCCAACCGGTACCTACTCAATTCAATCACTCGGTAATCTTGCTCTTGATATTACTGGCGGCAATATGAGTAACGGTACAAAGACTCAATTATGGACTATTAACGGTACTGTTTCTCAGCAGTGGCAAGTTACGAAATTAAGTGACGGTAACTATAGTATACAAAATCCTGCGTCGGGTAATTATCTCGACGTAACCGGTGGTACCATCTCGACCCAAGGAACCCTGACGCAAATCTGGCCAGGGAACTCAACCTGTTCACAAGAATGGAATATAACCGAAAATAATGACTTAACTTACACGCTACAACAGGCGTGTTCAAACCTTGTTCTCGATATAGCATGGGGCGGTATAACAGTTCCTGGTACTTCCTCACGGCTCTGGGCAGCAAACGGAAGTGGATCTCAAAAGTGGGTGTTTGGTAATCCGTAATTTGTTATAATAAGCCTATTCATGATTACAAACAAAGATATTAAGACTTGTCTTGTCATTTCCTACGGTCCTGTACCAACTCCCGAATATCAAACAGTTGAAGGTGGTGGTATGCGTGTTTGGGGGCTTGCAAAGGGCCTTCAGGAAAATGGCGTAGATGCTACTGTCGCTATTAATGGTGGTTTTCCTCTCTCTATTAAAGAGCACGATGGTATTAAACTTATAAACTGGAATCTTAATGCCGATTTCATAAAAGCTATTAACTCTTACGATGCCGTTATTGTTAGTTACTGCATGGGTGACCTTTCCGTCTTCGTTGCAGATAATATTCGTGACGATATTCAGTTGATTCTTGATGCCTACGTCCCTATCTATATCGAGGTGTCTGCTCGTGACGCCAAAGATATGAGTGTTGAATATGTTAATTATATGGCCGATTTACAACGACATAATCACACTTTAATGCGTGGTGATTATTTCCTGTATGCAAACCCTGCACAAGAACAGCTATACTCTGGTATCTTATCTGCGCTTGGTATTATTAACCCCTATTCATACCATACCGAGCGTCTTCTATACGCACCCTTCGGAATACATCGTGATGGCATTGAAGCCTCAAAAAACCCCTACGTAAGTTTAGGCATCAAAAAAGAAGATTTCGTCGTCCTCTGGTTTGGCGGCATCTATCCGTGGTTTAGAATTGAAGAATACCTCCAATCAATTAAGCAGCTATCGTCAAATAAGAAGTTTAAGTTCGTCTTCGTTGGTGGTAAAAACCCTTTTAATGCTAATGAGGATATCGCCCGACAATATACCAAGGCGGTAGAGTTTGCAAAAACAAATAACCTTTTGGATAAAAGCATGTACTTTGTTGATTGGGTTGATTTTGACACCCGTATTAACTGGTTTAGGAATGCTGCAGTTATCGTGAGCCTTAATCAGCCAGGTAAGGAGAACATTTACTCATGGCGTACTCGCGTTATGGATTTCGTATGGGGTGAGGCCGCAACCATTACCAACGGTGGAGACCCTCTTAGCGAGGAGATGGTAACAAATAACGCCGCTATTAAGCTTGATGCTTTATCTTCCGAAGCAATTACTCAGGCACTACAGACTCTCCAAGAAAAACCAACCAGACTTAAAGAAATTCAAACCAACGTACGGCGCTTGAAAAAGAAATACTATTGGGATACAACAACAGCGGTTATTAAGGACGTTATTGAAGGCCAGGACCACCCCTACGAACGCGAGTTAAAACTTCGACGATCTGCAAATATAGATGTTTCTCATTCAGATGCGGCAAATTTAACAGCTC
>DATMTU010000112.1:0-3564 GCA_035564035.1 Dongiaceae bacterium
GTCGGCACGACGACTTTGGCGCAGAATAGCATATTTATCAGCCTTGTCCTGTGTTGTCTCGGCTTCGATGGTGGTGCTTGTTTGTTTTAATTCCATTTGTATATTTATATAGCATATTTAATACAAAATGTCAATCCATTACAGATATGAGAAGCCGCCTAAATCCGAAGAATTAGGCGGCTAGTGAGCTGGGGCACTCCCCCCTGCCTCAATCCGAAACTCATCCTTAGCTTCGCCATTGCGAATCACCCTGCGGTGGCTCACGTAATAGGCGGCGGTGGACTTGTTGTGCGGTGAGCGGAAGTAGAAAAGAATCCCGGCCAGCTCGTTTTTAGTCTCGTCATCGGCCTTGATGAAGGCGCGATGGGACAGCGTGTACTGCAAGAGCTCTGTGTAGTCTTTCGCAGTCCACTTACGTCGACGGTAGTAGAAATTGTCGAGCAGCCGATGGGCCGCTGACGTATCGCCGTCGACGATGCGTTTGAGTGCTTGTGAGAGCACACTCGAGTAAGACTCAAGCACGTCGCTCACCTCCCTTCTGTCGTGGTGGCCTCAAATGCAAGTTACATTTTACCATATTTAATAATAAAAGTCAACTTACGCTTATGCTTATAGGCTAGTATTTTTCGAGTGTTACCGTCAGTAGATCACCTTCAACCTTCACTTCGGTGCTATAGGTGTAGGCTTCGTCAGAAATAGACTGGGCTAAGGTTTCCGCCGCAATAGTGTCGGCGTATTCTTTTATCGCCTGCTTCAAATCACCTTCTTTCGTCATAAGGCTGAGCTTAATTCGATCATCCACATTCAACCCGGCATCCTTACGCGCTGCCTGGACATGGCGAATAACTTCGCGGGCGAGGCCTTCGCGACGGAGTTCAGGGGTGATGGTCTTATCGAGGGTGACAAATTCGAAATCACCGTGAGCAACTTCTTTCACGTTCACCTCTTCAGTGATAATTGATTCGTAGAAGTCATCAAGCTTTTCGCCACCATAGGTCAGTTGAGAGAGTGGCTGGCGGACTTTGATTTGGAGCTCATTGTCATCTTTATACATACGCAGTGCCAGGCCTTGTTCGATGATCTCGCGGGTGCGGGCCATGTGGTCGAGCACCTGTTCGTTGACGTGGCCGAGTTCCGGCCAATTGGTGAGGTGGACACTTTCGCCACCGGTGAGCTTTTGATAGAGTTCTTCAGCCATAAATGGAACGAATGGCGCGACGGCTTGGGCGTAGCGAACCAGCACATAGTGAAGCGTGCGGTAGGCGTTGTTTTTGTCGGCATCGTCGTCAGACTTCCAGAAGCGGCGGCGTGAACGGCGAACATACCAGTTTGAGGCGTCATCGAGGAATGGCAGGATTGGTTTGACGGCGCTTGGGATGTCGTACTTGTTCATGCTGGCTTCGATCTCTTCGATGAGTTGGTGAACGCGGCTAATGATCCACTGGTCAAGCGGGTTATCGAGGTCAGTTGGTTCAGTCGGGAGGCCTTCGGCATCGCGCATGGCGTCGGTGAATTCCCAGCCATCAACATCGGCGTACATAGTGAAGAAATCGTACATGTTCCAGACCATGCTCAGCTTGCGGGCAACGTCCCCTACTTCTTTGTCCTGGAGGGCAAAGTCTTCACCACTGAGGAGCGGGCTTTGCAGAAGCAAGAAGCGGAGCGAGTCGGCGCTGAATTTGTCCATCAGTTCGTTCGGGTCGGTAAAGTTACCGAGCGATTTCGACATCTTGCGGCCGTCGTTACCAGCCACGTTACCGGTGACAATAACGTTTTTGAAGGCATTGTGGCCGAAGAGCCCGACGTTAACCGCGTGAACATAATAGAACCAGGCGCGGACTTGGCCGACGTATTCCACGATGAAATCGCCAGGGAAATTATCTTCGAACTTTTTAACATTTTCGAATGGATAATGGAACTGCGCAAATGGCATTGAACCAGATTCGAACCAGCAGTCGAGGACTTTGTCGATGCGCGTAAAGTGTTCGCCGTCGATATCGAAGGTAATGTCGTCGACCCATGGGCGGTGGTAATCTTCGAGCTCTACCCCGCTGAGCTCTTTCAGCTCGGCGTAGCTACCAACGACTTTAATGCCGCCTTTATCACCTTTCCAGACAGGCATGGCGGTCGCCCAGAAACGGTCGCGGCTGAGGTTCCAGTCAGGGGCTTGTTCGACGGTTTTTTCAAAACGGCCGTGTTTGATGTGTTCTGGGAACCAGTTGACGTGTTCGGTGTTTTCTTCAAGCATTTCGGTGCGTTGGCTGTCGATATCGAAGAACCAACTTGGGTGGGCGCGATACATCAGACGGTGGCCAGTGCGCGGGTTGTGTGGGTATTCGTGGCGAATATAGTCGATTTTCCAGACGACGCCGTTTTCTTTCAGCGTTTTAGCGATGAGCTTGTTGTTTTCCCATACGTCGAGGCCCTTCCACTCGCCTTCAGTGTAAAAGCCGTACTCGTCGAGGACGTGCACGACAGGAATGCCCTTTTCTTTGGCGAGGACGAAGTCTTCTTCGCCGTAGGCTGGAGCAAGGTGGACGATGCCGGTACCACTTTCGGTGGTGACGTAATCAGCGGCCCAAACTTTGTGGGCGTTTTTGCCACGGTTTTCAAAGAGGGGCTCGTAATCAAGGCCAACGAGTTCTTTGCCGGTGAAGCTGCGGAGCTCTGCGAATGGCAGGACGGTATGTTTTTCATCGGTCAGGACTTTATCGGTTAATTCTTCAGCCAAGATGAATTTTTGACCGTCAACCTCAACCAATACGTAATCAACGTCGGCATTAACAGCGAGGGCGGTGTTGCCTGGAAGGGTCCATGGCGTCGTCGTCCAGGCAAGCATGAATATATCACCAGTCAGGCCGAGTTTGTCGACTGATTCTGGTGTGAGTTTAAATTTTGTGTACACGCTTGGGTCGGTGACATCAACATAAGCACCGGCATCCATGGTCACTTCGGCCTTGGAAAGTGGCGTTGCCCACTTGGTGTCGTACATCAAGACCTTTTCGCCTTCATAGATTTTGCCCTTTTCGTAGAGAGTTTTAAAGGCCCACCAGACTGATTCCATGTAGTTTTTATCCATGGTTTTGTAGGCACCTTTAAAGTCGACCCAGCGGCCAATACGGTCAATGGTATCTTCCCAGAGGCTCGAGGTTTGGACCATACTTTCACGGGCCGTAGTAATGTACTCGGCGAGGCTAATTTTGGTGCCAATTTCGTGACGGTCTTGAATATTTAACTTTTTTTCAACAAAGTTTTCAGCAGGCAATCCATGGCAATCCCAACCCCAGACACGTTCAACACGCTTGCCTTTCATGGTTTGGTAGCGAGGCATAGCGTCTTTGACGATTGAGCTCAGGAGCGTACCATGGTGCGGTACACCGGTAATGAATGGCGGGCCATCGTAAAACACGTAGGCATTATCGGCCGGACGCTGTTCAATTGATTTTTCGAAAGTGTGATCTTTTTTCCAATACTGAACAAGATCTTTTTCATATTCAATGGCGCGGCGACGGGTGTTGGCTTTGAACTTCATGGTTCGCTCCTCTCTGCTTTCTTTTTTTAAAA